>JBFZAN010000069.1:0-31482 GCA_041309005.1 Candidatus Omnitrophota bacterium
AGGAACCATACCGCGACCCACCTTTTGCAGGCGGCGTTACGCAGGGTCCTGGGAGCGCACGTGCAACAGCAGGGGTCGTTAGTGGCATTCGACCGGCTGCGCTTTGATTTTACTCATTTTAAAGACATAAACCGGGATGAACTTGATAGGATAGAAGCGGTGGTTAATGACTATATCCTCAGCAATTACCCTGTTGGCAAGAAAGAGATGTCGTTGGCCGAAGCCAAACAGGAGGGGGCGCTGGCGTTTTTTGCGGAAAAATATGAAGAGTCTGTCAGGGTTATTTCCATTGATGACGTTTCAAAAGAATTGTGCGGCGGGACTCATCTTGATTTTACGGGGCAGATCGGCTTATTCAGGATCACGCAGGAAGGCTCTATTGCCAGCGGTATACGCAGGATCGAAGCGGTAACGGGCAAGAAGGCCTACGCGCAGGTCAAGAAACAGGAAAGCCTGCTTTCGGATATTGCCTCTGCCTTGAAAACGCCCCCGGAGAATACAGCCCGCGAGCTGCAAAAGAAAATGGAGCAGATAAAGTCGCTGGAAAAACAGTTAAGTTCGCAGAAGATGAAGGACGTAAAGTCAGAAGTCGCTTCCTTGCTGTCAAAAGCAAGCCCCGCCGGCGGCGTGAAGGTCATCGCGGAGGTCATGGATGATTTCGATATGGACCTTTTAAGGAAAACCGTCGATTTGATCAGGGAAGCGGCGAAAGAAAAGTACGTGATCGCCCTGGGCTCTGCCAAAGACGGCAAGGCCTGCCTGGTCGCGGCGACCAATTTCTCTGATGATGCATCCGGCATCGACGCCTCGCGGCTGATCAAAGAGGTCGCGGGAGAGATCGGCGGAAGCGGCGGCGGCAGGAAGGATTTCGCGCAGGCAGGCGGCAGCAAGCCGGAGAACCTCGCGAAAGCGCTTGAGAAACTGAAAGAAATTATTATCACTAAACTAAAATAAGATGAAGATCATCAGGGCCAACAGCAAAAAACTTCAAAAAATCTATAACCGCGCGTTCGTAAGGCCAAGGCGCGTCGAGGAGCGGGTAAGAGAGATACTCCAGGATGTGCGAACCTCGGGTGACGACGCGGTAATAAAATATACCAGGAAGTTCGACCGCGTTAAATTGACCCCCAGGCAGTTACGGGTCCTTGAAGCGGAGATAAGCGGCGCCTATCAGGGTATCACGCAGAATTTCGTCTCCAGCTTAAAGATCGTCATCGAGAACATAAACAGGTTCTACCGCAAGACCATCAGGAAACCCTGGAGGTTAAAGGACGCCGACGGCCTGGTATTGGGCGAAGAATACAGGCCCTTGGAGACGGTCGGCGTGTATATACCCGCGGGAACCGCTCCCCTGGTCTCGACCGTCTATATGACGGTGCTTCCCGCGAAGATAGCGGGCGTCAAAAAGATCGTCTTGATCAGCCCTCCGGACAGGCAGGGCCATATCAATCCTCATATCCTGGTAGTGGCTGACCTGCTTAAGGTGGATGAGATCTACCGTGTGGGCGGCGCCCAGGGCATAGCGGCGCTCGCCTACGGCACAAAGACCATCCCCCGGGTGGATAAGATAGTCGGCCCGGGCAACATGTACGTAAGCGAAGCAAAGAGGCAGGTCTTCGGGTACGTGGATATCGATATGATCGCGGGCCCTACGGAGCTGGTGATCATCGCCAACCGTTTCAGCGATCCGAAATTCATCATTGCGGACCTGAAAGCGCAGGCGGAGCACGCCGGAGGCCTGGCGATACTCATCACCAATTCCAAGGCCCTGGCAAAGGAAATAAAATCAAAGCTGGACATAAACGGCTCCATCATTCTTACTAAGAACCTGGAACAGGCAATAGAGATATCCAATAATATCGCGCCTGAACATCTTGAGATCCTGGTCAATAACCCCCGCAGGCTGCTAAAAGGCATAAAGAACGCCGGCGCGATCTTTCTGGGTCCTTATAGCCCTACCGCGGTAGGCGATTATGTCGCGGGGCCCAGCCACGTGCTGCCCACTAACGGCACTGCCCGGTTTTTCTCCGGGTTATCGGTATATGACTTTGTAAAATGTAACCACGTCATCAGCTATTCCAAGAAGGCGTTGGAAAAGATACGGGAGCCCCTGGAAAAAGTGGCGGGGATAGAAGGTTTGAATCAGCACCTTGATTCGGTGAAAGCGAGGTTCGAATAGATGAAAAAAAGGAGCGCGACAGTAAAAAGGAAGACGACTGAAACGGATATCACGGTTACTCTGAATATCGACGGTAAGGGGGCGTCAGGGATAAAAACTCCTATCGGGCTCATCAATCATATGTTAGAATTATTTGCCTTTCACGGATTATTTGACCTTGATATCAAAGCTTCCGGCGACTTTAAAAAGGTGGACATGCATCATACGAATGAAGATATAGGCATTGTGTTAGGCCAGGCGTTTAAGAAAGCGCTCGGCGATATGAAAGGTATTAAAAGGTTCGGTGCTGCTTCGGTGCCGATGGAAGAAGTGGTTGCAAATGTTACCGTAGATATAAGCGGGAGAAGTTTTTTTAAATTGATAGCCGGTAAAACTACAATCGAAAAGTTTGTTTCGGGAGTTTTTCCAAAGAAACAAGATGGCTATGAACTTAAAGATTTAGAACATTTATTAGACTCTTTTGCTAAACATTTAGGCATGAATCTAAACGTTAAGATCGACCCTTTAAATCCTGACTTGCACACAACCCTGGAGCCTGTTTTTAAAGCGTTAGGAATAGCGCTGGACCAGGCTACCCAGATAGACCCCCGCAGGAAAGGCATTCCTTCTACAAAAGGCGTGATTGACTGAATGATTGCGATCATCGATTACGGCATGGGCAATATCCACAGCGTGAAAAAAGCCCTTGAGTCTCTGGGAGGCCGGACCATTGTGACCAACAGCCCCGGAGATATCGAGGCTGCCGATAAGGTGGTCCTGCCGGGAGTGGGGGCTTTCGGAGATGCCATGGAAGAACTGCTGAAGCAGGGGCTGGTCCCCGCGATCAAGGACTATGTTGGGCAGAAAAGGACCTTCCTGGGCATATGCCTGGGGATGCACCTTTTATTCGAGGCAAGCGAAGAATCTCCGGGAGCAAAAGGATTAGGGATATTGAAGGGGAACGTCAGGAGATTTAAAGACAGCCCGGGGCTGAAAGTGCCCCACATGGGATGGAACCAGTTGCAGAAGGCCGAAAGTGAGTGTCCGTTGTTAAAAGGCATTCCCGATGACGCGTACGTCTATTTCTGCCATTCGTATTATCCTGTACCGCGGGATATCGCTACCATCGCGGCGACCACGGATTACGGCAAGGGCTTTGCCTCTGTAGTTTCTAAAGACAGCGTATTCGGTTTGCAGTTCCATCCGGAGAAAAGCCAGGCAACAGGCCTCGCCATGCTTAAGAATTTCGTCGAGATGCGATGTTAGTGATCCCCGCGATAGATATAAAAGACGGTTCCGTAGTGAGGCTGCGGCAGGGTAAATTTGACAAAGGGGTAAAAGTCTATTCCAATGACCCCCTTATTGCGGCCGAAAGGTGGGAAGCGCAGGGCGCCAGGCTTATCCACGTGGTCGACCTTGACGGAGCTTCACTGGGCAGGCCCAGGAACCTTGATCAGGTCAAAGCGATCCTGCGCCGCGTCAAGGTGCCGGTTGAATTCGGGGGCGGGGTACGGCACATGGAAACTATCAAGGAGCTGCTTGAGGCGGGAGTCTCTCGCGTGGTGCTGGGCACAAAAGCGGTTGAAGACGGAAATTTCCTTGCGGACGCCTTCAAGAAATTCAAAAACAAGATCATCGTCAGCATAGATGCCAGAAGCGACCATATTCAGACCAAGGGCTGGCAGGAAAGTTTCGAGAACCTCCAGGTGCTGGATTTCGCCCGCAGCTTGAAAGAGATCGGCTTTACGCAATTGATCTACACCGATGTGTTAAAAGACGGGACGCTGAAAGGGCCTAATTTGGAAGCCATAGAGAAATTATTGCTCAAGACCGGTATGGGCGTTATCGCTTCAGGCGGTATTTCTTCTTTGGCCGATATCTCGAGGCTGAAATCACTGGCAAAGAAAGGGTTGAAAGGCGTTATCGTGGGCAAGGCCCTGTACGAGGGCAAATTCACGCTGAAGGAAGCGTTAAAGCTGTCTTAGAAAGAACGGGTATCTCCAGGAGATATCCATGGCGTAACGAACGAAAGGAGGCAAAGGATGACAAAGAGGACCGGTTTACTGCTTTTTCTATGCGTTATTTTTATTGCTTTGAACGGCTGCGCGACGGCGCACAAGAAAGACATGAATCAGGGTTTGAAAGACCAGGTTCAGGCTTTGGAAACGCAGGTGCAGGAAAAGGACCAGGAGATCGCCGCGCTTCGGGACGCGTTAAGCAAGGCAAGGGGAGCGGGTATGGGGGAGGCTGCCGGTATGTCGAATACGACGGCCCGCCGCACCATGAAGAACATACAGCTTGCGCTGCAGAACGCAGGTTACAACCCGGGGCCTATCGACGGCCGTAAGGGAAAACAGACGGTTGAGGCGATCAAGGCGTTCCAGAAGGCCAACGGCTTATCCGCCGACGGCAAGGTTGGAAAGAAAACATGGGAACTGCTCGGTAAATATCTGGCCGCGAGAATGAAATAGCGTATATGTTGACTAAACGGATCATACCCTGCCTGGATATCAAGGATAACCGGGTGGTAAAAGGCGTTAAATTCCTGGGGTTAAGGGACGCGGGCGACCCGGTGGAAGTCGCTAAGATCTATGACGCCCAGCAGGCGGATGAGCTTGTGTTCCTTGATATCACCGCCAGTTTCGAAAAAAGAAAGACTCTCGTAAGGCTGGTTGAAGAGATCGCCAGGAATATATTCATGCCGTTTACCGTAGGCGGAGGCATCAGCGATATCCCGGATATAAGGGACCTCCTTAACGCGGGCGCGGACAAGGTTTCCATGAATACTTCCGCGGTCAAGTGCCCCGACCTTATCGAGGGGGCTGCCGCGAAGTTCGGCAGCCAGTGCATCGTGGTCGCGATCGACGCGAAAAAGCAGGACGACAGCTGGCAGGTCTATATCAACGGCGGCAGGACGCCGGCCGGGCTGGATGCGTTGGAGTGGGCGGAGGAAGCCGCAAGGCGCGGGGCAGGGGAAATCCTTTTGACCAGCATGGATTACGACGGCACAAAGGACGGTTTTGACCTTGAGCTTACCCGGCGTATCGTCGAAGCGGTGCGCATCCCCGTGATCGCTTCAGGCGGCGCCGGTACCCTGGAGCATTTTTACGAAGCGCTTACCGGGGCCGGGGCGGACGCGTGTCTGGCCGCTTCGCTTTTTCATTACCAGGATTTCACGGTGATCCAGGTAAAAGAATACCTAAAAGACAAAGGAGTCGCGGTAAGGATATGAAGAAAAAGCCAGGGTTTAATCTTAAGGAACTGAAATTCGACGCAAAGGGGCTTATACCGGCGATCATACAGGATTATAAGAACGGCGAAGTGCTGATGCTGGCGTATATGAACAGAGAGTCGATACGCAGGACCCTGAAGCTGGGCAAGACCTGTTTCTGGTCGCGCTCCAGGAAAGAATACTGGGTCAAGGGCGCTACGTCAGGCAATTTCCAGTTCGTAAAATCAATCGCCTATGATTGCGACATGGACGCGCTGCTTTTTAAGGTAAGGCAGACAGGGGTTGCCTGTCATACGGGTAACAGGTCCTGCTTCTACAGGAAAATGTAATACGGCCGATGAGAGGTCCGGTACGCGCGATGTATACACCGTCATTAAAAGAATTTTTGAAACTGTCCGGGAAGGCGAATGTTATCCCCGTCTACAAGGAGATCAGCGCCGACCTGGATACCCCCGTGTCGGCCTTCCTGAAATTAAAGAAGGATGAATACGCGTTTTTGCTGGAGTCGGTAGAAGGGCAGGAAAATATCGCCCGTTATTCTTTCCTGGGGACCAGCCCGCGCCTGGTGATAAGGAGCATTGGCGCGCGCATGGAAATAGTGCACCGCGGCCTCTCGGCGGATGAAGCGGGGAATTTCGGCGCCAGGAGAAAATGGGCGCATAGCTTCGAGACTTCCTCCGACCCTCTGGAGGAGATAAAGGCGCTGATGAAGGACTTCCGGGCCGCGGATATTAAAGGCCTGCCGCGGTTCTACGGAGGCCTGGTAGGCTATATCGGCTTTGACATGGTAAGGTTCTTTGAAAAATTGCCCGATAAGAACCCGGACGACCTGGGCGCGCCCGATTCCGTTTTTATCCTTACGGATACGATTTTGGTGTTTGACCACGTGAACCATACTATAAAGATCATCTCTAATGTGATATTGCCTCACGGCGGCAAGCCCTTGTCCGCGTCGAAGAAAAAAGAGGTATATGGCCTCGCGCTTAAAAATATAGAAGCTATCCACAAGGATTTTAAGAAGGCGCGCCTGCCGGCAAAGGACGACAAAAAGCGGCCGCGTAATGTGCGCGTAGAATCTAATTTCAAAAAAAATGAATTTTGTGGTATAGTGGATAAGGCTAAAAAATATATAAAAAAGGGCGACATCATCCAGGTGGTGCTCTCGCAGAGGTTTAAGGCCAGGATACAGAAGGCCCCTTTTGATATCTACCGGGATTTAAGAAGTTCCAATCCTTCTCCGTACATGTTCTTTTTGAAACTGCGGGACCTGACGCTTATCGGCTCTTCGCCTGAAATGCTGGTGCGCTGCGAGGACGGCTTGATCCAGACAAGGCCTATTGCCGGCACCAGGCGCCGGGGGGCTACCGAGAAAGAGGACCTGGCATTAGAGGCAGAGTTAGCGAGTGACGCCAAGGAAAAAGCCGAGCATTTAATGCTGGTAGACCTGGGCAGGAACGATTTGGGCCGGGTCTGCGAGCCGGGAGGGGTCAGGGTCAATGAATTCATGGCGGTAGAAAGATATTCGCACGTGATGCACCTGGTAAGTGAAGTGAGCGGCAGGATGAAGAAAGGCAAGGATGTTTACGATTGCCTAAGGGCGTGTTTTCCCGCGGGCACGGTCTCCGGCAGCCCCAAGATCAGGGCGATGGAGATCATAGACGAACTGGAGAATACCAGGCGCGGCCCCTATGCCGGCTGCGTGGGGTATTTCAGCTTTTCGCATAACATGGATACCTGTATTACCATAAGGACCATCGTGGCAAAGGCGGGCATCGCCTATATCCAGGCAGGGGCGGGGATAGTAGCTGATTCTGTCCCGGAAAAAGAGTTCTTCGAATCGGTGAATAAAGCAAAGGCGTTACTGGAAGCGATCAAATAAGGAGGGTTCAGATGTCGGCAACCATACGTTTGAAAAGATTGGGCAAGAATCCGAAAAAAAGGCCGTATTTCCGCATCGCGGTATTCAGCAAATCAAAGGGCAGGGACAGCAGGTTCATTGAGGAGCTGGGCTTTTATAATCCGGTAACGGGAGCGGCGAAAGTGAATAAGGAGCGCTACGCGTATTGGGTAAGCAAAGGCGCGCAGCCTTCTCTTACCGTCAAGAATCTCGCTAAGAAAGCAGCCTAAAGGGGCATAACCAAAAAGGGGGTTTTATGGGACAGTCCGCACAAATGGGTTCTATGATGAGTTTTCTTCCCCTGGTGTTCATCTTCATTATCTTCTATTTTCTCATTATCCGCCCTCAGAAAAACCAGGAGAAGGAGCGCCAGAAGATGCTCAATAACGTCGCAAAGAACGACGAGATAGTGACTACGGGCGGGATACACGCTACTGTCGTTAATGTGAAGGAGAAGACCGCCATCGTAAGGATAGATGACAATGTCAAGGTCGAATTGGAGAAAAACTGCATTGCCCGGGTAGAAAAGCAGGCGGGGCAAACCCAAGGAAGTTAAACATGGAAAGAAAGCTTTTTTACAAGATAGGTCTGATCATGGCGATCCTGGGCGCGTGCGCCTACTTTGCCTTCCCGTTGAACAAAAGGATCAACCTGGGGCTGGACCTTAAAGGCGGGATGCACCTTTTGCTTAAAATAGATACGAGCCACCTGTCCGAAAAGGCGAAGCTTGACGCCAGCGACAGGGCGGTAGAGGTCATCAGGAACCGTATCGACGCCTTCGGGGTGAGGGAGCCTTCCATTCAGAAGCAGGGAGACGATGAAGTAGTGGTGCAGCTGCCGGGTGTCACGGACAGGGACCGCGCCATAGAATTGATAGGCAAGACCGCGCTGCTTGAATTCAAGCTCGTGCTTTCCGACCCTGAAAAGTTGAAAGAGGCGCTTTCGGGGAATGTGGCCGGGGACTGCGAATTAAAATACAGCCAGGAGGATAACGAACCGCTGCTCCTGGAAAAGAAACCGGCGCTCACCGGGGACGCCCTTACCGACGCGTCAGTGCGTTTCAGTCAGGCCGAGTTTAACGCGCCAGTGGTATCCCTGCAGTTCAACGCCGAAGGCGCCAGGAAATTCGCCGAGTTGACCGCCGCGAACGTGGGCAGGAGGCTGGCAATAGTGCTGGACGGCAAGGTCCAGTCCGCGCCCCGCATAAAAGAAGCCATACCTTCCGGGGAAGCGGTGATCACCGGCAGGTTTACGGTCGAACAGGCGCAGGACCTGGCAATAGTCCTTCGGGTAGGCGCGCTTCCGGCGCCCATGCATATAGAAGAGGAAAGGACCGTCGGCCCGTTATTAGGCCAGGATTCGATACACAAGGGAGTCAAGGCATGTATCATCGGCGGCACGGCGGTCTTTGCCTTCATGCTCGTCTATTATTTGTTCGCTGGAGTCATAGCGAGCGCCGCGCTCCTTTTAAACCTGCTGATGATCCTGGGCTGCCTGGGGATGTTGCCGCATTTATTCCCGGGTATCTCCGCCACGCTTACGCTGCCGGGCATCGCCGGCATGATCCTGTCTTTGGGCATGGCGGTTGACGCCAATGTCCTGATCAACGAGCGCATACGGGAGGAATTGTCTACCGGAAAGAAGCTGCGCCAGGCGATCGCAAGCGGCTATTCCAGGGCTTTCACCGCCATCCTCGATTCGAACATCACCACCCTGATCGCGGCGTTCTTATTATTCCAGTTCGGCACAGGCCCGATACGGGGCTTCGCGGTAACTTTGACCATCGGCCTTATCGCCAGCATGTTTACCGCCATCGTCGTCACCCGCACCATATTCGAAATACTGCTTGGGTTAGGATGGCTGCGGGGCCTGCCGATGCTTAAATTGATAGGCGCTACAAAGTTCGATTTTATCGGCAAAAGAAAGATATTTTACGCGTTGTCTGTGGCGGTGGTACTCACGGGCCTGGTGTTCGCGTTTCAAAAGGGCAAGAACGCCTACGGCATAGATTTTATCGGCGGGCAGCTGCAGGAATACAGCTTTAAGAACCCTCCGCCCGTCGACAAAATACGCAATATATTAAAGGACCTGAACTTGAAAGACGCGTCTATTCAGCAATTCAAGGATAACCCCAGGGTGATACTTATCAGGACCTCGGAGGACAGAAATGAAGTTTTGACCTCTCAATTCAAGAAGGCGTTTCCCGAGGAAGACATACAGGTGCTCAGGATCGAACACGTGGGGCCGGTCGCGGGCAAACACCTCAAATCAAAAGCGATGTACGCGTTGATCTGGTCGCTGGTGGGCATCCTGGCCTATGTGGCTATCCGGTTCAAGCATTTCAATTTCGCCGCAGCCGGTGTCATCGCGCTCCTGCACGATGTGCTGGTAGCGTTCGGCTTCCTGGTGATCACGGGCAGGCAGATCGATCTTTTAAGCGTGACCGCGTTCCTGACCATCGCCGGCTATTCCATCAACGACACCATCGTGATATATGACAGAGTGAGAGAGAACAGCCGCCTTGCCCGCAAACAGAGCCTGTACGACCTTATAAATTTGAGCGTCAACCAGACCCTGGGCAGGACTGTCCTTACTACCGTGGTAACGTTGTTGACGGTCATCGCGATCCTCGTGTACGGGGGGGAAGTATTGAGCAATTTTGCCTTTACTTTACTGGTAGGGTTTGTTTCCGGAGTGTATTCTACTATTTACATTGCATCTCCCCTTGTCCTTGCCTGGAGCCGCAAAGGCGCAAAATAGCCTTCCTTAAAGGCCCATGTTCAAATCGCTCAAGCTTTATAAGGGCGCTACCCAAGACCCGCAACGCCTCTGCTCGTTTTTAAGCGAATTCGGCTACAAAAGACAGGAATTGGTTGCCGAAGAGGGGGATTTTTCCCGCAGGGGAGGGATTGTCGATATATTCCCGTACACGTTTGAGCTTCCCGTCAGGATAGAGCTGGACAATGAAACGATCGCCTCGGTAAGAACATTCCATCCTTCAAACGGCAGGCCGCTGTGGGAACATAAGATCGTGATCATCCTGCCGATCAGAAAACCCCACTCCTCCAAGACAGTCACGTTCAGCGAAGATTTCCCTCTGGAAAATTTCCTCGATTTAAACACCGGCGATTACGTCGTCCACACCCGCTACGGCATAGGCAGGTTCCTGGGGTTCGATAAAATCAAGTCAGGCGACCGGCAAGGCGATCACCTGGTGATAGAGTATGACCGCCAGGAAAAATTGTATGTTCCGACCGGGGACATGCACCTGGTTCAGAAATACCTTTCTTTTCAGGCGAGAAAACCAAAGCTGTACCGGCTGGGAAGCAAAGAATGGCAGAGGACGAAAGAGCGGGCGAGAAAGGGAATACAGAAGCTGGCCTGGGAGCTTTTGTCTTTGCAGGCGCTTCGTTTATCGAGTGAGGGGTTTGCCTACTCCAAAGATACCCCGTGGCAGAAGCAGTTCGAGGAAACATTCCCCTACGCGGAGACGCCCGACCAGCTAAAAGCCATGCGGGAGGTCATCAAAGACATGGAGTCGCCTAGGGCCATGGACAGGCTTTTGTGCGGGGACGTGGGGTATGGCAAGACCGAAGTCGCCATGCGCGCGGCGTTCAAGGCGGTCATGGATAATAAGCAGGTAGCATACCTGGTGCCCACGACGATCCTCGCCCAACAGCACTACCAGAATTTTTCCCTGCGCCTTAAAGATTTTCCCGTCAACGTGGCAATGCTGTGCCGTTTTAAGACCGAAGCCCAGCAGAAAGAGATACTCGAGAGGCTTCACCGCGGCACGGTTGATATACTCATCGGCACGCACAGGCTCCTGTCCGATGATATACGGTTCAAGGACCTGGGGCTGGTGATCATCGATGAAGAACAGCGTTTCGGGGTCAAGGCGAAAGAGAAGCTGAAGTCGCTTCGCCTGGTGGCCGACGTGCTGACGCTTACCGCGACCCCTATCCCGAGGACTTTATATATGAGCCTGATGGGCGCAAGAGACCTTTCGGTCATCAATACGCCTCCCGAAAATCGGTTGCCTATCAAAAGCATTGTGGTAGAATATGATGAAGATATCATACGCCAGGCCATCGTGCGGGAGCTGCACAGGAAAGGCCAGGTCTACTTCCTGCATAACCGCGTCCAGGATATCGAGAAATTAAAGGAAAAGCTGCAAAGCGTCCTGCCGGATACGGCCAGGATAGAAATAGCGCACGGCCAGATGGCCCCGAAGCTGCTGGAAGAGGTTATGCGTTCGTTCTTTAAGGGTGGCATTGATGTATTGTTGTGCACGATGATCATAGAGTCGGGGCTAGATATTCCCAACGTGAATACCATTATCGTCAATAACGCCCATACCTTCGGCCTCTCCGATTTGCATCAGCTGCGCGGGAGGGTGGGAAGGTTTGACAGGCCGGCGTACGCGTACTTCATGGTCCCCGGCCACGAGGTATTCAGCACCGATGCGCGTAAGAGGATGGACGCGATCCAGGAGCATTCCCAGCTGGGGGCGGGTTTTAATATCGCCATGGAGGACCTCGAGATCAGGGGCGCGGGGAATCTGCTGGGGATAGAGCAGCACGGGTTTATCAACGCGGTCGGTTTTGACCTGTACTGCAGGCTTTTGCGGGAAGCGGTAGGTAATTTCAAGAATACTATAGGTGTCGCGAATGGTTAACGTAAAAATACTTCGCGTAACGGTTTTAAGCGTCGTTTTCGCTGCGCTTTTTGCCGGGCACGCGTTTTCCCAGAGCAAGATCATCGCCGTGGTGAACAACGAAGTGATCACCCGGAAGGACCTGGACGATTTTGTCAATTTCATGCGCGTACAGCTATCGAGGGAATACGACCAGAAGAAATTAGACAATAAGATCCAGGAGATGAAATCAGACCTGCTGGACAGGCTGATCGAAGACCGCCTTATCCTGCAGGAGGCCAAGAAAAACAATGTGAAGGTCGAGGAGTCCAGGGTAAAAGCGAGGCTTGATGAGATCAAGAAAGGATATCCCTCCGAAGCGGACTTCAATAGCGCGTTGGCCAAGCAGGGGCTGGTCATCGCGGACCTCGAGGCAAGGATGAGGGATCAGCTCTTGATGCGGGCGATAATCGAAACAAAAGTAAGGAGCGCGGTAGTGGTCAACCCGGGCGAGATCACCGATTTTTACTATAAGAATATCGTTGAATTCAGGGTGCCTGAGCAGCGCGAATTCGAGTCGATCGCGATCGAGGGGGAAGCCCTGGCCGGGGAAGTATACGATAAATTAAAGGCGGGGCTTTCCCTGATCGATTTAAGCATACAATATTCCCTGAAAATAAGCAAGCTTACCGCCGCCGCGGGGGGAGAGTTAAGGAAAGATATCGAGCAGTCGGTATTCGGCCTTGGCGAGGGGCAGTTCTCGCAACCCATCAAAATAGACGATAGCTACTATATATTTAAGCTTGACGCCATCACCCCCTCCAAAGAGCGCAGTTTTAGCGACGTGCAAAATAACATCTATAATTATATATTCGAGCAGAAACTTCAGGAGCAACTGGTCAATTGGCTGGAAGGACTTAAAAAGCATTCCTATATCAAGATTACAAAAGACTGACAAACCGCTCTCCTTAAAAACCTTCAAAAAAGCGCGTATCCAGAATGCGTAATTCCCGCGAGACGATCAAGGTGGGCATCACGATGGGCGATCCTTCCGGTGTCGGGGCTGTTTGTATTGCCAAGGCGCTTAAGGCGCTCAGAGGCCCTGCGGCATACGTGGTTATCGGAGACAGGCGGGTATTTGAAAAAGCCTGCGACAAACTGCCCGCGTCCCGCAGGGCGACAAACCGCGGACTTGGCCGTGCTGCTTTTTGCGATCTGCGTAATGCGGGAGGCAGCGGCTTTTCCTTCGGCGCGATAAAGGCCGAGTACGGCAGGGCTTCTATTGAGTATCTGGACTGTGCGATGGATCTCATCAAGCGCCGCGAGATCGATTGCCTGGTGACGTGCCCTATCTCCAAAGAAGCGGTGCACCTGGCGGGTTTTACCTACGCCGGCCATACGGAGTATTTGATGAAAAAGACGCGCACGGAACAGGCGGTAATGATGCTTGCCAACAGAAAGCTTAAATTCAGCCTCGTGACCAGGCATCTGCCCTTAAGAGCGGTAGCCTCAAGGCTTACGTCAGACGATATTTACAAGACCATAGTGCTGACGCAGCGTTCTTTGAGGCGTCTGTTCAACATCAAAGAGCCCCGTATCGTAGTATGCGGCCTTAATCCCCATGCTTCCGATAACGGGTTGATCGGAGATGAGGAAAACCGGATCATCAGGCCCGCGCTGGCGAGGCTTGAAGGTTTTGATAAAGGCTCTATCGACGGCCCGCTTCCCGCCGACGCGGCGATCGAAAAGGCGGCAGGCAATCTTTACGACTGCGTGATCGCTATGTATCACGATCAGGCATTGATCCCGTTGAAACTGACAGGAAGGCTCACGGGCGTCAACATCACCCTGGGGCTGCCGTTTGTAAGGACCTCTCCGCTTCATGGGACGGCGTTCGATATCGCGGCTGCCGGTTCCGCCGACCCGGCGTCTCTGCTTGAGGCCGTTACCCTCGCCATACGATGCGCCACACACCTAAAAAAAGCTTAGGCCAGAATTTCCTGGTCGACAAGAATATGCAGAACAAGATAGTTCTCGCAGCGGCATTTTCTCCCGGCGATGAAGTAGTGGAGATAGGCTCGGGACGGGGAGAAATAACGGGGCGTATCGCGCGCGAGGCCGGCAAAGTCTATGCGCTTGAAATAGACCGGTCTTTGTGCGCGGTTTTAAGAAACGGCCTTGCGCAGTATCCGAACATAGAGGTCATCAACCTGGATGTTTTGAAGTTCGATTTCAAGGCGCTCGCCGAAAAAACTGGTCAGAAGCTCAAAGTGATAGGCAATATTCCCTACTATATCACGACGCCCATTATCGAGCGCCTTATAGAATTTAAAGAATCGCTTGGCGCCATTTTTCTCACCGTCCAGAAGGAATTCGCCGGAAGGATTACCGCCTGCCCCGGCTCTAAGGCATACGGGTCGTTCAGTTGTTTCGTGCAGTATTATACCAGCGCGCGCATCGCCTTCGATATCCCCAAAACCTGCTTTAGCCCCCCGCCAAAGGTCGATTCCTGCCTGTTGGCACTCAAGGTCAGGGCTTTTCCGGCAGTCAAGGTAAAAGACGAAACGCTGTTTTTTAAGATCATTCGCGCCGCGTTTAACCAGAGAAGGAAGACCTTGCGAAACAGCCTCGCCGAAGTCCTGACAAGGGAGAAGCTGGAAGCTTTTTTTGACACCTACCGCATCGATCCTAAGGTCCGTCCTGAAAGATTGTCGCTTGATGATTTTGCGAACCTCGCAAACGCGCAATAACCGGAGCCATTTTTCTGTTGTAAAAATATCCTGTCTCGTATATAATCTAGTATAATGGAAAACGTCGCCCTTCAGATTATCTTCGTGAGGTTCATCCAGAACCTCATGGCTTCGATCCGTAAGATCTCTATCTATCCCCCGAAACATCCTATCGTCGTCGAATCAATGAACGCGGCATCGCAGTCCCTGCAGGAAATACTCGGCAGCCAGAAAACCCTCAGTTTAGGCGTATCCCCGGACAACAAGGTCATGGTTGACGGAAAGGAGCTCACCGATAAGAGCGCGGCAACCGTATTGGACCTCATGCTGTATCTTAAGAAACTGAACATAGAGAATATGGCTATTTCTTCCGGCATAACCGGCGCGGAACTCCAGGATTTCATCAAGATCATTTCCCTTGAGTCCGAGCAGGTAAAGAAAGCGCCCGATATAAACAAGGTGCTCTCGGAGAGGAATATCCGGGCAATAAAGGTAGAACAGTTTTCTTACATAAAGATCAAGAAAGACGAAGAGTCTTTGGTAGTGGGGCAAGAGGCGTCACTCCTCGAACAATTGAAAGCGAAGATAAAGGACCTGTCTTCCGGGAAGATCGAGAAGCAGGAGGATCTGAAAAGCCTGGAAAAAGGCCTCATTGAGCTCCTCATCGGCGAATTCAGGGAAAAGGGAAAGGTGAGCGTTCCGGCGAAGAACCTTCTCAGGAAATATATCGAGAGCTTCCGGGAAACGCATGACGCTCTGGGAACATTGAAGGACGCGTTATTGGCGTACGGATGCGGGCCGGAAGAGGTGGATGAACTTTTGCGTAAAGTCCAGGAAGAGATGGCAAAGGGCCCCAGGGAAAGCCGCCAGGCCGTAAAAGAGACGGCCGAGAGCGCAAAAAGAGAAAATGAAGCGTTGAAGACGCAGCTTTCCAGGCTTAAGCAGGAGATAGAGGAGAAAGAAAGGCTGCTGGATGAGTTGAAGGCGCAAAATAAAAAAGTCACGGACGAAAAAGAAAGGGTGGATAATATAATCCGCCATATGGGGGAGGGGCTGGTGGTCGTTGATCCGCAGGGCAATATCCTGTTGATGAACCCCCAGGCCGAAGCGCTTCTTGGAGGAAGCCGCCAGGATATAGGAAAGCCCATAAAAGCGCTGGTCAAGGACGAGCATATGTTTACCGTCGTTAAGGACATGGCTGTCGAAAAAGAAGGGGTAGTCCAGAAGGATATAGAGCTTTTCAGCAAGAATGAGTCTACGAAAAAGATAGTGCGTACAAGCTCCGCGGTGGTAGAGGACCACAACGGCAAAACTCTGGGTATGGTCACCGTGTTAAACGACGTCACTAAACAGAGAGAGTTGGACCGGCTGAAATCTAATTTCGTGGCAAACGTATCCCATGAATTGCGCACTCCGCTGGTGGCGATCGATAAATCCGTATCGCTTATGCTCGATAAGTCCGCCGGAGCGCTTTCGGGGCCCCAGGAGCAGTTCCTGAACATCGCTTCGCGTAACCTTAAGCGGTTGTCCCTCTTGATCAATGACCTGCTCGACCTCTCAAAGCTGGAAGCGGGCAAGATGAGGTTCGAGCGTACGCGCTGCCCGCTCGGAAAAATAATCAACGACTCGGCAGAGAGCCTCGCCATGTGGGCAAGCACCAGGGCCATACGCCTGCAAAAACAGGTTCAGGAAGGGCTGCCGGACGTTGATGTGGATCCCGACAGGATAATACAGGTGCTTAATAATCTTATCGGCAACGCGATTAAATTTACCCCTGTCAACGGTACTGTTACCGTCGGGGCCGCGCTGCAAAAGGAGGGCGGCTGCATCCGGGTGAGCGTTTCGGATACGGGGATAGGGATAGGCAAGGACGACTTGGCTAAAATATTCGATAAGTTCTATCAGGTGGGAGAGAGGGTCTCCAATGACGTCGGGGGGACCGGCATAGGCCTGTCTATCGCAAGGGAGATCGTAGAATTGCACCGGGGAAAGATCTGGGTGGAAAGCGAAAAAGAAAAAGGGACGACATTTATATTTACGTTACCGCTACCGGAGGAGAAAGATGAAAAAAGAGATCAAGGTTCTTTTAGTGGATGACGAAGTCGATTTCAGGCAGGTTATGACTTTTTGGCTTGAATCAAAAGGGTATTCGGTGATACCCGCGCAGGACGGCCGGGACGCCTTATTGAAGGTAAAGGAGAACGGGCCGGACATCATCTTTCTGGACCTCAATATGCCGGTTATGGACGGCTTCCAGGCGCTCAAAGCCATCAGGGAGTTCGATAAGGCTACCCCGGTGATACTGATCAGCTCCTATGTGGACGATAAGAGGGTGAACGAAGTCATGGAGTACGGGGTTTCGGGCGTTTTTTACAAAGGCAAAGACTTCCAGGAGGGACTTGCGCTCCTGGAATCCGCATTAAGGACACACAAAAAGCTTAAGGAATAACCTTACCTATCCCGCGTAATCTGCGGAAGTTCCGGCAAAATAATTATTGATATTTCTATTGACAAAAAAGTAATTCTATGGTATATATTTAACTTATGGTACTTACAATAACTATACGATTTAAGAAAAGTAGCATAGATTCTATAAGTCCGGTAACGCTATGTTGAAGACCGCCGTAAAAAAAGAGAAACTGATCGCGGCCAGGGATATAATGGCAAGGTATAAGCTTACCTATCAGACTATCAACCATTACACGAATCTCGGTTTATTGCCAATGGAATATAAGAAAGGCAATGTCCGTTTTTACGATGAGAATGTCATACGCCACAGGGTCGCGTTGATCACCAGGCTCACCAGGGAAGGGTATTCCCTGCGCCTGATCCGCAAAAAACTCTCAGGTGTCAAAGTGCGATGAAGATACTTTTAAGGAACATAACGCTCATTTTGCTTGTTACGCTGCTGAACCGGTTTCCTCTGTATGGCGAAGAAGCGAAAGACAGTAAGAACGAATTCGCCGGTGAGTTTAGCGCCTACGGCGTAAAAGTCCCTTTAGGGAATTACTATTTTGTGAAACAAGCCATCTCGGTCTTTGGTTCAAGGTTCGGGGAGGCCGCTTCTACAGCTGAGCAGCTTGAAGACCGGGTCTGGACGCAACTGCTTCTTTCCTACGAAGCGTTCCGCCGGAATATCACGGTGACCGCGGCCGAACTGAATGACGAGCTCGATAAGACCCTGAAGTCGGAAAAAGCGCCTTTTGACCGCGGTAAGGACGCCGCAGCGTACGAAAAGTGGGTCAAGGATAAGACCGGGGAAACGGTAGAGATGTTCGAGAACCAGCTTCGCCATCTCATCCAGCTGGAAAAACTGCGTACACAGGTAATGGACGGGATCGTTCCAACGGTGACGCTGGAAGAGGCACATCAGGAATTTCTGAACGAGTATAATACCCTGGAGCTTGAATTGGTGCAGTTCGATGAATTAAAAGACGCGCAAGATTTTTACCGGAAAATGCAGAAACCCTCTCTCTGGGTGAAAGAAGGCAAAAAAAATCCGAAGTTCGCCAAGCGCCCGGGGTTCGTATCGCTGGAATTCCTTATCAATATGTGGAAGATCCCAAAAGACGATTGTTATAAGATGCTCGGGGAAAAGATAGATTCCATATATCCGCCCACCCCGATCTATAAAGGCTATGGGGTGTTCAGGGTCCTGCAAAAACGCCTTGCCGAAGAGCAGGAATTTACGAAGCTTAAAGATTCCTATTTTAAGCAGGTAGAGCTGATAAAGAAGTACGAGGGGTTCAACGCGTGGCTTAAGAAACTGAAGGAAGAGGCCGGGATCAAGGTGTATCCCGGGCAGGCTCCCGAGGGTCCCGGCAAAAAAGAATAGGACAGCGCGCATGGCAGAGGTATTGAAAGATCAAGCGCCGCAAGAGAAACAGGCAGCGAAACCGAAGTTCAATATTTTTTCGCTTTCCACGTGGAAGGTGGTCTCCTCGGCTTTCCGTGAAGGCTTGAATAAAAAAAGCGGCCATCAGTTGAACTTCAGGATCGTTAACACCTGCCTTATGGGGTGTTTCATGGTGCTCTTTTTTTATTTTATTCACGATGTTTTTTCTTCCATGAATAAGATCCGCGGCGCCTCGTTCCGGATGCCCAAGATCACCGGGTCTGAGGGGAGGCAAGCGGCCCTCTCCGGGCTAAAAGAGGCCGCCTATTACGTAGATAAGATCAAGCTGCGCGATATCTTTAAGATGGGCGGCAAAGCGGTAGCGGAGGCAGCCGAGGTCATCTCTTCGAGAGCGGCCGAGGCCACCAAGGACCTGCGGCTGGTAGGCATTTCCTGGTCCGACCACCCGGACGCGATGGTAGAGAACACCAAATTACAAAAAACATTTTTCGTGAAGAAAGGCCAGATGATTGGCGATGTAAAAGTCGAGTCTATCGCTCAAGACAAGATCGTATTGCGCTATGGCGAAGAGTTGATTGACTTAAGGTGACGCATATGAAGAAAGCGCTATTACCTATATGTATACTAAGCGTGCTCCTGGCGACAGCCGGAGCGCTGCCGGCTGAGCAGGCCCGGGATACTTCGGGAAAGCTTACGATGATGGCGCAGGCAGCGATACCCCCTGCGCCTATGGTGGCGCCTTTGGTCGCAGGCATACAGGGCAGGATTTCCCTTGACCTGCGCAATATAGATATAGTTGACGCGCTTAAATTCCTCTCAATGAAGGCAAACCTCAATATCATCACCACTAAATCCGTCGCAGGAAGAGTGACCCTTTTGGTGGAAGACGCGCCGATCAAGGATGTATTCGATATCATGCTGCGAAGCAATAACCTCGCGTATGATAAGCAGGGCGAGATCTATAATGTGATGACCCAGGAAGAATATAAAACGCTTTACGGGAAACTGTTTTCCGACGTGCGGGAGGTAAGGGTGTTCAACCTGAAATATACTATTCCCGAGCAGGCGTTCAGCCTTCTGGATATGCTTAAAAGCGATATCGGCAGGGTGCTGGTCGATCCGGAGTCGGGCAACGTCATGGTGATGGATTCCGCGGAGAGGCTGAAGATGATGGAGAAGGCCCTTACGGATTTCGAATCGAAAAACACCGTGCGCGTCTTTAAGCTGAACTATGCCAAAGCCAAGGACGTGGAAGATGCGTTAAAGAACCAACTGGACCTTAAAAAAGTCGGCTTGATCAAGGCGGACGAGAGGGGTAACCAGATCATCGTGCAAACGCTGTCCGATCGCATGGAGCAGATCTCAAGGCTTGTAAAGGAGCTCGACCAGAAGACCAAGGAAATAATCTGCGACATCAATATCGTGAATGTCAAATTGTCCGATGCCACGACAGAAGGCATTAGATGGGAAGGCCTCTTTAATTTAGGGAAACAATTCGGCCTGTCCTACCTGGGCTCTACGCCCTTTACCTCGGTGCAGTCAACCAGCGATCCCTGGCGCTCCAGGTTGCAAACCCTCGCGGATAACGGCGGCAATGTCGGCTCTTACCCGTTCAGCTATACCACTTCAAATTTGGCGGGAGGAACACAGAGCATCGGCACGCAGGAACTGCACCTGGGCGTAGTCGGCTATAACGATTTCGACGTGCTGCTTAATTACCTGCAGACATTCGGAAAAACAAAAATACTTTCTAACCCGAAGCTCGCCGTGGTCAACAATCAGGAGGCAAAGATCCACGTCGGCACAAAAGACGCCTATGTCACTACTACCACTACCACGGGACAAACCACCAATACGGTATCAGAGCAGGTGACTTTTGTGGATGTTGGTGTTATAATATCCGTGGTCCCGACAATCAATAATGACGGTTTCATTATCCTGAAGATAAAGGCGGAGATCAACAGTGTCCTGGACGTGCTGATCACTCCCACGAAGAACCAGATCCCTATCCTGGACACATCGCTGGCCGAGACAACGGTAATGGTAAAAAGCGGCTCTACGGTCATTATCGGAGGCCTGCGCAAAGACTCGCTTGTTGAGAATACCCAGCAGACGCCTTTTCTGGGCTCACTGCCCGTACTGGGAAAATTGTTCAGGTATAAGACAAAGAGCAAGGACCGCACGGAGCTCCTGATCATACTTACCCCTAAATTGATCTCGGGAGAAGTGCTGGTAACGAGCGCCCACGACAATGAAACCGGAGGGTCTTCCTTCAAGCCGGCGAAAGATTACCTTGATCTAAGGAAAGAGGAAGCCGCAGAAACAACGCCCTTCTCGGTGGGCGGGGAAAAGCAAAGCTTTCAATTGAAAGGGCCAAGGTAGTGTGCGTCGGCACTTGCCATAAAAAACGGAGATCATGGATGCGCAATGACATAGGTAGGGCTTCCCGCTCGTTATGCCTGAAAGCGGGTTTTGTGGCATCAGGCGTACTGCTTGTGTCCGCTTTGAGTTTTACCCCGCCGTTGAGCGCGCAGGAAACAGGCAGCGCGCAGTCTGAAAAAGATAAACTGCTTAAATTGCTTAAAGTCGCCCAGGCCGAGCTTTCGCTTACTAAAAAGACCATCGAAAACCTCAACGAATCTTACGCGGCGAAAGAGGAGGAGATCGGTTCGCTTAACTCAAAGATCGAAAAGCTGCAGCACGGGCTGCAAGCTTCTCAGGAAACAGTCAAAAAACTTACCCGCGAAAGAGGGTCTCTCCAGAAAGACAAGCAGCAGGCGCAGGGTCAGGTCGATGATCTCATGGGCCAAAAGGACAGTTTAGAGCAGCAGCTTAAAGATACCCAGTCGCAACTTAAGCAGCTCGGCGTAAAATTAGAAAAAACCAGGAAAGAGTGCGCTAAGTCGCAGGCCGGGGCAGAATCTTTGAGGAAGCAGCAGGGCGCTGCGCAGGCTCTGGAAAAAGAGCAGGCAGCGTGCCTCAAAAAACAGCAGGCTTTGAGTAATCAGCTCCAGGAGGTGCGTAACGGCCTCGCAAAGGCTCAGCAGGAGCGGGACCGGCTAGCCAGGGAAAACGATCAGCTCAAAGAAGAAGGGGCTTTAGCCAGGAAGCAGCAGGGCGGCGCGCAGGAGCTTGAGAAGTTGCGCGATAGACTGGCCCAGGCGGAAAAAGAGCGCGATAGTTTGCGCCAGGAGCAGTCCGAGCAGCTCAGGAAACAGCAGGTGCTGGGCAGGCAGCTTGAGGAGCTGCGGGACAAATTGAATACGGCCGAAAAAGAAAGGGACCAGTTCAGGCTGGAAGCCGGCAACCTGAAGAAACAGCAGCAGGCGGCGGGCAGCCTTACGGAGAGCGTTGATAAGCTGCAGAAAGACCTGAAATCTTCCCGGGACCTCTCATATAGGCTTGAGCAGGAGAAAGCTGACTTTTTGGCACAGGAAAAACAACTTCAGGGCCAGCTCAAAACGCTGGAGAGCCAGAAAAGTTCCCTGGAAAAGCAGGGCCAGGAAATCCTGCAGAAGTATTCTTCCTTAAAGGAGGAATACGCGAAGCTGTCAGAGCAGCTGGCGCGCTCCATGGTTTCGGTTTCCGACGCGGATAAGGCTAAGCAGGGCGTGCACGACCAATTGCAGGCCGCCAGGAAACAGGCCGAAACGCTGAACGACGCGCTGGCCAAGAATGAAAATATCCGCGGTCTCCTTCAAAAAGAACTTGATGACCTTAAAAACGAGAAAGGCCGGCTCGCTTCCCAGATCCTTTCGCTAAAACTTCAGAAGGAACAGGAAGCCTCAATGCTTCGTGCCGAAATGGAGCAGGCCATAGCCCATAAGGAGGGTGAATTGGTCCAGCTAAGCGATAAACTCTCCCGGCTTAAGGCCAGCGGCGAGGATGAGAACCGGGCGTTTACGGAAAAGGTCAACGCGCTTACGAAAGAACTCAAAGATGCCCAGGATATGTCGTATCAGCTTGTCCAGGAAAAAGGTGGCTTCCAGGCGCAGCAGAAAGAGTCTTCCGAAAAGTTAAACGAGCTTAAGGAGCAGAAAGACGCCTTCGAAGAAAAAGCCAGGAAGCTGCAAGAACAGAATATGTTCCTTAAGAACCAGTATATCGATGCGTCCCAGCAGGTCAGCGATCTAAAGCAGCAGTTCGCGAAATTGCAGAAGATCGCCACGCAAGGCCAACCCGTCCCCCTTACGGGCATGGCGGCCGGCGGCAAGAAAGAACCCCTGGACAGCAGGTATAACCTGTTGGTAGAAGATTATACCAAGCTGAAGCAGAATTACGCGCAATTGGAGCAAAGATACGCGGCTACCGAAGAGGCCAAGGCAAGAAGCGAAGCTGCTGCGCCGGTAAAAGGCGCTCCTTTGCCTTCGGGCGAGAACGTGACGTTGCATTATAATCTGGGAGTGTTATATGCGCAGGGCCAGAAATATAAGGAAGCGGTGTCTGAGTTCGAAAAGGTCCTGGAACTGAAGCCCGACGACGCGGAAAGCCACTATAACCTGGGCGTGATATGCGGGGAATACCTTAATGACCGCAAGAAAGCGATACGGCATTTCAGGAGATATTTAGAGTTGTCTCCCAATGACCCGGACGCCGAAAAGATAAGAAAATATATTTTTACCTGGGAAACCCTGGAGCAGGAACTGAAATAATGGCGGATAAATTCACCACAGTCAAGGAAATCGCCGCGAAATACGGCCTCTCGTACCAGACGGTCAACCGTTATTCCGACGCGGGTTTGTTGAGCGTGGTGTTCAAGAAGGGTAATATCAGGTTCTATGAGCGCGGCCACGTGGACAGGCGCATGCGCCAAATCTCCAGCCTCGCAAGGGAAGGATATTCGCTGATGCTCATCCGCAAGAAAATAGTGGGGATATGACGCGATGAAGCCATTAAAGGTATTTTCCTTATTGATTATTTGGCTGTTCTGCGGGATAATAATTCTTTCGCAGGCCCAGGATGAACAGCGTATCGCGAAGCTCGCGATCCCGGACCCAAAGGTATCCGCAAGCCTCCAGGATAAAGCGCTCTCTCTGGATTCCGATTTTCCCGATGAGCTTATCTCTTTGGACCTGCGCGATATGGATATAATCGAAGCCCTGAAATATATCTCCGCGAAAGTGGGGTTGAATATCATACCTACCAAGGAAGTCACTGGGCGCGTTTCCCTTATGGTCCAGGACGCATCTATCAGGGACATCTTCGATATCATCCTGCGCAGCAACAGCCTCGCGTATGAAAAACAGGGTAATATCTACAACGTGATGTCCGAGAACGAGTATAAGGCCCGCTATGGGAAGAATTTTACCGATAACCGGGTCACGAAGGTATTCCATCTTAGATACGCTATCCCCGAACAGGCGTTGAACCTGCTGAATACGCTTAAGAGCGATATAGGAAAGGTCCTGATGGATCCAGAGTCGGGAGTGGTCCTGATGATGGATACCCCCGAAAGAGTGGATGAGATGTTAGCGACATTGAGGGCGATGGAACAAAAGTCGGTGATCCAGGTTTTCGACCTGAAATATGCCCGCTCCAAAGACATAGAGGAGCAGCTTAAGTCGCAGCTCGACCTTAAAAAAGTGGGCACGATCAAATCGGACGAGAGGACTAACCAGGTCATCGTGCAGACGCTTCCCGAACGCATGGAGGATATCAGCAGGCTGATTAAGAGCCTTGACCATAAGACCAAACAGATCCTGATGGACGCCAGGATAATCCAGGTCAAGCTGACCAGCGACGTAAGCACCGGGGTGCAGTGGGAGGGGCTTTTTGACCTCGGGAAAAAGTACGGTATGACGTATTTGGGGTCTTATCCTTTCAGTTCCGTCGGTCCGTCTCCGACAGCGGCCAGTAACCTTTGGCGTTCAAGGCAGCAGGTTCTGCAGGATACAGGCTATGTGGGGGCATATCCGTTCACCGGCACTACCAGCGACCTCGCGGGCGGCGCGCAGAGTATCGGCACGCAGGAATTGCACCTGGGCATCGTGGGCACGAACGATTTCGATACCGTGATAAAATACCTGCAGACATTAGGCCATACCAGGATCCTTTCTAACCCGAAGCTCGCCGTGGTAAACAACCAGGAGGCGAAGATCCACGTCGGAGAAAAGCAGGCTTACATCACGACCACGACGACGCAGACCCAGACCAGCACTACCGTTTCGGAAGCGGTCACCTATGTGGATGTAGGAATACAATTGTTTATTACTCCTACTATCAATGAGGACAGGTTCGTGACCATAAAGATCAAGCCGGAGATATCAAGCGTTATCTCCTACCTGACCACCTCAAGCAACAACAAGATCCCTATTATCGATACCTCTACCGCCGAGACCATCGTCATGGTTAAGGACGGCACGAGCATCCTGATCGGGGGCTTGAGCAAAGAGGAGAAGTCTTACGATTCTCAAGGCACTCCGATACTCAGCAAAATTCCGTTAATAGGAGAGGCCTTTAAAACAAGTTCGCGTAAGTCCACCCGCTCGGAGCTTGTCGTGTTGCTGACGCCCCATATCATCGAAGGGGACGAGTTGACTACCGGCTACGAGAGGGATTTCGGGTATCGCCTTGACAAAGAATATCAGGGTTACCAGGAGTTCAAAGAAAAGGAGCAAACGAAACAGAACATCGAATATAAGCCTTACCAGGGCTACCCCCCGCTGCAGGGAGGAGAGGTTGAGGCAGTACCCGGCATCAAGCCGGTCAGGAATTTCTAAATATGAGAAAATTACCCCGCATTGAATGGATCTTTGTTTTGCTTTTTCCGTTTTTTTTCATGTGCGCTTTCTTACAGGGCGCGTATCCCCAGGAAAATATCAAGCAGGAATACGAGAAACTGAAGAAGGAATATCAGAGAGTTTCGGCCGACCGGGACAATATCCTTGCCCAGTCAAAGGGGCTGCTGGAGATAAAAGCCAAGTACGCCCAGATAGAAAGCACTCTGAAAAGCAACCAGGAAGAAAAGGAGCGCCTTCAGAACGAATTCGCGGTTGCCAAAGAAGAGGCGGCGCAGGCCCGGAAGAATTTGCAGGATTCAGGGCTCACCGCGCAGCAGAAGATAAATGAGCTGGAAAGCGATAACGCCAGGCTCTCCGAAGAAAGGGATTCCCTGAAAGAGTCTATACGAAGGCTTGAGCTTGAATATAAGGGCTTGCCTGAAACCAGGAAAGAGCTCGGCAATTTGAGACAGGACAACAAGGGCCTCCAGAAGAAATACGACTCCATGGAGCAGCAGCTTATGAAAATGAAAGACCAGCAGCTTGACAAGGACGCCCAGATCGATGTTTATCGCAAGCAGGTAGGGGAATTCAAAACCCGCTACGAACAATCACTGGCAAAAAACCGCGCGCTTGAAAAAAGGGCCGAGAAGATACCCGGCCGCTTTGCAGAGATGGCGCGCCAGAATAAGGTCCTGATTAAGGAAACAGCGCTCATGCATTATAATCTGGGAGTTTTCTACACCAAGAACAAAGAGTACGCGCGCGCCATAGCTGAATTCGAGAAGTCCATCGAACTTAACCCCGGCGATCCCTACGCTCATTACAATTTAGGATTTATTTATGCCGAATATTCGGTGAACCGCGCCAAAGCGATAGAACAATTCAGGAAATATCTGAGCCTGACCAAGAAAGAAGACAAGGATACGGATTGGGTCAGGAAATATGTCCTTACCTGGCAGTCGTACGAAGGCAAAAAACCCATGGATTAACAATAAGGAGGAAGCTATGAGAAGGTTAGCGGTAGTAGCTCTTGCGACGGCGTTTCTATTGTCTGGTCTCATCGAAGCAAAGGCAGCCTGGTTCGGTTCCAAGAAAAAAGCGACTACGGATCAAGCTGTCCAGACACAAGCGGCGGGCCAGGTAGCGCAGAAGGAGCAAGCGGTAAAGAAAGAGCCGGCGAAGATGTCGGATAGGGCCAAAGAAGAATCCGAGAAAGCAAGAAAGGCCCTGATGGAAAGAAGGCTTAACGAACTTGACAATACCGAGTGGCAGATAGAGCTGACGCCGCTTTCGGGAAAAGGGAAAAAAGAGAGCGACGCAATCCTTTTCAAGAATAAACAGGTTTCTATATTCAACTTCTCCAAGAAAGGGTTCCCCTCCACTAATTTTACCCTGACCGTGCAACCGGACGGCAATATCGTGTGGGAGACCATGCAGACTTCGGATAAATCTGGGATCGCGTTCTGGCGCGGGGAGATGGACGCTACCATGCAGAAGATGAGCGGTATCTTAAGCCACCAGATCGACGATAAGACCAAACAGGACTTTTCCTTCGTGAGCATCGGTAAGAAAAGCGTACCCGTATCCGGGAATTAGCGCATGTACGAAGCGTACTGGGGGTTAAAAGAGAAACCTTTTGAGAACACGCCTGATCCCAGGTTCCTCTATTATTCTCAGCAGCATAAAGAGGCGCTGGCGCGGATGCTCTATGTTGTCCGCGAACACAAGGGCGCGGCACTTATTACGGGCGAGTACGGGAGCGGAAAAACGCTCCTTACCAGGGTACTGTGGCAGGAACTCCAGCAGGAGCACCTCTACCAGCCTGTGTTTATCCTTAACCCCCGCCTTTCGGGACTGGAGTTCATCCAGGAGATCGTCCATCAGCTGGGCGGCGAAGTAGTGCCGAACAAGATCGATCTATTCCACGGCCTCCATAAGATCCTTTACTCCAACCACAATATCGGCAAACACAGCGTCATCATGATTGATGAGGCGCAGGCCATAGAGACAAAAGAGATTTTCGAAGAACTCAGGCTGCTTCTTAATTTTCAGCTTGATGACGCCTTCCTTTTAACGATTATCCTTTTGGGGCAGCCGGAGCTCAACTACGCGGTGGGGAACCTGCCTCAATTGAGCCAGCGCATGGCGGTGAGATTCCATCTTAAAGCGTTGAACGAGCAGGAGACAAAGGAATACATTTCGCACCGCCTGGAGGTCGCGGGCGCAAGGCGGCCGTTCTTCGAAGAGGCGGCGTTCGCGGAGATCTATCTTTGTTCCGGGGGTATACCCCGCAGGATCAACAATATCTGCGACTTGGCTTTATTGGTCGGCTTCGGCAGCAGCCTTACTACGGTTGATAAGCATGCCATCGCCAAGATAAGCGAAGACCTAGAGACTTCAGATTTCAATAACAAACTCCCGCTTGAGAAACCAGATGCTTAGGATATCCGATATATTCAAGAAATATAAGGAAGAAAAGAAAAAGGCCGAAGCAGCAGATGCCGGGCCCGGCAGACAAGATGTTTCCGGGGGCGTTGACGCCGGCTTGGATAGCGCGCAGGGGCAAGAGGCCTCTAAGAACGCCAAGTCCTGCAATAAGGTAAGCATCGCGTCCGCGGTGCACAAGGAACTCGATAAGATCATCAGCACGAATATCGGCGAGCTGTATGAAAGCGGGGTATCGGCCGCCAAGAAGCTTTACGATCCCAATATCCAGTATCAGGAAGGGCTGATGGCCGCGCTTGGCGCCTGCGTGGAAAGGATCACCGACCTGTTAAGCGCGGGTAACAAGGACCTCTTAAGGCTAAGCTTGGCTGATTATCTTAAGCCCGAAGAATACCTCTACTGCCATATTGTCAATGTATGCGTTATCTCCATCGAGATGGGGTTTGGGTTCGGCTATGACCGCAGCCGCCTCCTGGACCTGGGAAAAGCGGCTTTTCTTCACGATGTGGGCTTAAGCAAATACTTGAGCATCATTAACAAGGCCGGGACACTGGATAAAGAAGAATTGCATAAGATCCAAGACCACCCCAATGTCGGCGCGGATATGCTTAACGCCTTCAGCAAGGAACTCGCCCACACGGTATTTGAAGTCGTGCGCCAGGAGCACGAAAGGATGGACGGCTCAGGCTATCCGCAGGGTTTAAAAGATACCCAGATCACCGAATTCGCCAGGATAGTGGGGCTGGCCGACGTCTACGAGGCGATGATCCACGCGAGGCCCTATCGCGCGAAATTCACCCCGCTTGAGACTATCAAGACGATCCTGGGCTCAAAGAGCGCCTTCGACCAAAAGGCGGTAAAAAGCCTGATCGAGGGGATAGGGATCTTCCCCATGGGCACGCTGGTAAAATTAAATACCAACGAGATAGGCATTGTGTTGAAGGAAAACCCCGATCTGCCGCTTCGGCCTACCGTTAAGATACTCTGCGACGCCTACGGCAAAGAAACAAAAGAGCCGAAACAGATCAATTTGTCGGATAACTCGATGATCTATATTGAGGAGTGCATTAAGGGCTAGCCTTGAGGGGCCCCCAACTGCCTTGTTATGCTAAAGAACCTGCGATTATTGCTGATCTTTGCGGCCGTCGTATCACTGGCGGTATATGCCTACCGGGCGCGCAGTAATGTAAGCCAGTCAAAGGCTATGAATGCCAAGCTTTCGGAAGAAAAAAACCAGCTGCAGGCGTATACGGTCGGGGTAGAGGCAAAGATCGAAGAATTATCCGCTTCGTTAGAGGCAAAGGAGAAGCGCCTTAAGGAGCTCAGCGACGTCCAGTCTATCAGGAACGCCCTCACCAACGCGCAGGAGATGATAGGCTCCATGAGCAAAGAATTGAGCAAGGTGAATTCTGAACGCCTTGCGCTTCAAAACGAGAACCTTAATACCTCTAACCGCCTGCAGAATGTCACCAGGGAATACATGAAGGCTACCGAAGAACTTAAGGCGGCAAAAAACGAACTGGCGGGCGTCAACAGAACGCCGTTGAAGGCCAGGGTGGATGAACTCGCCAGAGACAACGACGCAAAAGATGAACAGATAGCCAGGTTAAAAAAAGACATAGCTGACCTTCAAAGCGAACGCCAGGCGCTCGCGGAGAATAGCAAAGCCCTGGAAACAAGGGTGGCTCTTTTACAGAAAGAAGCGGGCAGGCAAAAGAGCGTTGCCCTCGCGCAGGTCCCGCAGGAAGACCGGGATGAGTTCAAGGCGTTGCTGGCCGGCAAAGAAAACAGGATAAGAGAACTGGAGTCGCAGCTTGCCGCGGAGCTCGATCTCTCGAAGCAGCAGGCCGGAGGCGGTAAGAATAGATCTTTGGAAACAAGGCTTCGCCTCGCCAGGCAGGAGTTAAGCGAGAAGGATTCTACCATCGCGATGCTTGCGTCGGAAAAAGAAAGGCTTGCTTCAGAGCTTGACAGATTAAAGGCAAGAAAAGGCGCTGTTTCCGATACCAGCGCGCAATACGAGGACGCTAAAGAACAGCTCAGGCAGATCTCCTCCCTCTTGGTCAAGAAGGACCTGGAGTTAGACAAGGTTAAAAAGGATTCCATGGACTCCGCGGAAAAAGTCTTTAGCCTCCAGTCGAAACTCAACGATATGCACAGGAACCTTGAGCAGACGCGTGCGAACCAGGAGAAGTTAAGGGGCCTTGATTCCCAGATGCTTACCCTCCAGTCGCGCCTTAATGAATCTCAAGGCGCGCTGAACAAAAAATCGGAACTGATAGATTCCCTGCAGAGGAACCTCGATTATCTCAACCAGCAACTGGCGAAGAAGGAAGACGAAAAAAAATCGGTGGAGAGCAGGCTTTTACAGCTGGATGCCTTAAAATCGAACGCCCAGGAGGAGTTGCTCAAACAAAAAGCCCATGTCGCGGAAGTCGACCTTTTGTATAACAGCCTCAGGGCTCAGATATCCCAGCTTTCCGAAGTCTTAAGCGATAGGGACCGCGAGCTGGACAGGAGGAAGCAGGAGGTCGCGACTCTAAAGGGGGAAATAGCGAATTTGAAGACACGTTCCGATAAACTCGAGGAAGAGCTTGTATCTACGAGCCTGCGCCAGAAAAAGACTTTGGATGACCTGGCCGCGGCCGTGCGATTGAACGCGGTATTGCAGGAAAGGATGTCGGGTGTTTCGGGGATTTCTTCGGTGAGTGAGCCGCTGGCGAAGGACAAGGAAAACGCCTACGATCTCAAGCGTAAGATCGAAGTCATCCTTGAACCGGAAAAATAATATGTTTAGAATTTTAAGGACCATAGCATTGATAGCGCCTTTCGTGATATTAAGCGTTGCGGGCGCGCATGGCCAGGACGCAAAGGAAGAGGCCAGGCAATACTACGAGAGGGGCAATACGTATTACCAGCAGGGCAAATATAACGAGGCGCAGGAGGAGTATAAAAAAGCGCTGGATATACTTTCCCGGAAGCAGCGGCCTCTGTTTAATCCTCAGGAAGCGAAAAAAGAGCTCACCCCGCAAATTCCCGCCGCCAGGCCTTCCGCGGTAAAGGAATATATCATCGGTGACGATGACGTGCTGCATATCTCGGTTTGGCAGAACTCCGACCTCGAGCAGGATGCGATAGTGCGGCCTGACGGCAGGATCTCTTTTCCCCTGATAGGCGATGTCCAGGCAACGGGCCTCACCATAACGCAGCTCGATGAAGATGTCACGCAGAAGCTTAAAGAATATTTGAAATACCCCCAGGTTTCCATATCCATCAAAAAGCTCGGCGGGCAGAAGGTGATGGTGCTGGGTGAAGTGCAGACCCAGGGCGTCTACGCGGTGACCGGCGCAAAGACCGCCATCGAGGCGATCAGCCTCGCGGGGGGCTTTACCAGGGACGCGGTCCCTTCGAGCGTAGTGATTATCAGGGGAGGGTTCCAGAACCCCGAGGCCAAAAGGATTAATCTTTCCAGGGCGTTAAAGGGAGACCTGCGCCAGAATATAGCCTTACAGTCGGAAGACATACTGTTCGTCCCAAAAAAATTCATTGCTAACCTTAACTACTTCCTCAGCCAGATCCTTGAGCCTCTCTCAAGGGGAGCATATTTGAGCAAGGAAGCAATGACGTATTAGGAACCCCTCCTGCGTAGGAAATTTCAATATCATAAAAGGCGGTTTGGTTTGTCAGGAAAAAAGTCTCTCATCGCTTTATTGAGCCAAAAAGATCTGAAGGTAACGGCTGCCGGTCTTGATTGGGACAGCATCCTTGAGGTTGCCGAATATTCCAAAGTATCGGCGCTTTTATTCC
>JBFZAN010000070.1:0-28885 GCA_041309005.1 Candidatus Omnitrophota bacterium
GCCCTGTTTCCACTCAATGCCGGCTTTATCGCCTACTATCTTGGCATCGCCCATTTCCATGGTCGCAAAACGGACGTACGCCTTGGTAGGAGATTCTGCCAGGAAGCGGTTGATCCGGTCAAACGTTGACCAGTTCTCACCGTCTGCGGCTTCATATACATAAGTACCGTCCAGCTGCCTCTTCATAGTGCCCAAGTTATCGTCATCGACTAACACGGCTTCGGCTAAACTGGTAGCGAATAAACCGAACTGAGCTCCCATAAGAGGGGACGGCGTTGACTTGCTTAAACGCCTAAGGCAAACATCAGCGATGCCTGCGATTACGGATTCTTTCACTACTTTTTGCCACAAAGGCGTATTGCCGTCATCTTTTATCTTTTCCTCAAGGCGGTCAATAGCGCTTTCTTTACGAGTGAGTTCCAGAAGTTTCGCCTGGTCTGCGGGAGTAAGTTCGCCCTTATCAAGAAGAACTTGTCTTTCTGCTTCATAGCGCGCTTTTGCTTCCTCCAAAGCAGCGATCTTGCCTTCTGCTTCTTTCTTTGCTTTATCCTCGCCGGAGCTATCCATCAAATAGCCGGTCAATCTTCTCGCTAATCCGGCGCCTGCGCCCAGCACATCTTCGTTCATCCCTGCCTTAGCGCCCGCGACCATGACCACCTGAAATACCGCTTCGCCTAAAAATTTATACACGAATTCTTTTCTCTGGGCCGCCAGGATCTCTCCGAGCGTAGCCTGTCTTTTCCCTAATACCAGGTAAGTCCCTGTTTCATTCCCGTTATCGTCCGCCGTGTTCCATCTTTCTTTCACTTTATAGCCCATTGCCTTCAATTGAGCTGCTTCTTCTTTGCTTACTTCACGCTCTTCGAATTCGCCCCTTGTTCCCTCTTTTGCGTCCTTATAGATAGCCACCACTGCTTTATCGGTATCTTTTATATCTCTTACGAAAAAGCCCTCTTGGTCATCAATGTTCTCTGCGTCTTCGCGGCTTACTACCTTGTATTCTAAGTCGCCCTCCCAGTTGGCGTTTCCCGGCATTTCAGATTCATCTGTAGGCGGCTTTGTAGCAACCGGCCCTTTCTCGCTATCATATCCGGTCGTCACTATCCCTGATGCATATTGCATAACCTGCTGCAACCCGAATCCAAGCGCCACAGAAGACAGATACGATACTGCCTGGGCAAGATGCTTGTCATGTTTTGCTATCGCTTCATATATATATATTTTTGCCGCCTGCATTGCCGCGGCAGTCACTCCGTTCATCAACGCTGCTACCCAGGGGGTTGCGCCTCCGGAAGTAAAACCGCTGAAGAAACTGGTAACAGAATTCTTTGCGCTGTCAATAACACTGCCGATGCCTTCCCGGCCTGCCTGCCTCACCGCATCTGCAGCCATAGTGCCTGCCGTGCCGGCTGCGCCTTGAACCGTTGTCGCTCCTGCGCTTGCTGCTGCTCCGGCTGCGCTTGAGCCTGCGTTACCGGCGTCTGCCGCTGCATTTGATGTTGCATCAGATGCAGCGCTACCTGCATTTGCAGCATTTGATGTCGCATCAGACGCTGTTTCAGCTGCGCCCTGCGCTGCATCAGCTGCGCCCTGCGCTGCTGATGAGGCATAGCTAAGCCCTGAATTAATGAACGCGGAAATAAAAGAGCTGGCTATGGCTGCTATCTTAGGGTCTTCAATACCTAGCCCCTTTACGATCATTTTTGCCAAGGCAGGGACCAGGTAATTCCTTAACATTACCTGTATGACGCTAAAATTCAACCCCAGCGAAAACGACGCCAGGGCGCCGCTTATAACAGCCATTGCGTAATCAAACGCCCCTGCCTCTTCCCTGAGGTCTACCACCTCCGCGGGAGCGCAGACCTGGAAGCAGAGCGTAAAGATCAATAACAGACTGATTATTTTGAACGAGAGTCTTTTCATTACTTTCCTACTCCTATGCCGCTTAATAATCCGCCGCTTGAAAACTGCAGGAATATAGGGCCGCCGATAATAATAGCGATCACCGGCAAGATACAAAAAATCAAAGGGATAAGGATCTTTATCGGCGCCTGCATGGCAAATCTTTCTCCGGCCCTAAAGCGCTGCAAACGGGTATCTTCCGAAAGAATGGTAAATGCCTCCGCAACGGGAGTACCCATCCGTTCTGCCTGCACCAGTGTTTGCACAAAGGTGCTAACTTCAGGGATATTAAGCCTTCTGGACATGTCCTTGAGGGCCTGGGTGCGGGGCTTGCCCCATTTTATCTCTTCAAGCACGAACGCCAGCTCTTCGACCATCGGGTTCATCGAGGTTTTTTCAATAATCCACCTTACCGCGGTGGTAAAATCAAGGCCCGCTTCAACGCACAATGCCAGCAGGTCGACAGTTTCGGGGAGAAGCCGGGCAATGACATATTTACGCTTGGCGATCTGCCGGTTTATCCAGATGTCAGGGATAATAAAACCGAGGAGCGCGCCGACGGTGAACGGCAACGCCTGGAACCTGCTCGAAACGAAGAACGTCGAAGCGCCGAAGGCAATGGCGGAGAATAGCTTTAAATTGAAGAATTCCTCAGCGGCGAGCTTTACGCGCGCGGCGTCAAGCTTGTGCTTTAATTTCTCATGAAGATTGAGCCTTTCAAGCAGCCTCCTGCTCGGCAAGATTACGCCGATAAACGAATGGAGCTTTACTTTGGGGGCTTTATTCAGCGCTTCAGGGAGCCTGATCTTTCTCTCGCTCGCCTTAGAAGCGTTATATATGCCGATGAACAAAAGCGATATTGAAACAAGCCCTAATAAATAGATTATTGCAAGCATTTCTTCACCTATATCTTTATGGTGCTGAACTTACGTATCAAGACCATCCCTACCGCCTGCAGTACCACCGCAAGCAATAACAGGCTCCTTCCTATTTCGCTCTTAAGCATAATATCAAAGTGCTCCCTGTTAAAACTTACTACCCACCAGATAAATACGAACGGAAGCGCCGACATGATTATGCCCTGCAGCCTTCCTTGCAACGTCAATGTGCGCACACTGTCTTTTAGCTTTTTGTTGTCGCGGATCGTCGTGGAAAGCCGGCTCAAAACCTTGGTTAAATCGCCGCCTGTTTCCCGCGCGACCAAAATCGAGTTGACTACCAGGTTCAGTTCTTCCAACGCCATCCTTTTATTAAGCCCTTTTAAGCTTTCCTCTAAGGTCACGCCCATTTTATTTTCTCTTACGATCAAGCCGATCTCCTGGCACATGGGAACAGCCATTTCATCCGCGAGCACTTCCAGCGCCTGCAAAAGCGAAAGGCCTCCTTTTAGCGAAGAAGAAAGTATCATGATGGCGTCCAGAAGCTGGTCGCTGAATTTTTGCCTACGCCGCGCTTCCCGCATCCGAAGCAGCATATTAGGGATCAATAAACCGGCCGCAACGCCGATGATGATAAACAAAGGAGAGCCTAACAACACTACCCCCGCAATACCCAGGACCGGCGGAAGAATAAAATAAAGCCTGACGATCTGCCTGGGGCTTTTTTCATAGTAGAATTGCTTATCCATCTCTATTTCCATCGATTTTTCTTTTTTACGCTGCCAGATCTTGAATCCGTCAAACAAAGTAGGCACCGTAGACCAGGTGATCAGGACCACGGAGGCGATCAACGAAAGAATAACTATTATTAAAACAACTAACGCCATTTTATCCCTCCTTCTGGGGCACAGGCATGGAAAAATGTTCGTTTATATTCCTCATAATGCTGATAAAGGAGCGTGTTTTCTCCTGGGGCTGCGAAATAAGATTAATAGTGATCACTAAGGAATCATTTTCTTTCTCAAAGAATAAGATATGCACGTCATCAAACTCAACCCCCCTGTCCTTAAGGGAGCCGGGGCGAAAAGCCGGGTTCAATTCCCAGCCATTTTCCTTTAACGACCTGCTATAGAATGAGGCGATCTCCTGAGGCTGCGCTGCTGCTTCGTAGACGATCATCCCTGAATCGACGCCTGAGCCTATATCTACCCTGCGCTTTGCGCCCGGATAGCGCAGGACATCGTTGAAATCCTCACCGGGAGCGTCTTGCGCGATAGGAGTTTTCATCATATAGTCTTTTAGCTCCAGGCAGATCACCAGGTCCTGGTTGCTTGTGGCAATGAACACATCGCGTGGAAAATCCCTGCCGTTTTCAGAAACCAGCACATATAAAAATTCATCCCCTTTCTTGTAGCCGAGGGCGTTATTTACCTTATACTCATCTAAAAATGTCCAACCATTCTTCGGCAAAGCCTGACGATAATAAGCAAGGATCTCCTGGACCTCTTTATTTGAATTCAGGCGCGTGAGGTTCATCTGACGGTTATTAAGGGCATAAGGCCTGTTTTCCCAGGCAACCTGCGCGCCTTCCATTACAGGTATGTCTTCCCGCAGCGCACCATTGAAAGCGCCCGCATACGAAGCGGCTAGTACTAAAGCCAAGGTAATATATACGGATAATAATTTTTTTCTCATACTTATTGCTCCAAATTAAAGTCGAAACCGGACCAGACGCTTCCCCTGATCCTTACCCGGTTGGTATGGCTGATAACCTGCTGGCGCCGGAAAAACATAAGGTCGCGAAAATCAAGACGCTTAACCAGGTTAATGCCAAAACTGGTGCTGTCTATGCTGATTTTCTTTATCCACGCCCAGGGGTCGGGTATGATCATCGGAAAAGGAATACACATGCATGCGCAGTACGGAGGCGTAGGCAAAGGCGTTACTATAGGCTTATGGAAGAAATAAATCAATGGCATAAACTGGTATTGATTGTCCACATTGTGCGGGACGCCCTGTAAATTCTCTATCAAATAGCTGCCCCATTGGTCACTGCTACAACTGCCGCACCCGCCCACTTCAATTACTCCCGGCGTATTCCGAACTGCAACAAGGTTACCTGATGTATCGCGATATTTTTCCTTCCAGTAGAGCTTATTCCATACGTATGAAGCGGAATCAGCGTTTTTGAGCGAAGCCCTGATACTGTCGAATTGCGTATCAAGATGCGAATCGCGGTCAATATAAGAATCATAATCTAAGCGCACAATCCTGCCCCTTAAATCTTTGGTTACTTCGCCGGCAAGGAACGGTTTTTGTTCATCGATCAGAGCTCCTCCCAACACGCTGTTAAAAAGCCCCTTGCGCAGGCCTTCGGCGGCGTTTTCAGCGAGCTTATCCGCCTGCTCTTTGAGCTCATGAGTTTCCAGCATGGACTGAATAAAGAAAGGGGTGATCAACGGCTGGCCAAACCACTGCCAGCCGTACATTATGGGCGTTAGTTTTAGGCAGGTCGGAGCCACGATGGTACACATCCAGCACGTACTTATCCTTATGAGCAAATACGCCTGCAGAGCAACATAATGGGTCATCAACCCGCCGGCGCCAAGACTGATCTTCTTGATCTGATTGAGTGACCTGCAAAAGCCGGAGGCAGCGCTAAGCAGCGCTCCGTCAGCGACATTCGCCATGCGCACGCGCGCAAAACCTACCTCTCCCAAAAGCATGGTCGCTGCGATAGCTAAAATAATCACGCCCGCGATAACGATCATGAAAGGGAATACCTGGCCTTTTCTGCTACGCAATCGTTTAATCATTTACGATATCCGATAGTGTTTCGGTTTTGTCTCTTGCCCGCTCAAGATAGATATCTCTTTGAGCAGGGTCTCCCCAGTTGCTCAATGCATCCTGGAGATCATTTATGATATCATTTATCTTGTCTTTTAAAACAGGGTACGTTTCTCCGGTGCTTGCTTCTTCTGCGCTGATAAGCGTAAGCATTTCATTGCATACATCTATCCCGGAAAGCACATTAGATTGGGAAGGGCTGCCTGCGAGCAAGCCGGTCAAAGTATTTACCTTCTCATCCATATCATCTAATGCCGAAGGTGGCAGCGTGTGTGCGATAGTAAAAAAATTTAAAATAAAGCCAATTTGAGTCTGCGCAGCCGCGATGTAGGAAACATATGTAGTCTGAAGCGACGGTATATCGGAACAGCAAAGCGCTGATCCGTCGGTATATAAACCGCAACAGTCAGAACAGCCGATACAGCAATCGTACGTACACTCGGTATCGCAACAACCGGTGATCTGCACGCATAAGGGATCAGAACAATTCATACACCCGCATATATTCGCCACGGCGTAGTGCCATCTGTCCCAGGCATCAATAGCTCCATTAAGGTCTGCCCTCAGGCCGGTCAATCCGTAAAAACCCGCTGTTGATATCCCGTTCACAAGGTAATTATTAAGCAACGTGTTCATTTGAGGCTCCGTGGATTTTAAACTGTTGATCACAGATAGGACCTGTGAACGGTTGCTCATATTCTGAGTTTGAAGCTGCGTTAAACGGGTCGTTTCTTCGGGGGTTGGAGGATTTTGAAAACCGTACAGCTCTGGATTGGAAGCGGGGTCTGGATCAAACGGGCTTGGGTGCGGCGTGTCAGGATCACCCGGATCCCCTAAAGGATAATCTAACACTCGTTGGAATAAGCCGACGGCTCCGAAAAAATTGGGCGTGTTTGTGTCGACGCCATCCATGTCTTCATAAAAATCGTAATACGCTTCGCTTCTTAGCGCGTCGATATCATTGACGCGGTCAAGGGCATCGAGAACATCATCCTTATCAATATTAGCCAAGATGTACGCGGCATTGCTGTTACCCGACCCCAGAATAATATGCACCTCCTGGGCCTTATAGGGTATGATAACGTTCATAATATCGTTCGCTCTCTCAATAAGCAAGCTTGCTTCTTCTATACGTTTGTCTTCAAAAAATAGAGTGGCGAAAGTGCCGGTAGGAGTACCGGTAATAGGAACAGTGATTTCTCGGTAGGGTGAGTAATCTAGAAACGCAACCGGGTCGACCGCTGACCCATAGCTGTTTACCGCAGCCAAACGCGTATCGCGGTATCTTTCATAGCGGTTAATGAGATTAAGGCCCAGATTAGAAAAAAGACGCATGGAAGCGACAGCCACTATGACAAGAGAAACAAAGACAAGGGCAAACTCTAAGGTAACCTGAGCCCTGGCATCTCGCTTCATGTTCGCTCCTTATTATGGATGAGGCGTACTCACGTTCTTTGTTCTCTCTATGGTCTCATCTACGGTAAAGGTTATATTAGGAGGTATTACCCCTACTTCTACGCCTGTAATATCCGGGTCTTTGCTCGTGCTCTCTATTACTTTAGCGGCATTTTCAAAATTAACCGCCCTGCTTTCGATATCCCGGCTCACCAGGCTTTTGTGAACCGTTTTATTGCTGCTGTCCTCTGAAATGGTTGCGGTGTTGGTGTAATTGGACTGCTTATCAGGAGCCACGCTTACGCTGCGGTGAGCCGGGTCCTGGGGGTCGAATTCCCTGACCATCGAAGTTGTCCATTCCCACTCAGGCGCTTCTTCCTGATCCACCTGACTTATCTTTACCTGCGAGGGAGGAACGAGTATATATTGCCCCTGGCGTATCATTTTTTCGTTCATCTGTATCAGCTGGTACGTCCCCACATCAGCGGGATTATCGGCGATATAAAGCATCCAGGGATTGATCTCGACAGAGGTCGATGAAACGAGCCTCTGTCGAGCAATCCCCGTAAAGAACGTCGGCACTACCACATCGCGGCTTACGGTAAGCGCGACGCCCCGTTCTTTTGCCTTACTTAATTCAACGGCCCTTCTGAAAGTATACATCTCCAGCGCCTGGCGGCTATTATAGATAAAACCCTGCTGCATAAGATAACCAAGCATCATGATGACTAACGCTCCTGCAATGGCTAATTCCGTGGTTGCCTGCCCCTTACGGGGTGACTGTTGATTCCTCAGGAGTAATTTGTTCATAGCCGCTCCTTGTTACCTGTTCAGGCGTAGAGCCGTCGGTGCCGTCCTGGTAGCGCATCACGATACCGCTGTTGTATTTTTCAACCAGCGAGCCGCTCTGGACAGTAGTGTAGCTTGAATCTGTGCGCCCTGACTCATAGTGGGTGGGGCTTATCTGGTCAGCCAGGTTCTTTATCCTACCCTGCAAACCGCGTTTGAGGTACACCTGCATCGCAACCAGCGCTCCAGCCACTATTGCCAGGACTATCGCATATTCAATGGTACTTTGAGCTATGTTCCTCGGTGATCTGAATATCATGTTAGTTAGGCCAATATTCGTTGTTAAAAGTTGATACGTTCTCAGTGCCGGTGCGGTTCTGGAACTGACTCGTGTCAGCATTGCTTACTGGCATTGTCAAGGTAGCTCCCGATGAATTATCGTAGCTTCCTCCGCTCACATTCTCTGTAGAATTTACAGAGCTATTAGTAGTATAACTTGTGTTGGTATATGAGGGAGAGAACTGCTGGCCAACATCATCGGCTGCCTGTTTCCACCTGCCCTGCAAACCTCTTTTGATATACACCTGCATCGCGATAAGAGCCGCGACTACTATGGCAATTACTACTGCGTATTCCAAGGTACTCTGCGCTCTTTTATTTAAACGTATAAACATCTTTTTTCACCTCCTTTAACATGCGCTTTTAAAAACCTGTAACTGCTTGTTTATTCATTGTGCTCTGAGCAGTGGAGTCAATATTAAAAGACCCTCCTTCATTAAGATTCTGTGTTTCGCCCATATTCTGCGATGATTGTGAGTTTGAGTTTGCATAATACGGTTCATACTGCAGGCCGGAGAAATTAAACTGCACATTTCCGACCGTACCGCCTTCACCCACGTGGTCAACCACGTCCTTGACCCTGCCCTGGATGCCCCTCTTGACGTATACCTGCATGATTACCACCGCGCCGATGACTAACGCGATAAGTACGGCGTATTCGGCTGTGGTCTGCGCTTTCTTACCTATTCTTCGTAACATGTGTTTTCACCTCCTTTGCCATATTATTATGGAGTAGTATTACCAAAGTGTATCAAGTTTACCTCAGCGGCCATCTGATTGGTCACATGGTCCATGGAGCTTTCCACGCGCGGCTTGACAAACTGAACAGCCGCGTAAATGATCGCAGCGATGATCGCCGTTAACACCAGCACGTATTCCAATGTTGACTGACCTTTCTTCTTTCTTGCCATATGTCTCACCCCCTTTCCTTGTGTGATAGTATCACCGCCGGTTATTAATCAATAGCTATCGGCGGGCTGATCTCGATTTCCATGTTATGAAGCCTGGCATTGATCGCCCTTCGGACATACACGTTCATCGCCATGAATGCGGTAGCTACGGTAATGATCAACAACGCGTATTCCAAAATGCTCTGGCCTCTCTTTAAGTTTCTTTTTGTTGTTTTATTCATATTGCCCCCAGCCGCTAACTCTCATGATGCCCGACCCTTCCGGCCCGGCTCCTGGAGCACCATATTCAGAAGTTATCGAAGTACTTCTAAAATGGATGGCCGGCCCTTCATTCTTGTTGTAATCCGGGCTGCTTCGGTCCCGGTCAAATTGCTCATCAGAAAAAGTATCCGTAGAAACTTTCCAATTTCCCTGAACCGCCCTCTTAAGATATCCGAACATGGATAGTCCTGCGGCAACGCACAGGATAATCAACATACATGCTTCCAGGGTTATCAGTCCCCTTTTGTTCATTTTAGTCCTTTATTCTGTCTATGGCTGAATTTAGGGCATTATCAAAAACAGATTTTATATTGAGATTGGTGCCGTTACCATCCTTGTCCCCCAAATTAAATCCTCCAAATGCCAATACAACGGCAAAAGCAAATATTATGAAAATCAGAAGGTACTCTGCCATTACTTGCGCTTTATTACTTATTAAGTTCTTTGGTAAACTCATTAAAAACTCCTTTAAAATAAAACCGGGCTACCATTAACTTTTTACGGCTTTCGGTAACCCGGCTAACGTTGTCGTGATAGACCCTATGCGAAGATCAAAAATGAAAACTATCTCGACGAGCATCGTCCCGTGGCTTTGCGCATCCACCCCCTCCAGAGTGGAATTGCCTTTTCGTGCCGTCTCTTATGTCACTACAAATATAACATTTGCATATAGTAAAGTCAAGAACATTTCACGTCTGCAAGAAAGCGTTTTCAGAAAATCTTTTACAATTATTTTTCTTTAGAACTGTTAAGCCAGAGGCGTTTGTCTTGGAAATAAACAGTTCTTTCGTTAAATCTCTGACAGGCGTATTCAAGCTCAGATTGACGTGAATATTCATCAGGTACCTTTATTGTTGCATATATCCTACTCTTTTGTTTCTTTAAACGAACACTGAGGCTGTAGAAATGATCTTTCATCATTTGATAAGGAGTATTTTTTAATTCAGATGGGAAAAAATACCATTTAGTGTAATGATCCAGAGCTTCCAAATAGACGCCTAAAAGCGAAATTAAATTTTGCGATTTATCTGGATGTAACTCAAACGATTCCAATGAGAAGCGATGTCTTGAAGCGGCTGTATAAGCGAATAATTCAATTTTACGGGTTAAATCTTGTAAAGAGCTATCAATGTTTGGCCATTTATTAAGATAAATGGCGGCGAGATCATTTAATTTTACTTCTTCTCTGGTCAAATTAGTCAATATGATTAATTTTATTTTATCTGTAAGCGATGTTTTAAGCGCGCACCCTCTTAATGTAACACTTGTGTTGTCAGATGGTTGAGTAATGATTACTTCTGATTCAGCTATATAAAAATTATTTCTAAGTGGTTCAAAATAAAAAGAGCTGAAATCACCGATAATTTTTACTTTTCTATATTCGGCAAATTGCCATGGCCATAAACCGGTAATAAAGAAACGCTTCTTATTAGGTACATTTGCGATAATAGTTGATAATTCTTCTGATCTTCCCCCGTATAATGATACCGAACTAACGCCTTTGGCTTTACCCTCAAAACCAGAAATCATATGGAAGAAATGCTTATCTGGCGCGCCATCGTTCTGAGGAGCTAATAAAATAAGCGGTGTATCACCGCTTAAACAACTATTTATATAACTAATTGTGCTGCTTAGTGTTGAAGCTAAGATCACGGGGATTTCCTGAGCCAGCCATAAAGAATGAAATTGCCCGTCCAAATAGACGAAGGATCCGTCGGTAAAATTAATCTTTATATAATGAATTTCCCTGAAGGCGCTAGAAATAATTCGTTCGAATTCGCTTACAATGTTGGTAACACTTTCTATATCAAATAGATACGAACTAACAACGTTCGAGGTAATGCGCTTTCCAATTAGCTGCCATAAACCATAGTCTGTTCTTAATCTAGCTTCCGGAGAAGGATCGAATAGCGGGCTGAATAAAAGAAATTCTGTTTTAGCTCGAAGAAGCTTGTCATTAGTATTTAAACTCCTTCTTATTAGTTCAACCAGGCGGGAAGTACCGCCCACTAAATAATCGGCTGCTTTAAGAAAAATTGCCCCCAGCCCTGCGCCTTCTTCTATCCCTCTTCTTTTCCTATATCTTCGCCCAACCGGCATGCTCAATCCGGCTGATTTCGTGAGTGAATTTATGCTTGATTTCGCTATCTTCCTTTGAAATTTCTCAGATGTAAGTGTCGCCAGTTTCCTGCAGCTTAATTCGGGATTAAGCTCTTTCGTTTGCAGAATGAATTCTTTTATTTGAGGTAATAATTTATACACTACTCCCATTTTCTACTCCTCAAAAAGTGGTCCTTTAGACAAAATTGGACATTAACAATCTTATATATAATATAACATCCGTCAGTGGAATTGTCAAGGTTCCAATGATGAGCTAAGATTGGACATTTTGTTGCGGAGAATGGTGATAAAATAAAGGATGGTCGAAGCTTAGAAGTGAATAATATCGCCGACTGAAGTGCTACTGGATTCAACAATACCAGCCGGTAGTTCAATTGTGAACGATGCCCTAAGATATATGCCGCTTATCCGGAAGGGCGCAAAAGAGGTAATGATTTTTATTACTCTGTAATCTTTATCTACAAATAGCACGTCTATAGGAAATTTCATGAACATGGTGTGAATGGAATTACAACGCGCGAGTATGAGCGCCTGGCCTATAGGCAACGCCTTTTTCCCCAACAACCCTTTTATTCTTGTAAACATGGTATTAGCGAAATGCCCCTCTTCAGCCAATACAAAATCTTTAGTTTTATTTATTATTCTCATTGGGGGTAGCCTGAAAAGGCTAGGTGGTTTTGAAGATATCGTCCGGCAACGGAATGCCTCTCACCTTGATATCTTCCACAAAAGAGGGAATATAGCCTGTAGCGTGGAAGTCTCCGATCACGCGGTTATCCTTATCGATACCGACTTGTTTAAAGGAGAAGATGTCGCGCAAGTCGATATGTACGTCATCTTTCATGCCCGCTATCTCGGTGACCTGAATGACCTTACGCGTGCCGTCAAAGAGCCTGGCGGTATGAACGATCACGTCTATTGCGGAAGCGATCATCTCGCGGATGGCCCTTAAGGGAAGCTCTACCCCTGACATCAAGATCATGGAATCCAACCTTACCAGGACATCGTGGGTAGAATTCGCGTGAATGGTGGTCATCGAGCCGTCATGGCCGGTATTCATCGCCTGGAGCATATCAAGCGTTTCGACGCTGCGGCATTCCCCGATGATTATCCTGTCCGGCCTCATACGCAGCGTATTCCTGAACAGCTCCCTTATGGTAATGGCGCCCTTACCTTCGATATTGGGCGGCCTTGACTCAAGCCTGATCCAATGGCGCTGGTCGAGTTTCAGTTCCGCGGCGTCTTCCAGGGTTATAATGCGCTCGTTATCGGGTATGAAGCTGGAAATGATATTCAGTATCGTGGTCTTGCCTGATCCGGTCCCCCCGGATACGATTATATTCTTTCTGGCGATAACGCATGCTTTGATAAACTCCGCCACTGCGGGACTGATGCTCTTGAGCTCAATAAGCTCCTCTATCTTGAAGCGCTCCTGCCTGAATTTTCTGATCGTAAGAGAAGGGCCTGTAAGGGCCAGCGGCGGTATTATCGCGTTCACGCGTGAGCCATCGGGCAGGCGCGCGTCCACCATAGGGACTGATTCGTCGATACGCCTTCCGATAGGGGCGATGATGCGTTCAATAATAACTCTTACTTGTTCATTGGAAATGAATTTTTTATTGGTGAGCTCTATCTTGCCGTTTCGTTCAACATATACTTCGTTCTTATTGTTCACCATGATGTCGGTTATGGGAGCGTCTGCCAGCAGGTCTTCCAGGCAGCCAAGCCCCAGCGCTTCATCGATGATCTCCTTTACCAGTTTTTTACGTACTTCCGAAGAAGAAATGAAGCTCCCCGCTTCTTCCGCAAGGAAATTTGCCACCATCATCTCGGCTTTATTCCTGAGGTCTTTGGTCTTTCTTACGTCGCTGAAAACTTTTAAGTCCAGCCTTTTCAGGTTCAGCTCTTCGATAAGGCGGGTGTGGATCTTTCTTTTTAACGCGAGTATCTCGTCCGCGTCTTCGGTGAGTGTCACGACATCCGTCGCTGACTCGGTTAACCCTTGCGATTGCCAGAATTGAGGAGAAGCATCAAGAAAGCTCTCCTTGAGCTTCACCTGGTCCTCTTCGCGGCGCTCGATGTAGAATTTATCTTCTTTCACCAGTGTCTGGGCAAACCGCTTGATACTTAATGCTATTTTTGTCTTTGGGTTGTCGATAACCACCGGTATCCCGCGATTCACTGCCTGGCCCACCACCCTGCCTTCGGAAGGAATAAGCGCGATGATATCGCTGGGCAGGCTTACCCTGATCTCCTGCCAGCTGATACTGGAGGCGGATTCTGCCCTGTTAAGCACCACCCTAACCATAGACAAGGGAAAATGAAGGAACTGCAATGTGTCCAGGGCCCATTTTGTCTGATATATAGACAGGATGTCGGGGGTAACTACCAGAAGGATAAGGTTGGCCTGATTAAGCGCGGCCACAAAAGACTCGCTAAAGCTTTTGCCGGTATCTATTATTATGAAGTCGTAATCCCGTTCCCATAAGCTGAAAACATCGCGTAGTAAGGCAGGGATAAAATGCGGGGATTGCTGCGGTCTTAAAAGTCCGGGTAAAAAATCTACCCCGAAAGAACTATGCACAAGAAAAAGGTCTTTATTGAAATCTTTTTGTTTCTGGATGAGCTGAAACAGGTCTACCATGGATTTCTGCGGATTGAGGTCGAGCATCCTGGAGATATCACCGGCTATCTCCAGATTCAAATCCACGAGTAGCACTTTTTTATTGAGCTCCGTAGACAAGACCACCGCGAGGTTGGAGGCAAGAAAGGTCTTCCCCACGCCACCCTTGGTGCTAAAAATCGCTATTGTCTTTGCCATATCAGTTATTTATGCGGTACTCTACCGGAATGTCGATCCAGAGTTCGCTCTCGGTTACAGAGGAAGGGAACGGCGGATAATAGGTGATCTTTTTGGCAATGTTGAGCGCGCTATCGTCGAGGATCTTATAGCCTGAGGAGTCTTTGACCGTCGCATCGAGCAGGTGGCCAGACTGGGCAAGGCGCAGGCTCAATTTCACGGTGCCCTCGAATCCGGCTTCTTTTGCCCTGGAAGGATACTGGAGGCCGCTTACTATGAGCTTCTTTACTGTTTCGACGTAATTACGTAAAGGGTAAGGAAGGTCAAGGCTTGCTGGAACCTCTAAAGACGCGGCTTCGCAGACATCTTTTCTGCCGGATGAGAACGAACCGCTTCGAGAAACGATCGAAGGGGTAAGTACGATAAAGAGCTCGGTATCGCCTTTTTCACCGGAGCCGCCGCCTTTCAGCAGTTCTTTATGCCTGAAGAGGGCTCCGATTATAGGTAAACGGCCGAATCCCGGGACTTCGGTATAATTTTCTTCTGTCTTCTGCTTCATCAGCCCTCCGATAGCCAGGGTTTGACCATCGCTCAGAAAAAGTTCGGTAGCGGCCGTGCGCTTACTTAAAGGATAGGCCTTGGCAGTAGTCTTTGTCGCCTGCCCTTGCGCGTTGAACTCGCCGATCACCTCCGCGGCGCCTACTTCGCTTACCTCTACGCTTAAACCGACTTTAATGCGGTCTTCATCTGTAACAGTAGGCTTTATTTTCAATTTGATGCCGAATTCTTTATATTCTATATTCGTGCCTGTAGCTCCCGAGGTGCCTGCGACGGTCGTAGAAAAGGTCGGCTTTTCTCCTCCCACGAGTAATTCCGCCTCTTTGCCGCTTTGGCAGGCAAGGCGCGGCCTGGAAAGGATCTTTGCCTTTCCGCTCGCAACCAACGCATCGAGCGTCCAGCCGAATGCCTGGCGTTGTAGCGTAGAGACCTTGAACAAAGTAGACCATTTTGAACCGGCATCGGAGATGCCCGGAGAGCCTATTTCAGAAAGACTTATTGTATTCGGCCAACTCAGTCCCAGTTTAGTTGAGCTATCCCTATTCAGTTCAAGCACTTGCACATCAATCTCAACCACCGCGTCTTCTTCTTGCACCAGCAATAAATCCTGTATTTTATCTTTCAGCGAACCTAAAGCAGATAGTATCCTGTCCTGGTCAGCAATTGTCTTGACCCTTCCCAGAAGCGCTACCTTGCCTTCTATATCCTGTATCTGCGTATAGACTTGGTCGTAACCGAGCTTCTGAAGCAGATCATCAATACTGGCCTTTGTATCGGAGAGATCTTCGCTCAGCACCCTGATCTTAAATGACTGTTCTCCATAGCCGTCCCAGAATACCAGCGTGGTAGCGCCGGCGCCCTTGGCGCCCAAGGTTATCTCGCTTTTGGTGACACTGATGACGTCGGCGACGTTCGGGTTGCCGATCACAATACGAGTGGGATTATTCACCTCCATGATCTTCGATTCCCCTGCGTACATGCGTATTTCATCCCCGATTTCCTCACGCGCATAGAGGCCGGTCAGCTGAAACAAAACGAACATAGCTGCAATCAGCGTGAACGGCTTGAACTTTTTGATCAGTTCTTTAAACATTTTCATTATTTAGTTAGTATTACTTTCTCTTTATTAAGCCCCCGGTAGATCTCTACGTAATCCTTGGGCTCTTCTTTTTTTGGTTCCGCCTGTACGACGGGTTCTTTTGGCATGACGTATTGCAACAAGGTATCCCATCCCACGGGCTGAAACGGCTGTATCTGCGAATCTGCGGGTGAGCGGGCTACAAGGCGGATCTTTCCCTGTTCCTGCACGAACGCGATAAGGCTGGCTTCCTGGGGAGCAAGCGCTAACGTTATCAGGGGGGAACTTTCTTTCTTAACTTCTTTTTGCTGGTATCTGCCCCCTTCGGGCGCTGCCTGCGCGCCCAGATCCTGCCCAACTGCCAGAACCAGTACATTCTGGAACAAAGGTATTATCCCGGTTTGGGCGGTAACTTTACCGTCAGCTCCCTGCATGGGGATGGGAAGCGTCGCAATCACATCCACATAATCTCCCGGCTTGGCCATTCCCGCCAAAGACGCCATATTGTCTACGGTGATGGTGATCGCCCTTTTACCTATAGGAGTTGCTTCTGCCAAGCCGCCCCCGCGTTGTTGCTGTTGTTGAAGGAAGACAAGCTTGCTGAGGGTGATCTGCTCTCCTTTGGCGATAGGCGCGACGGTGCGCATGCCGTCTATTCTGTCCATCGTTGTAGCCGCCTTGGGTTGAATAAACTGATTGGGGATGATCGCGACGTCAACGCTATCTGAAGTGATGGTGGCGCCAGACGGGATATCGCGCCTGGCCATGAGGACCGGGGCAGAATTGGCTAATAGCTGCTTGGAAGCCTGTTGGGCCTTTTTCATGGCCTCTTTATTTTTCTGATCGACATACACAGTGAGCATGATGAGCGTGAACACTATCCCCACTATGCCGATTAACAGCACGAGCCGCTGCTTGGGCATTTTAATCATCTAAAACTCCTTAGCCCTTGACCTATGGGTTATTTTATCTGACCCTCGTACACTTCTATTTTAGCCTCGCGGGAAAGCTTACCTATCAGGTCCTCTATTTTCTGCTCCTGCTTTAAAAAGGTCAAGCCCCTTTTGATGTCTTCCCACAGTTCGGTAAGAGATTTTTGCTGGCCGCCCCGCCTGCCTTCCAGTTTAAGGACATAATAATTGCCGTCGGACCCTTTGAATATATTGCTGATCTTGCCTACCTCAAGCGAGTCTGCGAAAGCGACCGTATCGTATTGCACGGGCTTGGTGCCTTTTTTAATATACCCTAAGTCGCCTCCATCTTTGGCGCTGGGGGCTTTTGATTTTTCTTTGGCGAGGGTTGCAAAATCCGCTCCCTGCAAAAGCTGTATCAGTATCTCCTTGGCTTCCGGCTCGGAAGACACCATGATTTCCCTTATCTGTCTTTCTTCGGGCTCCTTCAATTGCTCCTTGTAGGTATTGTAGTAATCTTCAATCTCCTTCGATGTAACATCTATCTTTTCCGCCTCTTCACGCACCAGTTCTACGACCAGAAGGTCCTGCCTGGTCTTTTCCAACGCCTCTATGATAGCGTCTTTTCTGTCCAAACCCATGCTCAAGGCCTCCTGGTAAAGAAGCGTCCGTCTTATCAGGCGGTCTTTCAAATAGCTGATCTTCTGGTCGCGGGTAGTAATCTTGGCTTCGGGCTTATCCCTGGCCACCATCGCGTTCTCCGCATCTATTTCCTGATTAAGGTCTTCCAGCGTAATAGGTGTATTGTTTACCTTGGCGATCACGGTCCCTTTTACCATGGGAGCGGTTACCGCGGTTTTCTCTTTTATCTGGGGCTTCTTCATTTGTAATATGTCTGCGATCTTGTCGCAGCCAGCCAAAAACGCAATTACGCAACAGACCATCCCCACTGTAAGTAACCGAAGCTTCATGCTTCCTCCTTTTTTATTCTTTATCAATTCCCTTGAATAATTGTACCACTAAATCTGCTGTTTTGGCAACAAGATAAAAAAAGATGAATACAAATAGGTACACCGCCCACACTACAAATCCAAGCCAGCGGGAATTCCCGGCGCTCTGGGCAGGAGGATGTACAGCGCCGCTTGCGATAAGACTGCCGACAAAGATACCAAGAAGTAAAATGATCCACGCCGCTATCTTTACGATAAGGCTTGCGTATTTAACAAATTTAAGGCGTGCGGTCATTTTTTCCCCTTGCTGTGTTTTTTACCATAAATTTATCTAAAAGGCAAGTGAAATCTTTCTTTCCGGTTACATTTTCTGATAAGTCCCGGCCTCTTCCAGCGCGCGCGCGATCTCTTCCTTTAGATCGGTCTTATTATAGCGCTGAGCAAGCGTCAAGCCCTGCATAAGCGTGTCTTTCGCGCTTTGTAGTAAAGCCGCATCTTTGGTTTTCTTGGCTTTTTGGTAGCGTAAAACCCCCAGCTTAAGATAAGACCGGGGGTCTTTCTTATCGAGACCGATAGCTTTTTTAAAAAATCGCATCGACTGCTCAAGGTCTTCCATTTTTAAATACACGCACCCGAGGCCGTAATACGCGGACGCATATTTTGCGTTAAGACGCACGGCGTTCTTGAGCGCTTTAAGCGCTTTTTCAGTCTGGCCAAGTTCAGTGAGACAGGCGGCGTAATCGACAAGCACTTCCACATTCCTCGGGATGAACAAAAGCGCGCTTCGTAAATGCTCGAACGCTTGCCTGTACAATTTCTTACGAAGATATACCTTGCCCATTAAATGGAACGCCTCGGCACAATTCGGCATAATGGACAGGGCTTCCCTGCATTCAGCCAAAACCAACTCATCTTTTTCCAGCAGGTTGAATAACGACGCCATCTGCATGGCGGAAGAAGGGTAGACCCTCCTTACTCCCAGCTCTTGTAAATCCATTTTTCTGACCTCATACGAATCCAGATCAATCGCATATGTGTCTATAAGCGCTTGAGTTGCAGGTGTTCTTTTCACGAAGACCGACCCGTATTCGTCAAGGAACACCAGCGACCACTGCGTATCAAGGTAAAGGTTCCTCATTACTCTGTAAGACGAGCCTCTGGTGCTGCTTAACAAGCATGCCTCAAGCCGGTATTTATCGACGAGCTCCCTGAAGACGTCGGTATTGCCCTCGAGGAAATCGAGGTATTTCTGGAAAAACGCCGAACCGTATAATTCAGTACGACCATCTATGAAAACCCTTCTTTTTGGGTACGCCCTGCCGATAAGATACGCGCCGGAGTTAAAATCATTGAACATCCTCCGGGGGAGGCTATTCTGGAGCACAAAATCCACCGCTTTCTTCGGATACGCCCTGTCATCCCTGCCCAACAGCAAGCTCTTCGATTCGTTTGTTTCAAAATCAAAATAATTCTGATCGAGCGTCGCGTTGATCCTTTTTACTATCATAAAAATAAACATGGCTGCGATGAAGTACCGCAGGATAAAGTGCAGCGGCGTCTTCAGGGGCTCCTGCACGCGTATCCTGGAAGAAAGGGCCTGTAGCGTATATCCGATATAAGAGATCACGATAATAAAACAGACGAAAGAAAAAAAAGCCATATGGCGCACGGTGAGCGAAAAAGGAAGGAACACCAGCATCAGTAATATGTCGAAAATGGCCAGCCGCCTGAGATTGACCGCCATGAGCCCTAACGTTATTAGAACGGTCAACTTGTAATAAAAGAAATACATTAAATTCTTGCCGGTATCGAAAGTGGGCTTTAATTCCTGGATATAGTTGAAGAAGATCCGATTCTGCCCGGAGAGCACGTCTTTCACAATCAATAAGGGATAGAGCGCGCCCCTTATGCCGTTAGGGGTAAGAAAACACGCCAGTACCAGCCCTAACAAAAGCTTTTTGAGCATGGCATACTGGCTGTCGGTTAACGCGCCTTCCCGGCTTAAGCTCCAGGGAAGTCCCGGCACGCGCCGCCTGATGTATTCCGAAATGAAGTAGAGAAAAACTACCAGCGGCCCGAGAAAGAAATAGCCGTGGCAATTAGCCCACGCTACCTGTAGCGGCAAAAGCAGCCACACCCGCTTGTGACCGAGGTAAAACCGCAAAAGGAAAAAATATAAGATAAAAAAACACAGGCTGAACATATCAGGCCTGATATTGAACCTGGTTGATGAAGCGTACGCGGCCACAAATATGAATATTCCCGTCAGGATATATGACTCGTGCTTCCTGAACCCTATGCGGAATAAGAACCAGAATGCCAAAAGTATGATACAGCTCTGCAGTAATATCAGCCCTTCAACACCCCATTCTTTAAATACGAGATACGTGGCCACCTGAAAAAGCGGCTCGTGGTCAATCCAGGGCTTGCCCTGCACGGTAAACGAAAAGATATCCCTGGCAGGAACGCTTTTGTCTTGCAGGATCACTTCGCCTGTCTTCATATGCAGCCAGATGTCCGGGTCAAAGAGCGCTTTATGGGCCATGATAAAAATCAGGCAGCATACGCCTACGACAATAAGCGTACCCAGGAGGGTGTCGATACCGGTCAATATGCGCTCTGGCGAAAAATGTTTCTTCATTTGAAAAACGGCAGCGTGAGCGAAAAGAGCACGTTCCTTCTCTCTCCAAATTCCTTTCTTACCGCAGGAAGAATAAAATAAGCGATAAGCGCAAGGTGATAGACGACTGAAATGATATTCTTGGCGGTCGACGGTATTGCTGTTTCCAAGGCACCGCTCAGGCTGATGATCCGGGCAAAAACCAAGAACTTGCTAAAGATCACCATGGTGGAGAAAAAAAGCAACAGGTGATAACTGTGGATGCTGCGACGTAATATCCCTATCCCTAACCCAAAAGAAATACTCGAGGTTATGACTACAAAAGCCATGACCTCCGGCGGTTTCGCGGATACCCCTATCACAAGGCTGGTCAGTACCGCGGACAAGGTAAACAGGCCTATGCAGATCTCAATAATACCGAATATGGTAACTCCCCAGAGAAAACTCATAGGCCAAGCCGACTTTAACTACCTGTCAATAAATCCGTTACGAATAAACTCGTTTGTATTTTACCACCTTTGCCGGAGAAGTCAACATGATCAGGCAAAACTCTTACTGATCGCCTCTTCTTTCGCGTAACAGATCAATTCGTCACCGGCCCTGATGATCACGTCGCCGTGCGGCGCTCCGATAAATTGCATTTTTCTGTGGGATTTCCTATAGATAGCCAGGATAAGCACATCTTCCAGTTGAGATTTCATGTCTTTTATCGGCTTCTCACTGAACGGGTTGTCTTTTTTTATGGTGATCCTTGCTATCGCATAGCCTTCCCCCAGGCCAAAAAGCTGCTCATAATCATAGATACGAAGCCTCGTCCATTTTCTAAGGGCTTTGGTAATAAGCACCTTCATCATGTAATAGATATGCCCTGAACGGGCAAAAAGGACTATTGAGAGAAGCCCCGCCAGCAACACTTCCCCCCTGATCAGCACGCCTTTGCCGGTTTGTCCCATGAACGCAAGGACCAATGTCGCGATGGCCGTGGTCACACCCGCGCTCCCCAGGAGGATGAGCACCCTGATAATGCGCCTTCTCACCGGATGAGTAACTATCGCTTCGGATTCTACCGTCGTAAAGCCCACCCCGGAAAATGCCGATTGCGCCTGGAAAGAGGCTATTTCCGAAGAAAGACCGGTAAGTTCTAGCGCAATTGCGCCAATCCTCACCACAATGATCGAGAGGGCGATGATTATTAATAAGCTGAATAAAGCGATCATGCCGCCTACTCCTTCCCCTTACGCATACCTATACAATAGCATTTTCCTGTTGAGAATCTTTCAAAAAGAGCGCCGAACTATGGATTTTATCCGAAACGTTCCTCATCCAGGCGATATCGTATTCTTTCGCAATACCGAAAATGTTAATATCCGCCGCGGGTGCCCTTGACAGCGCTTCCTCAAAAGAACCTGCGAGTATGGTAACCTCGGTCTCGCCGGGCAACCTCATCAACTGCTTCAACTTCCCGAGGTAGCGCAACGCTTCCTGACGCTCGCTCTCGCTGCCTATCACCTGAATAATACGCAGTCTTGCTTCCCAGTTCCTCTCCAGCTGCAAGCTGACTAAGATCGCGAGGTGCGCATTAGGGCTGCCTCTCCTGATCCAAAGGCTGACGGACTGCTTCCTGCCGAACCCTAATGCCGGATGGAGGCTGAACGCCATGATACCCAACCCCGCATCCATAGCGACAGTAATTACCTCTTTTACCTGTTGATCCTTATTCTGGCCTAATCCGAGCTTCATAAAGAGCACATTTGGAGCCAGCGTTAACCCCATTAACGTTTGCGTCACTGCTATCGCGCCGTTCGTAAATTCCGAAGCTTCGACCGCAAGCGCGGAAACACAAACTCCCTCTTCTTTAAGCGGCATAGCCATGCGCGCAAGCGCTTCGCAAGTTTTTATTCTATCAACACCCTCAATATTCTCGTTCCCGTGAATGATAGTAAAAAAGTCTGCCCTGCCCCTGGGATAGACTATCTCTTTTATGAATTCGACCATGCCAGGCCAGTTCCGCGGCTCTTCCACGGGGATCAAAAGGTTCGGTTTCCATATCTTCGGGTGATACGGGAGCCCTGAAGCGATCCTGGTTGCCTGTTCGGCGATAAAGATAAATATCCCTTTGCGCATATCGGGGAGGTTATGAGTGATATGCCTGCGCACGAGCACGATATAGATAAGCATGGTCACCGCGATCGCGATAACGCTAAAAACCTGGTTAATAAGAAACATCGCGTACAGGCAGCCGATACCGCCTATCAAAGACACGATAATCGGGATCTTGAATGTCGGGCGAAAGCTCACTATACCGGTGAATTTTTCAATAAACACAGTGATATTCAGCGTCCCGTAAGTGATAAGGAAAAACATGGTCAGGATGCCCGCGATGGCGTTGAGCGTCCCTAAAGAAAGGGCTGCCAGCGCAATCAATGCGGTCAAAAGGATCGCCGGCCCGGGTTCGCCTTTAGTATTGACATAGTCCAGGGAGGAAGAGAACGGGATTATCCGGTGCTTGCTTAAGGCCAGGAGCGTCCTGGGAGAGGCGACGAACATGCTCAATGCGGAAGAAAGAGTTGCACCCATGATCCCGGCGATGACGATAAAACGCCACCGCGCCAGCGCAATGACGATAGTAGTGTTATGTACGAGTTCCCCGGGCGTTGCGTGAAAGGCGAACCAAAAGGTAAGAGCGATATAGATACAAAAGGTCACGCCGATAGCGAGAAGCGTTCCGACGGGAATACTGCGTTCCGGCTTTTTCAATTCTCCGGACATGCTCACACCGGCAAGAATCCCCGTTACCGCGGGAAAGAATATGGCGAACACCTTCCAAAAATCAACCTGCCCTAATCCATGCCAGAACACAATGGGCTGCGTTAATCTGCCAGTGGCAAGAAAGATCGATACCAGCGAAAATGCGATAACGGCGATAATAACGTACTGGAGACGGAAGGCTAATTTTGCGCTCACATAAGAGATAATGAGCAATATAAACCAGGTGGCGAGGGAGACCAGGACAAAGCTGTGCTGAGGGAAAATGGAAACCCAGCATTCGGTAAAGCCGGTGATATAAAAGGCTACTGAAATTGCCTGGGAAAGATAAAGAGGAATGCCTATTGCTCCCCCGACTTCAAGGCCTAATGATTTAGAAATTATGGAATAGGCCCCTCCTGTGCTGATCCTGATATTGGTGGTGATGCTTGAGATGGAAAGCCCGGTACACAGGGTGATCAGGTTGCTTATCCCGACAATGGCGAGCGCCCCGGCAAAGCCTACCTGTCCGACCACCCATCCAAGTCGTAAATACATCACGACGCCCAGGATGCTTAATACGGTGGGCGTAAATACGCCTTCAAAGGTGCCGAATCTTTTTGCTTCCATCTTCGCTCCGTTTTTCTGATTATACCATACTCCGGGATATAAGAATATTCTTTTGGGGGGTCAAAAAAATATGCCGGTATAGAAAACCGGCAAGTCGAAGTAGCCCAAGTTTAATAGCCCCAACCGGATTTGAACCGGTGTTTAATGGCTGAGAACCATTCGTCCTGGACCAGGCTAGACGATGGGGCCAAGTCTATCTAAAAGTAAGCTATTTTACTATAATTCTCTGATAATAGTCAATAAATTTATTGACCCTGCTTTATTGCTAGTATATAGTATATTATTGTTGCGCGAGATTATATCGGTTTGCCTATTTCTATTACTCGAACATATGATGGATATTGGAGTTGGCTTCAGTAAAGAAAAGGACCCTGTACTGGCAGCAAAAGAGGCGACTCTCCAGGCCAGAAACGCCATCCAGGCGGACAAATTCGATCTCGCCATCGTCTTTAGCTCTGTAGACCTATCTTGCGCCAATCTATTAAAAGCTGTTTCTAATTATTTATCCGGCATACCCGTAATCGGCTCAAGCGGCGCAGCCGTCATTTCAAACCAGGGCATCGCCACCCACGGCTTAGTAGTCATGCTCGTGCATTTTTCCGAGGGCGCGCATTTTAATACCGCCTGCACAAAAGATTTACAAACGAAATCCGGCCTTCAGGCGGGCGAAGAACTGGCGGACCAACTGCTTTACGGCTTCAAGAATATGCGCCGCGTCCTGAGCATCATCTTTTCCGATGCGCTGATCCAGGAAAGCTCAAGCCTGCTCTACGGGCTCCAGGAGAAATTCGGCAAAAGTTTTCCTTTCATCGGCGCGTCTGCTTCAGATAATTTCAGTTTTTCCAAAACCCACCTCTACTACAACCGCGAGATATTCCGTGACGGCTGCGTGGGCATGCTCCTGGGGGGCAAACTTAATTTCGGCTTAGGAGTAAGGCATGGATGGAAACCAATAGGCAAGCCTCACACGGTCACCGCGGCCTCTGGTAATGTGGTTACCCATATCGATAACGAGCCGGCGGTCAACCTCTATGAAAAATACCTGGGCTATAATTTTACCAGGTTAAAAAAAGAATTGAAACATATCTCCATACTCTACCCGATGGGCATATACGTGCCCGGCGAAGAAGAATACCTCTTAAGAAATGTTATTTCGGTGGAAAGCGACGGCTCATTGCGCTTCCAGGGGAACATTCCCGAGGAAAGCACGGTAAGGCTGATGATCAGCACCAAGGAGGGATGTCTTTCTGCGACCCAGGAGGCGGTCGATGAAGCAAAAAGAGGCCTCACCAGTCCGATGGTAGAGACAAAAAAAGACGGGGTAAACCGGTTTGTTATAGTGTTCAGCTCGATCTCAAGGTATATGCTGCTAAAAAGGGATGCGCGCAAGGAGCTGGAGATCATTAAAAAGGGTTTTGGCGCAGAAACCCCTCTCATAGGCTTATACACGTACGGTGAATTGGCGCCTTTAATGGCGATAAATTACCTGGGGCAGGTATACCTTCATAATCAGACCATTACCGTATTGACAATAGGGAGCTAAGCCATGTTCAATACCGAGAGTTTATTTAATTTATTCAGTTTGGGATGCATCATCACTATCATCGTGCTGTTCGTGATCATCATGTTCAAAGCCGATAAAGAAAGCCAGATGCAAGCCACCATGGACAAACTTAAGAAATCCCTGGAGGAAATGGACGAACAGGCCAAGCTGGTCGTGCGCACAGACTTGGAATTAAATAAAGCCCAGGAAGAGCTCGATAAAAAAATAACAGGGCTCTACGCATTACAGCAGTTGTCACGGGCAATAAGCACCACTCTCGAAGAAAACCAGATCTTTAAAAGCATGGAAATTAGCTATCTTGAGGACCTTGGCTTCGAAAAAGCCCTGGCTTTTCTGTGGGACGACGCCACGCAGGCATTTTCGATCCACCTAAACCTCGCATATACCCAGGAAGAGCTTGGCCCGGCGGTATCTTTCGTTGAGTCGAATAAAGACATGTTCCTGCACCTGATCAAGCACGAAACCAATCTCTCTTCCATTTCCTCAATGGAAAACGTTCCGGCAAAAGAAAGGATACCCCAGACATTTAAAGTAGCTTTTTTTGTCGTCTCGCCGATATTGCCTAAAGACGGCAACAAGGGGTTCTTGTTCGTGGGGACGGAAAACAAGGACACCCCCATTACCGAAGGTGATGAAGAATCTATCGCTATACTCGCTAACCAGCTGGGCCAGGCGCTGGAAAACGCGCGCCTCTTCGAAAAAACCTGGCACGCCCACCAGGAGCTGGAAAAACGGGTCGAGGAAAGAACGCGCGAATTAACCAGGGTGCTGGACGAAGTAAAAATCATCAATAAACGAAAAACCGATTTTGTCTCGAGCGTTTCACACGAATTAAGGACCCCCCTTACATCCATCAAAGGATACGCGTCAATACTGCTTACCGGAAAACTCGGCCAACTGCCTGAAGACGTAAAACTTCGCCTCGAGAGAATAAACCGCCACAGCGATGAGCTGGTAAGGCTGGTAAACGACCTCCTGGATATCGCGCGAATCGAATCGGGAAGAGTGACCATGAAACAGGAGCCTCAGGACTTAAAGAGGATCGTCGAAGAAGTAATCGATTTGCTCTCGGTACAGGCGAAGGAAAAACAAATAGAGCTAGTCCCCAATGTTGCAGACGATGCGGTAACGGTATTGGCGGACAGTAACCAGCTACAGAGAGTATTTATCAACATAATCAACAATGCGATAAAATTCACTCCGGCAAAAGGAAAAATCACCGTAAAGAGCTTTAAGGCGAAAAACGGCGAAATACAGGTAGATATCAGTGATACCGGATGCGGAATTTCGCAGGAAGCGCAACAAAAACTGTTCGAAGAATTTTATCGGGTGGATAATCCGATCAACCAGCAGGTAAAAGGCACGGGGCTGGGCCTTGCGCTGGTAAAACACATTATCGAGGCGCACGGAGGCAAGATCTGGGTCACCAGCACGCCCGGAACAGGCTCAACCTTCAGCTTCACCTTGCCTCAGATACACGCTTGATACGCGCTAAAAACCTGCACTGAGGTCCTATGGCTATAAAAATCCTTATTGTTGACGACGACCCCGACATCAGGGACATTCTTAAGCTTAGTCTTTCCGAAGAGAATTACGAGGTTACCGAAGCCGGTAACGGCGAAGAGGCCCTGAAGGCGATACACACGAAGGCGCCTGACTTAGTCCTGCTTGATTACCAGATGCCTATAATGGATGGCCGCGAAGTTTGCCGGCTCATCAAGCTGGACCTGCTCTTAAGGCACGTTCCTATCATTATGGTCACGGGAAAAGGCGAGGTGAGCGATAAAATCGGCGGTATCGACGCGGGCGCGGATGATTATATAGTGAAGCCTTTTGAGCCCAAAGAGCTCCTGGCGCGCATACGGATGATCTTAAGGCGCACGGAGAGGGATTTGGAAGCAAATCCGTTAACGCGCCTTCCAGGGAATGTCTCCATATTAAACGAACTTTCCAAGCGCCTTGACAGCAAAGCGCTCTTCGCGGTCTGTTACATAGACCTGGATAAATTCAAGGCGTATAACGACACCTATGGCTTCGAACACGGTGATGAAGTGATCCGGGAGACCGCCCGCATCTTAATACGTTCGGTGCAGAGCGTCGGGAATACCGATGATTTTATCGGCCATATCGGAGGCGATGATTTCGTCATAGTAACCACTCTCCCGAGATCCGACGAAATAAGCAAGAAGGTAATTGAAGATTTTGAAAAGACGGTACCGCAGTTTTATAATGAAACCGACCGGAAAAGGGGCTATATTATCGGCCATGACCGGCAGGGGAAAGAACAAAAAATATCCCTTCTTTCGATCTCGATCGGAGTAGTGACGAATGAGTTCAGGAAGATCGAGCATGTCGCCCAAGTCGGGGAAATAGGTGCGGAATTAAAGGCGTTTGCAAAGAGCCTGGAACGCAGCAATTATGTCAAAGATAAACGCGTCTCATAAGCTGTTTGTCAAATAAACCGCCCGCTTAAAGCTTACTACGATCAACGTTTCCTTTAATTATCCTTGCGCTTACCGGCGTTAATCTCTTCCATTACTTTCTGATACACATTTTCTGCCATTATTTTATATCCTCGCTCGTTACAATGTTTGTCCGGAACAAAATAATGGTATTCATTGTCCCCCTTTTCCAATAGATACCGGAACACCTTAGCATTATCTACTAAAGGAATGGATTCTTTTAACGCGAACTCATTCAAAAAAGAATTTATAACTGAATAAAGCGATTCAGCAGGATAATTCTGTATTATTACTTTTATTTTCATTCTCCTGCATGTATCTATCATCTTCCGAAGATCAGATAAAATCCATTTCTTTAGCCGTTCGGCATGCCATTGTTTATCCAACAGCATTTCTATTGTGTCTTTGGCTGCTTGATCTCTATCCTTATGCGCATATAAAAATTTCAAAATTTTATTCTTAAGCGCAAGGTCATCCGTATTGAAAAAGAGGGGCGGGAAGTGCGCATACAACATAGGATCAGTCCTTTTGCTTACCTCAATAGATTTAATAAACAATTCAAGCGCTTCTTTATGATCGGATATAATGCCCAACGCACAATACGCTTGCGGATCATTTGGATTCAACTGAATTACTTTCTTAAAATATTCTCTTGCTTCGACCAATCTGCAAGCCCGGCTTAATTGTTTGGCCTTTGCAACATAATACTGCCTGTCTTTTTGAGCTCTATCCTGAAAACTAGTTTTATAGTCTCGTTGATCTTGGGACTTTTGCCCTACGTTATACCACAGCAATCGTACGAGCTTGTATAATTTAATTTCATAAAGAAGGTCTGTTATTATAGATAGTAAGGTCTTGCCGTGTAAAGACCGGCTATAGCCATACGCATTCCAGAGATTAGCACCTCCTGCCAGAATAATTACCATGTTAGGTTGCGCTGATTCCAGGAACCTGTCAAAATCTGCCAAAATCAACGAACTGTTAGTTGCGGGTTCTGCCCTATTAATTACCTTAAAACTTACGCCTGCGGTATTTGAGTTTAATAAGGTTTCTAATTGGCTGGGGTAACCTTTGCCCTTAGGAGCCCCGATTCCAGTGGTATAAGAATCCCCTACGCATAGTAT
>JBFZAN010000071.1:0-3689 GCA_041309005.1 Candidatus Omnitrophota bacterium
ATACGCCTGCGCTCACTACCACAAGCTCCGCGGCTTTGGTAGCCCAGCGGGTGGACCGGACAACGGCCCCTGCCACTGAGCAGCTCGCGCCCATAGGCTCTTTTCCTCTGTCAGCGCCTCCTGTGAAGGCTCCTGAACCATTTGTGGTTATGGGTGATGGAAGCGTGCAAACCCTTACTGAATGGAAGCAGGAACGGGAGCAGGGCAAAAATTATGTTGATGTTGCCGCAAACAAAGAGGATGCTTGGAAGCCGACGAAGCAACCACCCGTATTACCAACTCTGATTGATAAGTTGAATAATCAAGAAAAGCAAAAATTCAACGGCAATTCTTATAATAACTCTTCCTCTGGTCCTGATGTACCTAAAACATTAAAGGAGAGCGAAGATGATTTCAACCGTGCTAAGGCTAAGACGCCGTTGTATTATGAACGTGAGTTTTAAGTTAACAACAAGACAATTAAAAGATTGAACAAGGAACCAATCTATTTCTAAAATTAATACTTAGGAGTGATTATAAAGGGCCCTATGCGATGGTATCGTCCCGAACCTCTGTGCCGTTGCGATATAGGGCCCTTTAGATTTAAAATATATAAGATTATTAACGTCCAATCTGTAACAGATTTTTACCTCAAGTTTGGCAATATATTAACAAATAATATAGTACAGGATTAATAATGTCCAATCTAATATAAAACCTACAATTGTGATTCCTTGATAAGGCAACATAAGACTTCCCAATAATCCTTCCAAGAAATACTTCCTACAGGAAAATCTCTTTTTAAATATGGCTGTTCTAAGCAAGCTTTCAATATTATATTGAACATAAAATAAGTACTTTTTTCGACCAAAAATACTGCTTTCTGAGCAGAGATTAAACCATTGTATTACCAGGTAGTTAACAATAAGAAAACGTATTCATTTTTGAGGCAAAATATACTTGACAGCGTCGTAAACAATATGTTATACTTTGACTACAAAGAAGTTAAGCCACGGATCGAACTGGTAAACCCACCGCGAGGTGGGGGCACAAAGCCACGGGTCTTTACGCGTGTATGCACGCGCAGGGAATAAATTTCACGCGAAAAAAAAGACAGCCGGGTTGCCGAATACCGACGATAAAAGTCGAATTCGACAACCCGATTTTATTTAGTCACTTAATAATAAGTTTTATAAAGAGTTTTTAAGTTAAGCAAGAGCGGGACACTCAAACATGACACAAATAAGTTTGAAAATATTTGGGGTAAGGGGAAGTTTTAATTTTTCACTTTTTATATAGGTAAAGATGATAGAAAAAAAGACAGAAGAGCCTATGGCGAGTCAACCCGAGATTCAAGCCGAAAAGCCGATTCTTAAATCAAGCTTTAAGACTTGGATAAGGGCTGTTGCCTTAATAATACTCGCTGTCTTCTTACCCGAGCAGGTAGCACAAGCCATTGAATATGACTGGAGAATTCTCTGGCAGAAACCGGCTCTATATACTCCCGCGTTACTCAATAACACTCACCAGCTTGATATACCGCTTGCCATCAGGAATATTCTGCTGGATATTTCGGGCAAGCCCGTTAACGCGATAAAAATCTCACCTACGCTCACCATAAACTTAGCCAAGCCCCTTAACATCTCAAAAGAAAGAATCGAAGAAATTTATAACTGGCTCAAAGGAAAGCCCTGCGGTTCGAAGGCCCTGTATGATTTTCTGAGCTATAAGGGAATTCAAGCGCTTGACCAGGATATCGCTGTATTCGCCTTAACCGTAGATATTCTAAACGAGGTGGTAAAGGCCGAAGGCAACCCCGTAGTCATCAAAAACTCCCTTTTTGCCTTATCCAGGGCTTCTGAATTTTTTGGCGTCCAATTATACCCCGTCAAAATAGAGCCCAGCGCAATTACAAAAGAACGCGGCAACGCGCTAACCCCTTTCATTGCTCACGTGCAGAATGATCACTACATCATGGTTACTAGAATTAGCGAAGATAAAGTGTACTTTGTAGAAGAGCACAAAGAAGAATTCCTTCCCAGGGAGAAGTTCTTAAAGGATTCTACCGGGTATGCGCTCGTGACTAGCCCCGATTCAAAAGCAATCACCCTCATTTCGGAGAGTGAAGCAAAGAAAGTCCTGGGCGCGCGGTCAAGAGAAGATAAGTCTTTAGATTATTTCGGGATGGCAGGCGGATTTCTCATGGCTACCACCACACGCGTTTCAGGCCAATCTATCTTCACCGCGGTCCGCAATTACGGCCTCTCCTATGGAGCTCCCAAGTTAATGCAGGCAGCCGGCTTTAATAAGACGTGGTCAAACATCGGCGGCGGTTTTATCGCCGGCGCGCTCATCGGCGGCATGCAAAGTGTACACTCAGACAGCATTTTATCGCAATTGAACCCGATCAACTGGAAATTCCCCGCAGCGCTTCAGACGGGTTCGGTATTCGCGGTTACCAGCGCCGTGCAGCATATCGGGTATCAAAACCAATGGGACAGGAAGCTCTGCGGAGGAGCAACGTTCTTCGCGTCTAAACTGGCAGGCACGGCAGCTGAAGGCGTGTTTTCCGTTCTCCCGGTGATAGGCGGCGGCTGGGGATTATATAAACCTGCTCCGGGCATAAGCGTGCCGCAGTGGGTAAGCTCAGAGCACTACTGGGATGATGGCGCGCTCGCCCAAATGAGAGTGGACGTATCCCGTATAACAGACTTCAGGAAAAAATGGCTACCACTGATGGGTGAGGGAATAAGCTTGGGCGTACAATATGCGGCAACGAAATGCCTGGGCTTCCAGAATTATACCGAGTACGCGCGCGATATGGGTGGTGTTGCCAGCGGCTTGTTCACCAGGCCCTTTGAAGGAAACACCTTCCAATCAATAGGCGAAACCTTAGTAGCCGGCGTTATATCAGGCGTTATCGGGTCAAGTTTGCAAAAGGCCACACAAGAGCTTGGTTTAGGCGCGTATACCGGAGCTGTAGCAAGCCTGGCCTTTAGCACCGGGGTATTTGCGGCGTTAAGCGATGTGCGCGGCGGTTCAAAAACTGACTGGGGTTTGCAAATCTTTGATGAAAGCAGGCGCGCGGTCATGGGTAATTTCTTAAGCGGCGGTCTAGCCATGTTAAGCCCAACCGGAGATTTGTTTTATCATACTGCTCCGGGCGCTGCCTTTGCGGCAAGTATGGCCGATTTCAGCCGTTCTGCGCGGAATTTACCGCATAGCGGCTGGGAGAAGGAAGATTGGGATAAATATGTGAAGACAGGCAAGATGCCGGATACCGGGTTTTTCTATAGCTTAGCCAATCGCTTTTTCAGCACGATGCATCAACAGTCAGTCTCCAATCTTACCAATGCGATTACTGATAAACTATACGGCACAGTGGTGCAATATGAAACCGATAAAGCCATTCTTAATACAAAAGCCGGTATTGTTGATTTCGCAACAGGCGGCGCGTTCTTAAGGGAGCGTCTGGTTACGGCGAAGATCCCCGCAGGCGGATTAAAGGTTGACGATACCCCGGTGGGCTTGCTTCAGGGTTTAAAATTAGGAGGTTTTACTGAAGCCAAGGTATATATTGCTTCAAGTGCCGCAGGGATAGAAGGTTGGCAGCCTATACCCAAAGGCACGGTTGCCGGTTCCGAATATCACTCTAGGTTCCGCACGCTGCTGACGAACGGGGCCCCTCGCCTCATTGGCGCCGGAGTGCC
>JBFZAN010000072.1:0-34436 GCA_041309005.1 Candidatus Omnitrophota bacterium
TTTCAAAGGGTTTTCCTCTTTGGCAACTCCGCTGTCCCGTGAGGGGACCGGTGGTTTTGCGCCCCAGCATTGCTGCTAGTTTGCCTTTATCAGTAGGTACGATACCGGATTGTCAAATTACTCTTTCAGGGCAATCCCTGATTCCAATATAAGTATAGCACATAAAGTATCAAATTTCAAGTTGTGCAAAGTGAAAATTTGCAAATTTACACATCTGCGGTTATACTTATTGAAAGGGAGTCGGGCTTGCTATATAATACCTTTATGAAAAGGACCGGGATTTTTTTATCAGCCACGATATTCGTGGCTTTTTTTAGCGCAACGGCGTTCTGCGGGAGCATGGCGGCGGAATTCCTCTGCGAAACAGGGATCAATTTCTACCAGGGCGGCTATTATAACGACGCCCGCCATGAATTCAAGAAAGCGCTGATGGTCGATCCCGATAACCAGGTCGCCCGAAGCTATATGCAGAAGATCGACCGGGAGCTTGCCGCCGCCGAATCCCATCCCCAGCCGCCCGAGGAACCAAAGCGCCAGCAGGTGATGGAAGAGGCGATCACGCGCAGGGGGCCGGCCAAAGGAAGCAGCATCCCCTTGAAGATCAGCGGAGAGGCCCAGCTGGGAGTGGGGGTCACCTCCGAGGACGGTATCTGGAAACGGGGCAACTACGACCTGAACGAAAAGAATTTCCGCGTGCTATCCAATGAGGCGCTTAACTTGCGCGAGAACACCTATGACCCCGCGATCTTCAACAGGTTACGGGTCAACCTGGATACCCAATACCCGCAAGGCCTCAATGTGCACACCAACCTGACGGTAGACCCCTGGAGCTTCACCGGCACCAGCGACAAGATAACCGTGTTCGGAAAATTCGGCTACAGCGCGGACGTACAGCTTAAATACTGGTCAAATACCGGCTACACCACGAACCAGATCATCACCAATACGGATAACGGCGATTCTTTCGTCATCCCCGAGCTCAAGGTGGTGAACGGCAGGACCGAGCCCGTGACCGTGCAAACAGTATTCGGCAACACCTTCACCATACCGTCCCTTAAGATACACCCCGAATTCAACCCGGTGCGCGAGCTCTGGTTCGACTACTCGCAAAAAGATACGGGTACGCTGCGCTTTTTCCCCATCGCCTACGAAAACCAGGCCCTTACTTCAGACGACCCCTTAAGGCTGTCCAATAACCATATCTGGTGGGAGCCAAGCCCCTGGATATACCGCTGGGCGCCGGGCCACTTCAACCCTTTTGCCCAGCCGCCTGATTTCACGCAAGGGCAATGGGACAGCTCGCTTGCCTTCTTAAGCAGGGACAGCGACGGCTTGCGGCTGACCGCCTTGCGGGGGCTGTCTTTCAGCACGCCGCCGGGGGAGGCATTGTCCCTGACCGGCACGTTTGCGACCCCTAAAGACCTCTGGCAGGATTACGGCAATTTCGACAATATCATCAACGCCACGAGATTGAAATACAGTTTCGCGGACAACCTCCAGGCGGGCTCCCTGTACGCGTTCCGCGCGGGTTTCGACGAAAATGAGAAAAGGGACTCTTATAACCATGTGTTCAGCGCCGACGCGGGCTACGAGTTCGTGGAAGGGGCGAAAGTATCGGCGGAAGTTTCTGCATCGCGCAGCCAGAATGACCTTACTTCGCCGGACTTTAAGACCGGATCCCGGGGAAACGCCTATTACCTTTCGCTGACTGGCACGTTCCCAGCGAAGAATATCATGGCGTTCAAATACGGCTACCCGGAAATAAAACCGCTTCCTTCCGACAGCTTTTTCGCCAAATACCAGATGTTCTACGCCCATATGGACGAGGGCTTTGACCCGGCGCTCTCAACCTACCGCCAGACGCGCCGCGACGCGGCATGGTCGCGCCACATCCATTTCAGGCAGGCGTTCGAATACACCTTTACCGGCCTTTATTACCCGGCGATACAATGGGATGATATCGAACCCTTCAGGATAGGTAACGGCATAGATATAGGCAGGGACGTTTTTGGTTTTCGCCTGGAGAATTCGCTGTGGGAGAGGAGGCTTGAGAACCTTTTCGACATCCGCAACGTCCATGACACCCACGGCGAGCTCATCGAGAACGTCACGCGGGATGAGTTCACTTTCAAAATAACCGATAAGCTGACCTCGAAACTGCTCGCCATACACCAGGCAATGCCCCTGACCAAAGCGGGCATAGACCCGTTCATCTTCAATACCGATACCGGCGAGTTCCTTCTCAATGACGCGATCGAAGCGGGCCTTGACCCGAGCATCGCTACCGGCTCGCTCGGCCTTGAGTACGCCTTTACCGACCGGATCGCGCTCTCGGGGATCTGGGAATATACCAATGATTACAGCGTAGGCTACGAAAATTACCCGCGGGGCAACCTCAACGGCTCCAGCTTCAAGCCGGTGCTTATCAACGGGAAAGTGTTCCACGTCATAGACCCGTTCCTTTACCGGCAGGGACTGTTCCCGCTGCCGCCGTATGAATATTATAATATTTTCCGCGCGGGGCTGCGGGTCAACCCGGCGCAGCACCTTGAAGTATATTTTGATTATACGAGGAATTCGTTCGAGAGCGCCGGCCAGGTAGACGATAACGACAACCACGTCGGCATGCAGGTTTCTTACGTCCCGACGCAAAGGGTCGGTTTTTACCTGCGTTACACCTATTCGCGCTTTAACGACATCGGCAGGATGCTCGCCGGCCAGGACAAGATCTACCTGGGCCATCATAATGTGGCGGGAGAAATACGGTACCTGCCGACCCAGGACGATGAATTCAGCCTGCTCTACGGCGTCGCGGGGCGCGCGCCCATAGCTACCGCCACCTACGACCCTTACGGAGGGTTCCTTTCCACGGTGGACACCCAGCATATCTTGCGCCTTTATTACCGCCGGAGGTTCTAACCGGCAGGCGGCCTCATTTAAAAATACACGTCGATACAGCTGATACGGCCTGACCTTACCTGTAAGGCATAGGGGGAGGGGATCACTGCCGAGGGGAGCTCAACGGGGCTGCCGGAAGTGTCATGGAAAACGGTCCTTTTGACCGAAACGCCGCCGGGGCCGAAGGTGTCTTTTCTTTGGGGATTGTGATAAAACACCCTGGTCGCGCTTAAGAAATTGAAGGAGTACTCGCCTTTTTTATCGAACAGCCAGCCCGGCAGTACCGGCGAAAGGCGCAGGTTCAACGCATTATTTTCATCCAGGAAAAAAGGCTGCAAGCCCGCGTTCATCAACAGCCAGATGTGTATGAGCTCGGCGGTAGAACCGGAGAGGCGCGCCACAAAGCCGTTGCCGTGCAGGCTCTTATCGGGATAGGCGCTCGAGACCACAAACGAAACGTTCTCTAAAATACTGCGGCCGTAGACGGCAGGTTTCTGGAAGGGGATAAGCGCGTCTTTGAATTCCTGAAAGAACTCGGCGAAGAGCCCCTGCTTGAGCATCTCCAGCAGGTACTTGTATTCCATATGCAGCCATATGGATTCGTTCTCAAGCCAGCCCGGGGTAAACACCCTGCACCTGCCCACCTCTTCGGGACAGTCTTTAAGGTCCGCGGTCACTTTATACATCTTAAGCGCTTTATCGTACAGGGCGCTTTGCCTGGTAGCCTTGTGGATGGAAAGGGCGTCTTCGGCGTTACCGGCAAGCCTTAACGCGTGGACCTGGCCTTCCAGGAATAATGGCAGCGCCTTGCGGGTAAACCGGGTCGGCTTGATAAAGCCGTTATCCAGGGGCTCATAGGCGGCCACCTCATTGATAAAGTAGCTGGAAAACGTCCCGTCATTATCGTTGAACGCTTTCCCGAGGCCCGCGTCTATTTTCCTGAGCGCGTTCTGTAAAGCGTTTACCACGGCGTGAGCGTGTATCTGCATTTCTTTGCCGCTAAAGCCCGCCTTTGTTTTTTCCCTGTAAGATTCCTTCAATTCAGCGCTTTTATCCCAGTACCGGAAGTCCCTGTCTTCGCCACTAGCGGCTGCGTGTTCCTTAAGCAGCGTATTCAGCTCCACTAAGAAAGCGAGTATTTCTTCCGTGATCTCAAGCGAATCGATCCGGGCGCGTTCCAGCGCCTCGAGCATAAAAAGGGCCAGCCGCTTCAGCTCGAAGGTCTCGCAGGAAGAAGAGCCGAACAGCGCGGGCAGGCCGTTCAAGGCGTCGAACCAGTTGGGCTTATCGGCTTCCATCTCGACCCCCACGCCAAACGGGTCAAGCGAGGCGAGCTTATTGACCAGGACGCAGAGCAATTTATTGAAGAGCGTGGTCGAATAGACCTCGCCCCTGCCATAGCCGCCCCTTACCAGGTGAGGGCGGCCGGCCCTGGCCATGATCATCTCTTTTTTAGACTCGTCGTAACCGACCGAATGGTACTGCCGGAGCGCGCCGTCCTTACGCACGTATTTCCGGCTGCGGGGCTTTACCACTTCCGTATTATCGTAGAACGTGAAGGCCTTTTTCTCGAAGACGATCTCGCGCAATTTTTCAGGGTAAAGCGCCAGGTAACGCTCCAGCAGGTCAAGGTTGTACGCCCAATGGTCGGTCCAGAAGCCTTCGCCGTGCTCGGCGTCCTGGATCTTGGAGGCAAAAGAGAGTATGCCCGCCAGCAGTTCGTCGTAGGAGGCGTGCGGCCTGATCTTATTCTCTTCAAGGAAAAATATCAGCTCTCCGGGGCTAAAAGGCTTCGCGAGGAACGCGGCTATCTTTTCAGCGTCCTGTTCGCTGACCGCCTCCCTTAATGAAGCCTTCATTCTTTCAACCTCTGCGACCTCGAACTTCACCCCCTTGACGACCAGGGGGTTGTAGCCGTCGGCCTGGATAAGGCTCAAAAAAGTTACTATATTTTCATCCCCGACTTCAGGGTTGAACCACGCGTCGTTCCTGCGGTTCTGGTTGATATCGCGGTAGTTGCCGTTACCCTGTGAAAAATACGTCGCCTGTATCTGGAACTTATTATAATCCCGTTCAAGGTCGCCGTGCTTACGCGAATACATGTAAAAAGCGCCGGGGCTGCCCTTGAAGATAACCGGATAGCCGCCGCGCATGATATTGTCGATGTAAGTTTGTTTTACGTAGAGGTCGAATTCCCTGGAACTTGAGCGGGTGTCTATGTCCGTTTCGAGCTCTTCCAGGACAGCCCTGTTTTCATCTCTTTTCTTCAGCAAATACCCGGGATCGGCTATCCTGCCTATGGAAGCGTTGAGCGCCTCCAGATTCCTCATATTGCCTACCAGCGAATAAAACGTCCGTTCGCTTCCCGCGGGAAGCTCAAGCCCAAGCAGCACAAAGCCGCAGGGGGTCTTATTCTTAGTTACCTGGTTTTTGGGCTGCGTAAATGAGCGCCTGGCGAGGAATTCGCGGGGAGAGGAAAAATCATTGACGCTGCCGAATATCGCCTGGGGATCGACTATCGGCTTTATGAGCTTCGGCTTTCCCTTTTCCATGCAGAAACCAAGATAGAAATTTCCTTTTTCGATATGAAGCACCTGGGGCCTGTCCGTCGGGTCGACGTCCAGCTTGTAAAAGGGCGCGCTTCTCTCCAGATTATCCACGTCCATCCACGCTTCGATGGTGCGGCTGAGCTTCTTGAGGAACAGGTTGCTGGTGCCGTAGGGGACTATCTGGGGCAGGCCGTCCAGGAGCTCTACGCTCCTTGCCTTTTTACCGGTATTGCCGACAGTGACGCAGCGCACCAGCGCGGCGTAGGAATCCTGGGGGATGGTAAAATAATCCACGCTTATTTTTAAGCCTAACGTAGCGCAAGACTCCTCGATCTTAAGGCCGCAGGAGGAGATGAGCATCCTGTTAGAGAGGTCGAACCCGGCGTTGCAGACGCCGTTATGAAAAGGCTCGTAGAAAACGAATTGTTTGCCCGAATACGCCTTGATGAAGGTGCGAAAGCCGAGCGCGTGGGTCAGGTACCACGCCTTATTGGCAGGCTGGAATTCCAGGATCGCGTGGTCCTTGTCCCTGGTGCCGAAGCTGGCGATCGCCTGGCCGCGGTTCACGTAAAAGACCCACATCGGGATGCCGTAGGCGCCCGCGATGCCCGGAAAGAAGTTCGCGAAAGGCTTGGCGAAATTATAGTTCTCTATGACGAATTCGTTCTCGGGATTAAGGTAATACTTCGGCTTTTTGTCCATTACGTCCTCCGCGGTATCTGCGTGCGAATAATTATATTATTGTATATATTTTAAGCGCGTTGTCCACTATTATTATGCAAACTATCCATTGACACTTCCCGGATTAAATGATATATTAAAAAAGTATAATTTTAACCGTTTAACGCTTTTATAGCTTAAGAAAGGGGATGATCAGATTGCCGGAAATTGAGATAAGAAAAGGCGAATCGTTCGAATCCGCGATGCGCCGTTTCAAAAGAAAGATCGAGCAGGAAGGCATCTTAAGAGAAGTAAGGAACCGCAAACATTACGAAAAACCCAGCGAGCGCAAAAGAAGGAAGATGAAGCAGCGGATATAGAGCTATGGGCCTTGCGATCTCAACATCGTGGAACGCGTTCCGCAACAGCGACGGGGTTAAAATAGTTTCAGAGGTAAAAAGATTAGGGTTTCAGGAGGTGGAATTAAGCTTTGACCTTACGCCTGAGATCCTTGAGGGCATAGAAAGGCTCACCCGGGATGAGGCCATACGCGTCGTAAGCCTCCATAATTTCTGCCCTATCCCGGATTCCGTAAGAAGAGAAGAAGCGCTCCCCGACCATTATTCGATGGCGTCGCTTGATGAAACGGAAAGGCAGCTTGCCGTCCGTTTCACTAAAAGGACCATCGATACCGCAAAGCGCTTTGCCGCCCGGGCGGTCGTCCTGCACGCAGGCAGGGTCGAGATCCCCGACAGGACCAGGGAGCTGACAGACCTTTACGTGCGGGGAGAGGCAGCCTCAAAGGAATTGGCGCGGTTACGCTCGGAAGTGCTCGCGCAGAGGGAAGCCGCTAAAAAGCCTTATCTGGAGAGCGCCCTCAAGAGCTTAGATGAGCTTGAGCGCTACGCGCGCGACCGCGGAATACTGCTGGGGATTGAAAACCGCTATTATTACCGCGAGATCCCGTCTTTCGAAGAAATAGGCGTCATCCTCGCCGCGATCAAAGGCTCAGCCATACGCTACTGGCACGACGTAGGCCACGCCCAGTTGATGGAAAACCTCGGGTTTACCACGCATAAGGAATTCCTGGATACCTACGCGCATTCGCTGCTCGGGATGCACCTGCACGACATCACAGGCTACCATGACCATAAAGCCCCATCCAGGGGCACGTTCGATTTTAATTCGCTCATTCCGTATATCACGAAAGACACGGTCAAGGTTATCGAAGCCCATTATCCCGCGACAGCCGGGGAAATAAAAACGGGCAAAAAATTCCTGGAACATATATTCGATGGAAAAGTCTAACCTGAGAAAACCCGCGGTCGCCGGCCAGTTCTATCCCGCTTCGAGGGAAGAGCTCGCTAAGCTCATCAAAAGCTTTATTCCTTCGCCTGCGCACCCGAAAGACGCGTTCGCCTGCATGCTGCCGCATGCCGGCTATGTCTATTCGGGTGAGGTCGCGGCCATCACGCTTTCCCGCGTCAGCATCAAGCGCAACGTAATACTCCTGGGGCCGAACCACACCGGCTACGGATCGCCTTTCAGCATCGCGGGAAAAGGCTCGTGGCTGACGCCGCTTGGAGAGGTCTTGATACAGGAGGACCTCGCCAAAAAATTAATGCGGCGCTGCCCGCTCCTGGAAGACGACCCGCTCGCGCACGCCCACGAGCATTCCCTGGAGGTCGAGCTTCCGCTCCTGCAGTATCTTTCGGACGATTTCAGCATCGTGCCCATCGCCATCCTTTCGGGAGAGGTAGCAGCGCTCAAACAGCTGGGAAAAGACATCGCCCAGGTCATAAAAGAAGAGGGGCTCAAGGGTTCCACGCTGCTCATCGCCAGTTCCGACATGACGCACTACGAACCCCAGCTGCAGGCCCAAAAAAAAGACGAAACCGCGATCCAGGCGATACTGGAGCTCAACGAAGACCTCCTGATAGACCGGATACGGCAATTCAACATATCCATGTGCGGCTTTGCCCCTGCCGTGGCAATGCTTGCCGCCGCCAAGGCGCTGGGCGCCGGCAAAGCGGAACTCGCCGAATACCGCACCAGCGGCGACGTCACGGGCGATACGGAAAGCGTCGTCGGCTACGCGGGAATAATAATACGCTAAAAGGAGATTTTTCATGGAAACACCCCGTAAAGATATCGACCAGAGCTGGAAAGAAAGGGCGGAAAAAGAAAAAGAGACCTTAAAGCAGGAGGGCGCGTTCGTGCCCCCGGAACCCGACTTCAATTTCTTCATCTCCACCCTGTCGCTGCAAGCGTCCATTTTTTTAGGAGTGATACCGAACCCCGCGACCAACAAAGCGGAACCCGACCTCCCGCAGGCCAAGTTCATCATCGATACGCTGGGAATGCTCAAAGACAAAACCAAGGGCAACCTCACCGCCGAAGAATCAACGCTCCTTGAGAATTTGCTCTATGAACTGAGGCTGCAGTACATCGCGACGACCGAAAAAACAACCCCCCCACCACCTTAAAGGAGAGGCGCATGATAGACAAAGAACTGCTTGATATCCTTGCCTGCCCCGCGTGCAAGGGAGACGTTGAGCTCAAAGAGAACAAGATCGTCTGTAAAAAATGCGGCAAGAAATACCCCGTGCGCGACGGCATCCCGGTGATGCTCATCGACGAGGCCGAAGGATGAAAAAAATACTGGTGATACACGGCCCCAACCTGAACCTCCTGGGGGCGCGGGAACCGGCCGTGTACGGCACGGTGACCCTGGCCGGGATAAATAAAGCCTTGCGGGCGGCCGCCAAAAAACACAGGGTGACCCTGACCATCGCCCAGTCTAACCACGAAGGCCGGATCGTGGACCTGATCGGTAAGGCAAAGCGCGCGTTCGCGGGCATACTGATTAACCCCGCCGCCTACACGCACACCAGCGTCGCGATCAGGGACGCGATCGCGGCTTCCGGCATACCTGCCGTAGAAGTCCACCTTTCTAATATTTACTCCAGGGAAGAATTCAGGCACACATCCCTGATCAGCCCGGTGGCAAAGGGAGCCGTCCTTGGTTTCGGCCCCAAAAGTTATACCCTGGGCCTTGAGGCGCTTCTTGAACTCACGGGATGACCATGAACCGAAGGATACTCGCGTTACAAACCGCGCTGGCGAGAGAGCACCTGGACGCTCTGATAGTCTCCCTGCCGGCCAATATTTCTTACCTGGCCGGCTTCAAAGCCAGGGACGCCTACGCGATCATTTCGAAGAAACAAAATTTTTACATCACCGACAGCCGTTACACCGAAGAAGTAAGGCCCCAGCTTAAGGGGTTCGCCTTAAAGATAATCACCGGTTCGCTGTTCAAGCTCATCGCGGCATCCCTCATCGAACTGGGAGCCAGGCGCATCGGTTTCGAGGGAAGGCAGCTTGCCTTTGCCGAAGCCCGCACGATCAAAGAATCGCTTGGCGCAACGCAGGAGCTCATCTCGACGCACAGCCTGGTAGAAACGCTCCGGCAGGTAAAAGACACAAGCGAGATCGAGCTCATAGGCAAGGCGACCGCCATCACCGTAAAAGCGCTTGAGTTCGCAGGCCAATGCATCGCTGCGGGAAGAACGGAACTGGAGATTGCCGGGGAACTGGAGCGCTTCATACGCTGCCACGGCGCGTACGCTTCGGCGTTCGACATCATCGTAGGCTCCGGGCCGAATTCAAGCTACCCCCACCACCTTACTGGCTCAAGGAAAATAAAACGGAATGAACCCGTGCTGGTGGATATGGGAGTGGATTTTATGGGCTACAAATCCGACTTGACAAGAGTTTTCTTTTTAGGTAAAATTAATTCTTTCGCGAAAAAGGCCTACGAAGCGGTGCGTGCGGCCCAGCAAAAGGCGATCGCCGCGATCGCCCCCGGGGTTTCAGGCGGCGCGATAGACCACGCCGCGCGCAGTTACCTTACAGGCAAAGGCTTTGGGAAACTGTTCACCCACAACACGGGCCACGGGGTAGGCTTAGAGGTGCACGAAGAGCCGCATATCGCTAAAAAAGCCAAAGCGGGGCTTCAAGAAGGAATGGTCTTCACGGTCGAACCAGGGATCTATTTTCCGGGTAAATTCGGCATCAGGATAGAAGACATGGTACTGGTTACGGCGAAAGGAGCGCACATCTTAAGTGGCTATCTCGATAAATGAAGTTAAGGGGGGGCTTACGATTTTAGTGGACGGTGAAGTCTATCAGATAATAGAATTCCAGCACGTAAAACCGGGTAAAGGCGCGGCATTCGTGCGCGTGAAACTGAGGAACCTGAAGACCACTAACGTGCTTGAGAAGACCTTCCGGGGCGATGAAAAGATAGAAGAGGCCTATATAGAAGAAAGAAAACTGCAGTTTTTGTATTCATCGGGCGAAATGTACCATTTCATGGCGCAGGACAATTACGAAGAAGTCGCCATCTCCAAAGAATCGATGGGAGACAAGATCAAATACCTCAAAGATAACCTCGACGTCACCTCGTATTCATACAAAGACCATATACTCAGCATAACGCTGCCCAATTTCATCGAAGTCAAGATCACCCATACCGAACCGGGCATCAAGGGCGACACGGCCAAAAGCGGCACGAAACCGGCGGAAATAGAGACCGGGGCGAACATCCAGGTACCGCTTTTCGTGGACGTCGGAGACAGGATCAAGGTAGATACCCGCACGGGAAATTACGTCGAACGGGTCTACTAAAGAAGCCACGGTAAAGGAGGCAAAAGAGTCGTGAATATAAAAGAGATCAAGGAAATGATCAACCTGATGAACGAGAACAACCTGGTAGAGCTTGAGATCGAAAAGGAAGGGATGCGGATCAGGTTAAAGAAGACCGCCGCGGGCATAGAGTCTTACAGCGGCCCCGTAGTCATCGAACGGGAAAAAGCCCCGCAGGCAAGGCACGCCGAAGCGCCTGCGCCGGCGGAAAAAACGGTCTCCAATACCGTAGAGATAAAAGCGCCAATGGTAGGCACGTTCTACCGCGCCCCCGCGCCGGAAGCGCCCCCCTACGTAGAGGTGGGCCAGGTCATCGAGCCGGGGCAGGTGATCTGCATCATCGAAGCGATGAAGCTGATGAACGAGATAAAATCGGAAGTAAGAGGCAAAATTACTGAGATCCTTGCCGAAAACGCTGAGCCGGTGGAATTCGGCCAGTCAATGTTTATTATCGAACCCCTTTAATTCATAGACGCCTTGTTCTCCAAAATCCTTATCGCTAACCGTGGGGAGATCGCCCTCAGGATAATACGCGCCTGCCGCGAGCTGGGCATACGCACCGTCGCCGTGTATTCGGAAGCAGACAGGGACTCCCTGCACGTGCGTTTCGCGGACGAGGCCATCTGCATAGGCCAGCCCCAGAGCGCCAAAAGCTACCTCAATATACCCGCCATCATCAGCGCCGCGGAGATCACCGACGTAGAGGCGATCCATCCCGGCTACGGCTTCCTCGCCGAGAACCCGCACTTCGCCGAGATCTGCGAATCATGCCACATTAAATTCATAGGCCCCACCCCTGAGAACATCAGGTCCATGGGCAACAAAATGGCGGCGCGCACCGCGATGCAAAAGATAGGCGTCCCCATCGTGCCGGGAAGCCTCACGGACATAAAGAACAAAGAAGAGGCGATAAAGACCGCCAAGAAAATAGGTTACCCCGTGATCATCAAGGCCGCCGCGGGAGGCGGAGGCAAAGGGATGCGGATCTGCCACAACGAAATACGCCTGGCCGCAAGCCTGATGACCGCGCAGGCCGAAGCGGAAGCCAATTTCGGCAACCCCAACGTCTACATAGAGAAATATATCGAGAGGCCGCGCCACGTGGAGATACAGATACTCGCCGATAAATACGGCCACATCATCCACCTGGGGGAACGCGACTGCAGCATCCAGAGAAGGCACCAGAAGCTCCTGGAAGAATCCCCTTCCTGCGCGGTGGACGGGAAGCTGCGCAAGCGCCTGGGAGACGCCGCGATCAAAGCGGCAAAATCCGTAAATTACGTCAACGCCGGGACCATAGAGTTCCTGCTTGACCACGACAATAATTTTTACTTCATGGAGATGAACACCAGGATCCAGGTAGAACACCCCGTAACGGAGACCGTTACGGGCATCGACCTGATCAAGGAACAGTTGCGCGTCGCCTCGGGAGAAAAGCTGCGCTACAAACAGGAAGACATCCACATCAAGGGCGTGGCGATGGAATGCCGCATCAACGCCGAAGATTACGAGAACAACTTCATGCCCTCCCCCGGCAAAATCGAGATGCTGAACTTACCCGGAGGCCCGGGGGTACGCCTTGACACCCATATTTATCCCGGCTACGTGATCCCGTCCTATTACGATTCAATGGTCGCCAAAGTGATAGTGCACGGGGCGAACCGCCAGGAAACCATACGGATAATGCTTCGGGCGCTCAGCGAATTCCACATCTCCCCCATTAAAACCACCATACCCTTTCACATAAAACTGCTGGGCAACCCCCAGTTCGTGAAAGGCAACGTTTCCACGCATTTCGTGCAGGATATGTTAAGCGAAGGAAAGGAAACCGCCGGAAATGAATAAAGAAGATACCAAGACAGACCTCGGGATGGTAAGCATCCACCACAACGTGATCGCCTCCATAGCCTCCATAGCCGCATCCGAAGTCGAAGGGGTCAAGTCAGTGGCGGCGAACTTTAAAAGCGGCCTGCTTGAACTCCTCGGGAAGAAATACACGACGATCAAAGTCGACATCGACCGCAGCGAGCAGGTCACCGTCGCGATCCCCCTGATCGCCAGATACGGCTACAACATCCCCGACGTGGCGGACAAGGTGCAGGAGAACGTGCGAAACGCCCTGGAAAAAATGACCAATCTCTCTGTCAAAGATGTCAATATCAAGATACTCAGCATCGAGAAACCGTAAATTACAAGGAGGGTAGATACTATGAGACTCTTTACCGTAATGGGGATACTCTTCTACGCGACCATACTTATCCTGATCGGCGCGGTGCTGATCGTGTTCGCGTTCAATATCCTCCTGCCTTACGATCTCGGCAATATCTTCGCCTATCTCCACGATACCCTGAACGCGAGGATCATCGTCGGCCTTTCGGGGCTCCTTTTGATCCTGGTCAGCTTCTCCTTCGCCCAGCTTATCCTGGGAGGCTTCCAGCGCGAAAAGACCATCGCCTTCACCACTTCTTCGGGCGAGGTGACCATCGCGCTTTCGGCGGTAGAGGACCTGATCAAACATATTTCATTCGTGATGCCGGAGATAAAGGAGTTGAAGCCGAATGTGATCGCGGGAAAAAAGGGCATTGTCGTGGACCTTCGGGTGGCGCTGCGTTCCGAGGCGAACCTGCCTGAACTGACCGCGCGGCTGCAGGACATCACCAGGTCGAAGATCCAGGAAGTGCTGGGCGTGGAAGAGGAGATCATCATCAAGATCCACATCTCCAAGATAGTTTCCAGGGAGGAAAAGGAAAGAAAGAAAAAAGAAGTGGAAAAGATAACGGACGAACCGACATTACCGTACGGCGGCTTTACCAGGGTATAATGCGGACCCAACTACCGAAAAGGAGAAAGACCCGATGGCTAAAGAAAAAATAGGAATACTGACGGGCGGCGGGGACTGCCCGGGGCTTAACCCGGTGATCAGGGCGGTGGTAAGAAAAGCGCTGATAGAAGGGTACGAAATCGTGGGAATAAAGAACGGCTGGAAAGGCTTAATCGAGAACGACACCGCGGCACTTGACCTGAACGCGGTCTCGGGAATACTGCCCAAGGGCGGTACTATCCTGGGAACAAGCCGAACCAACCCCTACAAGAAAGAAGGAGGCGTGCAGAAGGTCAAAGATACCCTCGAAAAGCTTGGGCTTGCCGCGCTCATCGCGGTGGGAGGCGAAGACACCTTAGGCGTCGCCTCAAAGCTGGTCAAAGACAAGATCGCCAACGTCGTAGGCGTGCCCAAGACCATCGATAATGACCTTTCTTCCACCGACTATACCTTCGGATTCGACACGGCGCTGAACACCGCAATGGAGTGCATCGACAGGCTCCACACTACCGCCGAGAGCCACCACCGCGTCATGGTAGTGGAAGTAATGGGAAGGCACGCCGGCTGGATCGCCACCGAAGCCGGCATTGCCGGAGGCGCGGACGTCATCCTGATACCCGAGATACCGATGGATATCGTGGAGACCTGCGACCTGATCAAAAAGCGCCATTCCCGCGGCAAGACCTTCAGCATCGTGGTAGTGGCGGAGGGCGCCCAGTTCAAAGACAATTCAATGATCACCCAGGAAGAGAAACTCGATGAATTCGGCCACGTGAGGCTCGGCGGCATCGGCGATGTCCTGGCAAAAGAAATTGAAAAACGCACGGGCTTTGAGACACGGGTCACCGTGCTCGGCCATATCCAGAGAGGCGGCTCTCCGACGGCATTTGACCGCATACTGGGCACGCGCTTCGGGGTCAAGGCGGTCGAACTGGTAAAGAGCAAGAAATTCGGAAAGATGGTGGCGCTTCGGGGAGGCAAGGTCATCGACGTGCCCCTGGAAGAAGCGGTAAGCGCGTTAAAAACCATTGACATGGACCTCTACGATATGGCCAAGGTTTTCTTCGGATAGACACATAACAGCGCAATTTAAACCCGGCTAAAAACCATGAGAGACAAGATCAAGGACCTGTTACTGGAAAGCATCCAGGTAAAAGAGGACCTGCTGCGTAACGCCATACCCCAGATCATCGACATCGCCAATACCATCACCAGCTGCATAAAAGAGGACGGCAAGGTCATCCTCTTCGGCAACGGCGGCTCCGCAAGCGACTGCCAGCATCTGGCCGCTGAATTCGTGGGCAGGTTCCAGAAGGAACGGCGCGCGATGCCGGCGATCTCCCTTACCGTCAACACCTCGACGATTACCGCCCTGGCCAACGATTACGGCTATGAATCCGTGTTCTCGCGCCAGCTGGAAGCGTTAGGGCAGAAAAAAGACGTGGTCATCGGCATTTCCACCAGCGGCAAGGCCAAAAACGTCTCGAACGCTATCAGGCAGGCGAAAAAAATGGGGATAAAGACCATCGCGCTCACCGGAGGCGACGGCGGAGAGCTCGCGAAACTGGCGGACGTAAGCCTGATCGTGCATTCTTCGGTGACCGCCCGGATACAGGAAGCCCATATTACCATAGGCCATATCATATGCGAACTCGTGGAACAGGCCCTCGCGTAAAAGAAAAGGTAAGGGCCGCGCGCTCACTCGGCGCGCTGGCAAAAAAGCTGAAAAGACAAGGCAAGCGCATCGTTTTTACCAACGGCTGTTTTGACCTGCTTCACGCCGGACACGTGCGCTACCTGGAGGACGCCAGGAGATTAGGCGACTGTCTTATCGTCGGCCTCAACACCGACGCCTCGGTAAGAAGGCTCAAAGGCCCGGGCCGGCCGGTCTCACCGGAAAAAGACAGAGCGGCCGTCATCGCGGCATTGGCAAGCGTGGATTACGTGGCATTATTCGGCGATGACACGCCGCGCGCGCTCATACGGCTCATCGAGCCGGACGTCCTGGTAAAAGGCGCCGACTGGAATGCAAAGGACATCGTGGGAAGTGATCTGGTGGCCGGGTATGGGGGGAAAGTAAAAACCATCCCTTTTTTAAAAGGCCGCTCCACTACCGCCCTGATAAAAAAAATTGCAAAAACAGCGCAAAGTAACAGGGATAGACAGGATCATCGACGCTAACATCAACCGCGCCAAGGAAGGGTTACGCGTCTGCGAAGAGATAACCAGGTTCGTCATCGAAAACCGCCCCCTGACAAAAGAATTCAAGGAGACAAGGCACGGTATCGACACGCTCGCTTCGCATTTGCCTGAATCAGGAGAAATGATACGCTCGCGCGAAAGCGCCCTTGACATCGGCTCTAGCCTCCACCATGCCGGGGAACTAAAACGAAAAGATTTCCGGGACATTTTTTTCGCCAACATCCAGCGCGTAAAAGAATCGATACGGGTGCTGGAAGAATTTTCCAAGCTGAAAGACAAGAAAGTGGCGCTACGCTTCAAGCTCCTGAGGTACCGCATCTATGAACTCGAAAAAAAAGCTATTACAAAATGCCCGTCTTTACGGTGTTATAGATAAGGAAACGCTGGCAAACAGTGCTTTTTCGTCGCAGGTCCTGCGCGCGCGAGGCGCAGCGCCCGACATAGTGCAGGCCAGGGACAAGGCTTCAAGCAGAAAGATCATCCTCAAAGAAGCCGAGTCGCTGTGCGCATCTTTGAGCGCCGCAAAGACGCTTCGCGTGGTAAACGACTACGCGGACATAGCGCTGCTTGCCCGCGCTGACGGCGTGCATATCGGCCAGGATGATTTGCCGGTTGAGAAGGTAAGGAAGCTTGTAGGCGACAAAATGATCATCGGCGTATCCTGCCATACATTACGGCAGGCCCTCGACGCCGAGGAACGAGGCGCCGACTATATAAGCGTAGGGCCGGTATTCGCCACGCCGACCAAGCCGGAATATAAGGCGGTGGGGCTTGGACTGGTTGCGGCCTGCAGCAAACGGATAACGATACCATTTTTCGCGATCGGCGGCATAGACCTCAAGAATATAGGAGAGGTGCTTGCAGCGGGAGCCGTAAGAGTAGCGGTATGCAGAGCGCTCCTTGGCTCCGCGGACATCCGCGCGACGGTCGCGAATTTCAGGAAGATCTTACATGACGCAGCCAGAATACGCAAAACGAAATAAGGCCACTCCCCTGATGAAGGCGGTTGCCCGCGCAGAAAGCAGGGAACCAGCCTCCATTATGCGCCTGGTCAGGGAAGGCAAGGCCGTCATTCCCGCCAACAACACGCGCGCCCTTAAAAAACCATGCGCCATAGGCTTTGGCCTGTCCACCAAAGTAAACGCAAACCTCGGCACCTCTACCGACCGCGCGCGGATTAGCGACGAGCTGAAAAAATTGCGCGTTGCCGTACAGTACGGCGCGGATACGGTGATGGACTTAAGCGTCGGCGGCGATATCCGCAAGGTCCGCAGAACGATCGTCAGCCATTCCGCGGTCCCCGTCGGCACAGTGCCGGTATACGAGATCGCGGTCAACGCCCGGAGAAAAAAAGGGACGTTCCTTAAATTCAACCGCTGGGACATGCTGGAGGCGCTTGAGTCCCAGGCAAAAGACGGCGTAGATTTCTTCACCATCCACGCGGGCGTCACCACCAAGAGCCTGGAGATGCTTAATACACAGAAGAGGCTCTTAGGCATCGTTTCCCGCGGCGGGGCGATCCTGGCGAACTGGATCAGGTTCAATAAAAAAGAAAACCCCTTTTACGAATATTTTGACGAGGTCCTGGACATCGCCCGGAGGTTCGACGTGACCTTGAGCCTCGGCGACGGCTTGCGCCCGGGCTCGGTGCTGGACGCAAACGACAAAGCGCAGTTCGAAGAGCTCTCCATACTGGGAGAGCTGACGCTCGCCGCGAGAAAAAAAGGCGTGCAGGTGATGATCGAAGGGCCGGGCCACGTGGCGCTTGACCGGATCAAAGAGAACATCGTTTTGCAGAAAAAGCGCTGCCACCAGGCGCCGTTTTACGTGCTGGGGCCGCTGGTGACCGACGTCGCCGCCGGCTACGACCATATCTCAAGCGCGATAGGCGCGGGGCTCGCCGCGAGCTTCGGCGCTGATTTTATCTGTTACGTGACCGCCTCCGAGCACTTGAGGCACCCGTCGATAGAGGACGTCAGGGAAGGAGTGGTAGCCGCAAAGATCGCCGCCCACGCCGCGGACATCGCCAAAGGCGTACCGGGGGCGCTTGACTGGGACAAGAAAATGTCTACCGCGCGAAGGGACCGCGACTGGAAAAAACAGATCGCCCTATCCATAGACCCCGAGAAGGCGCGCCGCTACAGGCTCTCGTCGAAACCCGATGTGTTAGACGTCTGCACCATGTGCGGGGATTTCTGTTCCATTAAATTGATGGAAGAGTGCCGGAAATTATGAAACTGAACGCGTGCGGGTGTAATTCAATGGTAGAATGGCAGCTTCCCAAGCTGTCTATGGCGGTTCGATTCCGCTCACCCGCTTTAAAAGCATGAACCGTACTTTTTTTTACAGCATACTCTTTAGCGTATCCGCCTGCGTCGCGGCCTTAAGCGGCTGCGCGCCGACGCCCTACATCGCGCAGCCCGCGAAACCGCGCTTCGATATGCCGGGGATCTACCACCGCGTCGAAAAGAAAGAGACCCTCTGGAGGATCTCAAAGATGTACAGCGTCGATCTGGAGGAGCTGGTAAAGATAAACCGCATACAGGACGCTACCAGCATAGAGGTCGGCCAGCTCATCTTCATACCCGGGCTTAAAAAAGAGCCTTCGCCGAAGGCTGAACGCCCGAAGGCGAACTTCGACGATTTTATCTGGCCGCTCAAAGGAAAGGTTATCACTTCCTACGGCTCGACGTTCAATAATATGCTGAACAAAGGCATCAATATACAGCCTCTGGCGGGGCAGGACGTAGTGGCATCGCGAAGCGGCAGGATAGTATTTTACGACGACGATTTTCTTTCTTTCGGCAAGACCATCATCATCGACCACGGGGACGGTTTCCAGACCGTCTACGCCCGCAACAACCAGGTAATGGTCAAGGTGGGGGACGCCGTGCAGAAAGGCGCGGTGGTCGCAAAGGTAGGCTCTTCGGGCAGGGACAAGAACACCTACCTTCATTTTGAGATCAGGAAAAACCACCTGCCGCAAAACCCGAACTTTTATTTATCCAACTGACTGTATGGTACAGGATACTTTCTTCGATAGAACGCAGTACCTTGAGCTCCTGGAAAAGCGCGTGCGGGCATTAAAAGACGGCTACCGCCAGAACCTCGCGGTCATCGGCAACGACCAGGCGGGAAAAACCTCGATCATATGCGACTTCCTGAAAAAATTCCAGGATAACCGCTTCATCCCCGTGTACCTGGAAGTAAGACCCGAGCCTTTCGCGTCCTTCAGCCGCAGGTTCATCGCGGTGCTTTTATACAGCTTTTTGCAAAACAGCGAAATGCCCCTCAAAGAAGACATAGACTTCCTGGTCAATAAAGCGAGCGGCTTCATACCCCGCAGCGTCGAGAAAATACGTTACATCCTCGCGCAGCTTAACAAGAACAGGAAAGACCCGCTCTTCTGCGAGCTGCTTAGCCTGTGCGAGGCCATCTACCAGGAAACCGGGAAGTTCTGCGTGGTCATCTTCGATGAGTTCACCAACCTGGAGGCCCTGGGGATAAAGAAACCCTACGCGGAGTGGTCAAAACTCCTCATACAGCAGAAAAACACCCTGTATATCATCGTAAGCTCGAGGCAATACAAGGCCCGCGCCATCCTCGCCAAAGACTTAAGCCTTTTATTCGGCAATTTCGAGGTGATGACGGTAGAGCCCTTCGACATAAAAACAGCGGAGCAGTTCCTGGAACATACCCTGGCGGGCTATTGCCTGGATAGGCCGCTTAAGGACTTCCTGGTGCATTTTACCGGCGGTTACCCGTTCTATCTCCAGGTGATTTGCGATGCGTTGAGCAAGTTCGACCAGAGCTATCTTACCTATGTCATGGAAGACCTGCTGTTCTCCCCGCAGGGTTCCCTGCACCAGAAATTTTCCACGCGCCTGAAACAGTTCCAGGATGCGGCCCACAGCCAGGACCTTTTAGCGATACTCTACTGCGTCGCAAGCGGCCATAACAAGATCAGGGACATCGCCCACCTCTCGCGCAAGACCCGCAAAGAGATAGACGCCAGGATAAACTACCTGCTTGAGCTCGATACCATAAGCCGCAGCGCGGATTTCCTGAAGATCAGCGACAGGGTATTCGGTTTCTGGCTGAAGTTCGTGCACCAGGAACAGCTTCAGTCGCTTACCTTCGACGCGAAAAACCAGAAGGCGATGTTCAGGCAGAAGATAGAGGCCATGGTACAGGAATTCGTGCAGCAGGCAAAACGCCCCGTGTCCGAGCGGATGATGGAGCTGCTTCGCCTCTTCGAAGACGACCAGGTCCAGATAGAGCGCAAAAAAGTAAGGCTCAGCCATTTCAGGGAGGTAAAATCCCTGGAGTTAAACGCCAGGGCGCTTAGGGAAGGCCTCATCTGCCGGTCGCAGGAGAGCCTCTGGATCATCGCCTTCACTTCGGGGCTCCTGAACGAAGAGGACATCGCGGCGTTCGCCAAGGAATGCAAGAAATACCGCCACAAGCTCCAGAAGAAGATCATCGTGACGCTCAACGATATCGACGCCAACAGCCGCTTGAGGGCGCTTGAAGAAAAGATCACCACCTGGGATATCAACAATATAAACCAGCTTTTTGACCTCTACTCAAAACCGAGGGTCATCGCATGACCGTAACGATCGGCGTATTATCCGACACCCACATCCCCGACAGGGCGCGGGAGCTGCCTAAAGAAGTGCTGGAGGCGTTTAAGTCCGTGGATATGGTCGTGCACGCCGGAGACCTGGTGGACATAAAAGTGCTGGAGAAACTGAAGAGCGTCTGCAAGGACGTGCGGGCGGTCTGGGGGAATATGGATCCCGAAGAGACCCGGAAGCGCCTGCACGAGAAAGAGATATTCTCCGTCGGGAAATACCGCATCGGCCTGATGCACGGCTGGGGGCCGCCGAACAGGCTCACCGAAGTGCTGACTGACGCCTTCAAGAACGACAAAGTAGACGTGATCATTTTCGGCCATTCGCACCAGGGCTTCAACCAGAAAAAAGGCAATATCCTTTTTTTCAACCCGGGCAGCCTCACGGACAAGGTATTCGCGCCGTATAACTCATACGGTATCCTGCGGGTGAACGACACCGTTGAGGGCGCCATCGTCAAACTGTAAAGTAACCATGGATAAACTCTGGGCACCCTGGAGGATGAAATACCTGAGGAGCCTCGCGCAAAAAAAATGCATTTTTTGCGAAGGGAAGCGAAAGAAAAGCGCGTGCCGGGTGGTCTTTAAAACTGAACATTCCCTCTGCATGCTGAACATCTTCCCGTACAATAACGGCCATTGCCTCATCGCGCCGCTTCGCCACGTGGCGGACATAACACAGCTTAAAGACGCCGAGGCGCTGGACCTGCTGAAAGCGGTGGGAAACGCCAAAAAGCTCCTTCAGAAAACACTCAAGCCCCACGGTTACAATATCGGCATCAATATTTCCGGCCACGCCGGCGCCGGCATCCCCGGCCACCTGCACGTGCATATCGTGCCGCGGTGGAAAGGCGATACCAACTTCATGCCGGTGGTCTTTGATACCAAGGTCGTCTCGCAGTCTTTGGAAGAATTACACACACAACTCACGCATGCTTACGCAAGATCGCTTTAAAGAATTAGAGGACCTGCTCCTGGCGCCGTACGCGATGAAAAGCTACCTTTCGCGCGGCAGGGTATACCCTGAAAAGAGCCATTCGTACCGCTCGGCCTATCAGCGCGACCGCGACCGGGTGATCCACTCCGCGGCCTTCAGGAGGCTTGAATACAAAACCCAGGTCTTTGTCAACCACGAAGGCGATTATTACCGCACCAGGCTCACTCACACTCTGGAAGTCGCGCAGATCGCCCGCACCATTGCCGCAGCGCTGCGGCTTAACGTGGACCTCACGGAAGCCATCGCGCTGGCGCACGACCTCGGCCATACCCCGTTCGGCCATTCCGGAGAAGAGGCGCTCAACGAATTGATGGCGAAAGAAGGCGGCTTTAACCATAACCTGCAGGGCTTACGGGTCGTGGACGTGCTGGAGGAACGTTACCCTGATTTTCCCGGCCTCAACCTGAGCTGGGAAGTAAGGGAAGGGATAGTAAAGCACTCCTCGCAGTTCGATAAGGCGGCAAAGATAAAAGACCTTGCGCCGAATGAGCTGCCGACCCTGGAAACGCAGGTCGCCGACATCGCGGATGAGATCGCCTACGATAACCACGACATCGACGACGGCATCACCTCGGGGCTGCTTAAATACCAGGACCTGGAAGCATTGCCAATCTGGGATAATTTATCTAGAACAATTTCCAAGAAATATGCTACAATAGATGAAGAAAAGAAGAAATATCTGATCATACGCTCGCTCATCGACATGCAGGTGACCGACCTCATCCAGGAGACTGAAAAACGGATACAGTCGCGCAAGCTCACGTCTCACCTGGACGTCAAAAAAGCGGATAAAAAAATAGTCGCCTTTAGCAGCCGGATACACGCCTTAAGGAAACCGATGAGAGAGCTGCTCATACAGAAGCTCTACCGCCATTACCGCGTGGTGAGGATGAGCAACAAGGCAAAGCGCTTCATACAGGAGTTATTCCGGGTATACGTCCAGAAGCCCCAGGCGCTGCCTCCGCATATCCAAAAAAGGGTGGCGGGCGACGGAGTGCGGCGCGCGGTAAGCGACTATATCGCGGGCATGACAGACAGGTACGCGTTAGATGAATACAAAAAATTATTCGACCCCTACGAAAAGGTATAAGACCCTGATCTCGGCGATACACAGCATTTACCGGCTGGTCAATTCGACCTTCGAGCTCAAAGACCTGGTGTGCCGCCTCTCGAGGCTGATGTGCCAGATCTTAAACGCCCATTCCTGCCTCATCCTTATACTTGACCCCTCCAAACAATATTCCGCCATCAGGTGCGAAGTTTCAGGCAAAAAGAAAATATCCGTCGACAAAAAGCAGAAGATACACAACAGGCTCGAAACCAAAATCCTCAAGACCTACGCCACGATACGTAACGGCTACCTCCTGGCAATGCCGCTTGTCTCCGAAGACATCATGGGGCTTATCATCGTCAAACGCGAGAAACACGAAGCGCCCTTTGATACCGGCGAGCAGGAGATACTGACCACCTGCCTCGAGCAGGCGATGATAGGGATAAAGAACCTTCAGCTCTACGAAGACCAGCAGAAAATAATATCAAGCTCCATAAAATCAATGGTCACGCTGCTTGACACGCGAGTGCCTTCCGAATACACGCATTCGCCGTATTTCAACCGCCTGGTGAGGTCCATCGCCCAGGAGATGCACCTGGATGAAAAATCGGTGGAGTCTATCGAATACGCAAGCCTCCTGCACGACGCGGGAAAAGCCGGCATCCCCCTGGAGATACTCACCAAGACCACCAAGCTTACCCCGGGAGAGTTCAAGATCATCAGGCACCACCCCGCCAAGGGCGCGCAGATACTGCGCCCCTTGCAGATACTGCGGCCGGTGATACCGATCATCATGCACCACCATGAACGCTATAACGGCACCGGGTACCCATCGCGCCTTAAGAAGGGCCAGATCCCGCTGGGCGCGCGCATCATGTCGGTCGCCGACGCCTTTGAAGCAATGGTCTACGGCAGGCCGTACCGCGAACGCATAGATATAGACACCGCGCTGAAAGAGATCAAGAAAAAAGTCGGCACGCAGTTCGACCCGAAAGTAGTGGACGCGTTCTTGAAAATAATCAAAAAATTCCGCAAAAAATACTTGAAACTTAAGAAATAAAAGGGATATAATATAGATTTACGGGGGGAGAAATACGCATGGAGAAACAGGCGCCTACGCAATTAGAGCTGTTTTCACAGCTTAAAGAAGCGAGGGATGGCAGGACGAAGAGGTCTCCCGGCTTCATAGCCGCGGTATGGGGCCATGAAAAGGCGCTCATGATCGCCATCGGTTTCATCATCACGGGGATCATTTCCTTTTCTATCGGCGTGGAAAGAGGAAAGATGGCCTCCGTCGCCAGGACCAACGCGCGCCTTGAGCTGGCAGCGACAGAGCCACTGCCCAAAGCTCCCGCGGCCAAACAACCGCCGGCAGCCGCAGTTGAACCAGACCCTGTTCCCGTAGCGCCTAAAGAACAGGCGGTGGAAACGCAGGGCTACACCGTGCAGGTCGCTTCGTTCAAAAGCAAATCGCACGCGCAGCGGGAAGCCGACACCTTGAAAAAAAGGGGCTTCTCCGCGCTCGTACTCTCAAAAGGCAGTTACAGCATAGTGTGCATCGGGCCTTTTTCGAACAAGGAAAAGGCGCAATCAAAGCTCTCTGAGCTTAAAAAATCCTACTCGGATTGCTATATAAGGAGGCTATAACGTCATGTCAATACACCCGTCTCTCAGCGCGTCGGACAAACACAAGAAACAACGCTCGGTCTTAAAACGCATCGAACGCCTTAAGCTGATGTCTGAAAAAGAAGAATGGAAGGTAGGCGACGAGGTATTCGGCCTGCCCAAGATCAAGACCATAAAGCTCAAGATCAAGAAGGAAAAGGCAGCGGCTGAAAAAGTTGAAGGCGCCGAAGGCGCAGCAGCTCCCGCCGCGGGCGAGACAAAAGAGGCCGCGGGAAAAGCCGCCCCTGCGAAAGGCGCCGCACCTGCGAAAGGCGCAAAAGCCACGGAGAAGAAATGATCAAGAAATGGGGGAAATGGGGTCTGACCCCATTATTAATAACGCTGTGCTGCGTGCAGCTTTCCTTCGCCAAAGAGTTCAAGCAGTTCACCGGCGAGATCAACGGCGACAACGTCAACCTGCGCAGCGATTCGAGGGTGACCTCGGAGCTTATCCTCAAGCTGAACAAGGGTAATTACGTGCACGTGGTCTCGGAAGCCTTTGACTGGTATAAGATCAAGCTCCCGAAGGTCGCGCCTTCGTATATCAAGAAAGACCTCGTGACGCTGCTTAGCCCCAGGGCGGCCAGGGTCTCAAAAGACGCGGTCAATATCAGGCTCAAGCCCACCGAGGCAAGCGCTATCGTGGGAAAGGCGCGCAGGGGAGAGGTCTTAAGCGTCGTTGAGGACAGCGGGGACTGGCTCAGGATAGAGCCCGTCGATTCCAGCTTCGGGTGGATCAACAAGAAGTTCGTCAACGAGATCACCGAGGCGCAGAAACTGGCCGCGATGGCCGCTCCGGTTGCCGAAAGCGCTCCCCCGGAACAGATGGCCTCGGCCCCCGGCTCCACCGTCATCGTCGAGGGCCTCGTCAAGCCGTACGGCAGGGTCTTCTGGAGGACCGCCACTCATAAGCTCATCAAAGCGGATAAAACCATCCTGTTCCTTAAAGGGAATAAAAAGACGCTGGAGGCGGTAACCTATCATAAAGTAAGGGTCACCGGCAAGTTGCTTGAGCAATCCAACCAAAAATACCCCATCATAGAAGTTGAAAGAATAGATTCCCTGGACTAAGGCGAACGTGAAAATAATCACACTTCATCTTAAACACTGCCCCTACCAGATCGCCACGGGAAGCGGCATCCTTGGCGACCTCGCGGCGCATATCAGGCGCCTTGCCATCGGCACGGACGCCTACATCATCACCAACGCGGCGGTCAAAAGAAGGTTCGGGAGCCTCCTGCAAAAAGCGCTCGCTGCCCCAGCCATAAGTGCTAAGTTCAAGCTCATACCGGACTCTGAAAAAAGCAAATCAATGGACACTGCGTACGCGGTGCTCAAGGACCTTGCCCGCTACGACAAAAATAAGCGCCTCTTCATCATCGCGTTCGGCGGCGGGGTAGTGGGAGACTTAAGCGGCTTTGTCGCCTCGGTGTACCGGCGCGGGACCGCCTACGTCAATATCCCCACGACGCTGCTGGCGCAGGTAGATTCCGCCATCGGCGGCAAGACCGCGGTGGACCTGCCTGAAGGCAAAAACCTCATCGGTTCATTCTACCAGCCGCGGTTGGTATTTTCAGACATAGAGCTCCTTAAGACCCTGGGCGCCAAGCAGCTTCGCGCGGGCCTCGCGGAAGTGATCAAGTACGGTATAATCAAGGACGCGCCGCTATTTTCCTACCTGGAAACGCATTTCAAGGACATACTCTCTTTGCGTAAAGGCGCCCTGGAATTCATCGTGGCGCGCTGCAGCAGCATCAAGGCGGGTTTCGTCGAGCTCGATGAAAGGGACGAACGGGGGGTGAGGGCATTTTTGAACTTCGGCCACACCATCGGCCACGCGCTGGAGGCCGCCTGCGGGTATAAAGGCTATACCCACGGGGAAGCGGTCGCCTTAGGCATGCTGGTTGCCGCAGACATAAGCGAGGCGCTGGGGCTTACGGATGCGCGCGCGGTCGAGCGCATCGATTCACTTATCGCCGGGACAGGCCTTCCCGTACAGATACGCGGCCTTACGCTGAACGCCATCATCAAAGCGCATTATCACGATAAAAAATTCATCGGCGTCACCAACAGATTCGTCCTCCTGCGGTCAATAGGGCATTCCTGCCTGGTCAAAAATATTCCACTGGATATAATTAAGGATGCGGTAAGAAAAAGGCTGGCGTAAAGAGCGGGCGCTAATGGTTGTAGGTAAAAAGCTTTACAGCCTCACCGCCGGCTGATAATTCCACTTCTTCCGGCGTGATCTTTACCACGTCCGCGCCTTCAATAGTATCGCCTTCCCTGACGATCTTATTGTTCACCAGCGCGAAAGCTTTTCCATCGGAAAAAAATACGCCGTTAAGCACGAACCCGGGCGACTGCTTTGGCGCGCGCGTGGAAAACAGCGGCGCTTTTGGCTGCGCCGCGGCCGCGGCGGGCGTAGGGGCAAGAGGCTTCGCGGCCTCCTGCTTTGACTCAAACGACGAAGTGACCGCGTTGAAAACAAGCTTCGCCACCAGGCCGCCCAGGAGGAACACCGTGACATACAGCGAGTACATCTTCAACGTGCGCAACTTTTTTATCTCCGGCGAAGGCTGCGCAGGCTGGGTATTAAATTCCTGAACCTTCTTTAACGCTTCGTGTATAATACTCATCTTCGATATCCCCCGTATCCACGTAATTGTGCAATTCCTTAAGGCACACTTCCACGATATCCCCGTCGATGACAAAGGCGTTGGCCACAAATCCCGCCAGGAGCGCCCTGTCGCAGAGCACGTTGACCAGCCGCGGGGTGCCTTTTGAGAATTCCCTGATCATCCGAACCGCTTCATCGGTGAAGGCGAGCCGGCCGTCTGCGCCCGCGGTGCGCAGGCGGTGCTGTATGTAGTTTTTTACCTCATTGACCTCAAGCGGCGCTATGTGATACCTGACCATCACGCGCTGGCGTAGCTGCCTGAGCTCGTGGAGGTCTACCTTACGGTTGAGTTCAGGCTGGCCCACCAGAAGGATCTGGATCAATTTGTCTTTTTCGGTCTCTAAGTTAGAAAGCAGGCGGATATGCTCAAGCTGGGTGGCGTTTAAGTTCTGGGCTTCGTCTATGATAAGCACGACGTTGTTTTTGCGGCGCGCCTGGCGGATGAGGAATTTATTCAGGGCGTTGACGAACGCGAGCCTGGTCTTTTGCTTGACGCGGATGCCGAAGTCGTTGAGGATGAGCTCCAGGAGCTCGATCTCGGAGAAGGCGGGGTTAAGCACAAACGCGGTCTTCACGCGCCCGCCGAGCTGGTTGAGGAAAAAACGGCAGAGCGTGGTCTTGCCGGTGCCGATCTCGCCGGTGACCACCATGATGCCCTTTCTCTGGCTGACCCCGTACAAAAGATGCGCGAGCGCCTCGCGGTGCTTGTTGCTCAAGAAAAAAAAGGAGGGGTCGGAGGTAACGTTGAACGGCCTTTCCTTTAACCCGTAGAACGCGCAATACATACTTTTCTCCTTATGGGAGTATTATAGCAGAAAGCGCTGTATTGTAAAGGGCGGGGAGGCCGGAAAAATAACGGCCCGCCGCCTTGAAATCCTGAAGATTATATGTTATATTTTAGTACCACCGCCACGGGAACGTTCGATTCAGGGACGTACGCGGCGGTTTTTCTTTTCACCTGTTGACAAACGCCGTATCTGTGTTATAATTTTTGAAAAGAGGAAGGAATCAGCCACGGCTTGCTCTTTTTTAAAGGACCCGAATGGCAAGCACACCGGAAGACAAACGGCAGTTTCCTCGTATCAAAATCTCAAACCCGCTTCGTTACCAGGTCAGAGGAAAAGAGGCGTTCTCTAACGGAATATGCAACAATATCAGCGCAGGAGGCCTTGCGCTGGTAAGCGAAAGCTTCATCCCCCGCGCCACCCCGGTGATGCTGGAAATAAACGTGCTCTCCAGGGTGCTTAACCCCATAGGCCGGGTATCCTGGGCGACCTCGATGCCGCACTCGGACAGGTACAGGATGGGGGTTGAATTCCTGGAAATAAACCCAAGGGACAGGCAATACCTTTCGGATTACGTCAATCTGCAACTGAACCGCTTATAAAGGAAGGAAAAGGACACATGGCAGCTGAAGCAGCGACACAGGCCGCGCCCGCGGCGAAACCCCCGGCAGAAAAACAGACCAACTGCCTGGGATGCGGAAAACCATTAAAGAAAGTAAAGGTATATTACCGTAACGGAAAGTTCTTTTGCGATAAGAAATGCCTGCGCACCATGCGCGCGAAAGCCAAGGAAGAGAAAAAAGATGCTTAAATCATCAAGGAAAGAAAGAAGGCTGCACCCCAGGATCGACGAACAGCTACCGGTGGAAGTGGTAGCCAACGGTTATGATTTCTCCACCAATACCCAGAACATAAGCTGCCTGGGAACGTACTGCCATATAGATAAATATGTCCCGCCCTTCACCAAGGTAATGATCAAGATGAAGCTCCCCGGCGCCCCGAAGGACAAAAAGCGCTGCGACGTGGAATGTAAAGGCGTCATCGTCAGGACCGAGGACGAAGAGCAGGGCGGCTACAATATCGCGATATTCTTCAACGGCATCAAGGACATCGCGCGCCAGAAAATAGCGCATTACATAAGCAGCCTCATGCCCCACAATGTAGCCTCTGCGTAAGGGGCCCTCCAATCCCGTCGTGGGAAAAATAACATCGCCCCATAAGGTCAAATTAATCTGCGGCTTCATCTTCAAGTCGGATACCGCCTATCGTAAGGCAAAGGCCGCCTTAACAAAACGCTTCGGCGCGATAGACTACGAAAGCGCCGTACTCCCCTTTACCCTCACCGATTACTATGAAGCAGAATTCGGCCCGGACTTACAGAGGGCCTTCGTGGCGTTTAAAAAACTCATCCCCGCGGATTCACTTAACAAAATCAAAGTTGCCGCAAACCGGCTTGAGTCAAAACTGGCACACGCAGGCAGGCGCACGGTCAATATCGACCCGGGGTACGTCAACCTGGCAAAACTGGTGCTTGCCTCAACCAAAGATTTCGCGCACCGCATATACCTGGGCAAAGGGATATTCGCCGAGACTACGCTTATGTACCGGGGCAAATCGTTTACGACACTGGAATGGACGTACCCCGATTACCGCAGCGGCGAGTATATAGGGATATTTAACCGCATACGGGAGCATTATGCCGCTTCGATCAAAGTCCAATAACGCCTGCGCCGCCACCCTGGCGCTTTTTTTGCTGGGAGGATGCGTCACTGTCTATAACCCCGCGACAGAAAAAAGAGAATCCCTCCTGATCAGCACCGAAGGAGAGGTCGCCATCGGCAGGGATATGGACAAGGAGATCCGCAAGAAATACGCCGTCGTGGATGATTACCGGACGCAGGCGCGCCTTAATGCCATCGGCAGGCGCGTCGCAGCGGCCTCGGACAGGCAGGACGTTACGTACTATTTCAACGCGATACAGGACAAAGAGCTCAACGCCTTTGCCACGCCCGGCGGCTACGTCTACGTAAACTCAGGGCTCATGGAGGCGGCAAACGACGACGAGCTGGCCTGCGTGCTTGCCCACGAGATAGGCCATATCGCCGCGCGCCACAGCGTCAAAAAGTTACAGACGGTGATGGGCTACCAGATACTCATGGGCATTGCCCTGGGGGTAAGCGGCCAGCAAACTATGGGAAAGGCCATGGATGTGGTCTTTGACCTGGTGCATTTAGGCTACAGCAGGAAAGACGAGCTGCTCGCCGATAAGCTGAGCGTGCGCTACGCGAGGAGAGCCGGCTTCAGCCCCTACGCGATGGTCACCTTTTTAAAGAAGCTCGACACGGATTCGGTTTCAGCCGGAACGCACTATAAGCCCGCCTTTTTAAGCTCCCACCCGCAGGTCCAGGAACGGATCAAATACGTGGAGAGCGAAATAGCTTCATACAACTGATATGTACCCTTCATACCTTAACGCCTACAACGACAAAAGCCTGCAACGAAAAGCCGACGAGGCGCACGCGATGCTTTCCTCATGCAACATCTGCCCGCGCACGTGCAAAGTGGACCGGCTTAAGGGCGAGCTCGGCTTCTGCAAGACAGGGGCGCTTCCCAGGGTATACAGCTTCATGGCGCACCAGGGAGAAGAGCCGCCGGTTTCAGGCGAGCGAGGCTCAGGCACGATATTTTTTTCCTATTGTAACCTGGCGTGCGTCTATTGCCAGAATTACGAATTCAGCCAGTTGGGGCAGGGCAAAGAAGTGAGTTGCGAAGAACTCGCCCGCGTCATGCTTGAATTGCAGTCCATGGGCTGCCATAATATAAACCTGGTAAGCCCCACGCACGTGATGCCACAAATACTGAAAGCGCTGGTCATTGCGGTTGAGGGAGGATTAAAGATACCGCTGGTGTATAATACCGGCGGATACGAGCGTGCGGAAAAGATCAGTCTGCTTGAGGGGATAATAGATATATACCTGCCCGATATGCGTTACGGCGATAGCGCTGCGGCAGTGGCGTATTCCTCGGCGCCGGATTATCCCGCCTATAACCAGTCAGCGGTAAAAGAAATGCACAGGCAGGTGGGCATTGCCTCACTTGACGAGAAAGGGATTATTACTCGGGGGCTTATAATCAGGCACCTGGTGCTGCCGGGCGCTGTCTCCGGAACAGACAAAATAATGAAGTTCATCGCCGAGGAATTATCAAAAGATACCTATATCAGCCTGATGAGCCAATATCTGCCGTACCATCGCGCCAGGCAATTTAAAGCGATCGCCCGGCGGCTGACCGCGCAGGAATATGACGGCGCCAAGTCAATGATGGAGGCGGCCGGCCTGCACAACGGCTGGGTGCAGGAATCCTTCGGCCTCGAACGCTTCGCCGGGGTAAATATCAAACCAACAACCTAGAAATAATGGGGTCAGACCCCATTATTTCTATTTTTCGATGATAAAACAAATCTACCAGAAACTCTTCAAGATCAATGACACGCCGCAGAAGATAGCGGCGGGCTTTGGCGTCGGGATATTCACCGGCATTCTTCCCGGCACAGGGCCGATCGCAGCGCTCTTTCTGGCATTGCTCTTTCGGGTAAACCGCGCCAGCGCCCTTTTAGGGAGCCTGCTTACCAATACCTGGCTAAGCCTGGTCACATTTATCTTGTCAGTAAAAGTCGGCTCTGTTATAATGAACGTTGATTGGCGCGCAACCCGGTGCCAGTGGCGGGCGTTATTAAGCAACTTCCACTGGAAATATCTTTTCACCCAATCGGCATTGAAGATCGCGCTGCCTGTCGCAATAGGCTATTTTCTCATTTCGTTAACCCTTGGCTTACTCGCGTACGCAGTAGCGCTCGTCTTACTCTACGCTAACCGCCGCATCCGCCACGAAAGGAAGCCGCTCAAATGAAGATCAGGACAGAATTGACATTCCCCGGGGAACTGAAAGAGGAAGCGATCGTCTGTAACATCTGCAAGCAGTTTGATCTCACCGTCAATATCGTAGAGGCTTCTTTCTCTACCGACACCGGCTGGTCCATACTGATTTTCAAGGGCAGCGACGGAGAAATTAAAAAGGCGTTTGAATACCTGAAAACCAGGGGGGTCGACATCAAAGACGCCCAGGAAGTGGCCTAAGCGGCGCGCCCATGCGACTATACGGCAAACGCTCGGTCATCGAGCGGATCAATTCAAACTCCAGAAGCGTAAAAGTAATTTACCTGCAGGCAGGCTTAAGCCGCCCTGAAATAACCTCACTCGCCCACAAACACCACCTTAAAGTAGAGACCATATCTGAGAAACGATTCTTCCAGCTGGCCCCGAAGATCCAGACCCAGGGGGTGATGGCTGAGATCGACGCCTTCAATTATAAAGATTTCGAAGATATTATCGGCTCCGAGAACAAAGACAAGCCCACGCTGGTCTGCCTGGACAGGATAAACGACCCCCAGAACCTCGGCGTCATCATAAGGAACTGCGCCTGCCTGGGAGGGTTCTGCATCGTATTGCCTACCCGCGAAACGGTCGAGGTGACGGAAGCGGTGCTGAAAGTCGCCTGCGGCGGTGAAAACTACGTGCCCGTATGCCATGTGTCCAATCTTTCGATCGCCGTCCAGAAGGCAAAAGAGCAAGGGTACTGGGTGGGCGCGACCGTGGTAGAGGGAGGGGAGCACCCGCGGCAGGTAAAATTCAATTTCCCGCTCTGCCTCATTTTCGGCTCGGAAGGTGAAGGTATACGCCCCGGGCTGATCAAACAAGTGGATTACAAGCTGACGCTCCCGATGCGAGGCGTGCCGCTTTCTTTTAACGTCGCCATGGCAGTCGGCATGTGCTGCTACGAAGTCTCCTGCCAGCGATCCTAGAGGGGACGGCGCCAATAATGGGGTCAGACCCCATTTATTTATGAAACAAACCAAGAACTTAATCAACTTTCTCGCTGAAATAGGCCAGCTCAAGCGCGTCAAGCGCACCGGCTGGTGGGTAGCCGGCCTCAAAGACCCTGAGAGCGTCGCCGAGCACTGCCTGCGCGCCGCGATCATCGGCTACGCGTTGGCTAAAATGGAAAAAGCCGATCCTTACAAAGTACTGCTGATGACCTTGTTCCACGATACCCCCGAGGCCCGCATGAACGACCAGCACAAAATAAGCCTTAGATATTTCAACCCTAAAAAGATAGAAAAACGCATTTACCAGGAACAGCTCGACCTCATCGGCGAACCCATGAGAGAAGAGCTCACCTCGGTGCTGGGGGCGTACAATAAACAGGACACCAAGGAAGCCGTGATCGCCCGCGACGCCGATATCCTGGAATGCATCCTGCAGGCAAAGGAATACTTTGACCAGGGCTTCACCCAGGCCAAAAGCTTCATGCCGGTCGGGAATAAATACCTCAAGACCAAATCCGCCAAAAAACTCTTCAAGCAGATCCACACCTGGAACTACAAAGACTGGTGGCTCCACCTCACCAAATTCACCCGCTAAAGGGGACGGTCCCCCCATAGGGGACGCTTCACCCTTAGGGGACGGTTCTCCCCAAGAAAATTCCTGTTAGAAAACCTTGCTGCATACGTCTATTGTTACAGGAAGGAGGGTAGCCATGCCACGAACTAAACGACTGATCCTACCCAATATCGCGATGCACATAATGTGCAGAGGCAATAATAAACAGAACATATTCAACAGTGATTCAGACAAATTGCATTACTATTTTCTTATACGGGGACTTAAACAAGAAAACAAAGTCGCCATTTTTCATTACTGCCTCATGAACAACCACGTCCACCTGCTCGTGTGGCTACCGCCCGAAAGCAATATCTCAAAATTCATGAAGCAGCTCAGCCTATCCTATTTTCATTATTACAATAAGACCTACGGCTACGTCGGACACCTGCTGCAAGGCAGGTTCAAAAGCCGTATCGTCGATACGGATGCGTATCTCCTGCAATGCGGTAAATACATAGAGCTCAACCCGGTGAGGGGCTCGCTTGTACGAACGCCGGACGCATACCAGTTCAGCAGCTACAACCATTATGCCAAAGGTTACGCGGACACGATCATTACCGATAGCCCGCTTTATCTCGATTTAGCCGATTCCACTGAAAAAAGGAGAAAGGAGTACGCCAGACTGCTAATTGATGAGGACTTGATGAATACCAACCCTCCAGGAGGGAAACGTCCCTTGGGGAGAGAACCGTCCCCTAAGATTTCTCTTGAAAAATGCGCGAATCTATGATAGAATTTTTTTCTATCCCAATTAAGCTAAATAAGTTACGATTCTATGGCAATTTCTAAAATAATTACGTCCATTTCAGGTTGCCTTATCGTATCCTGCGCAGGGCTTAATGCCTTCGCGTTCACTGTTAACGATATAGACGTAACCGTTAATTCTTCTGTTTCGGAAGCCTACGACGACAACGTCACCTACTTAAAAGAAGACCCCAAACCGGACCTTATCACCAGCCTCAAATTAGGCATGAGCGCCAAATACGAGGGAAAAACCAGGCAGCTTCAGGTCAGCGCCAACGTCAACCACCAGTTTTTCGCCAAAAACAGCTCCTTTGATAACACCTCCGAAGACGTCACCGCGCAATTGCTCAACGAATTCACCGATACGGACCGCGCGATCCTTAAGGAAACCTTCATCCACGCCGAAGAGCCGCGCAGCTTCGAAGACCAGTTCGCAAGGGCCACCGGCCGCTACAGCTACGTCTCGAACAGGTTTAACGCCGCCTATCACAAGGAAATCTCCAAAGAGATTACCCTGATCACCATCTACGCCAATGAACTCTACAG
>JBFZAN010000073.1:0-4310 GCA_041309005.1 Candidatus Omnitrophota bacterium
TATTCTTGGCAGTCGTGGCATCTTTTCTCAATTGTGCCTGGCACTTTCGGCATTTTCTTGCCATTGTGCCTGGCACTTTTTGTTTTTTCAAAAAAAAATCTCAGGCAGCACCTGAGATTCCACTGAGAAATTTCGGCAATCTGCCTTTCCGCCAAACAGCTATAGCGGAAGCACGACTTTGCGCCCTCAAGTCACCTTGAGTTTGCCTTTTCGATTCTCGTTCCGATTTGTCTAGAATAAGTATACCATATGTTTAGCCCCTTGTCAAAAGTATCTTAGCGCTTCCAGTATACCTGCCTATTATTATCGTTCTCCGACGGAAAAAGTCAAGTAAAATCTTAATGGGGAGATAATGGGGTCTGACCCCATTATCTTAAGAACCGGGGCTTAAAAGAAAGGTTGTTTTTGCGGAAATCGTATTTTGCCTGCTGATGTGCCACCGACAGTTAGCTGATTTTCCTAACCTTAATGTTTCCAAAGTGTTTTATTTCTGAAATAAAGCTTTTTTGTGCTATTAATTCCAGCCGCTTCGCCTTCTCTTGCCTATTACGATCAAGATCGCGATCATCGCGAAGATCATTCCAGCCTGGCCAAGCGATAAAAAACCTTCAAACGCGCTGTCATTACTCACCATGATCGCGTTAATTCCTAAAGACAGGGAAACGAAGTAAATAAAGACCACAGCCCCCAGTTTAGACAATCCAATATCTACCAGGTAATGATGGAAATGGTCCTTACCGCAATACTCAAGCCATTCAATCAGCGTTTTTACCTTCCCTTCTTTTATCCTCATGATAGTGGTAAAAACCATATCAAAGATAGGCACCCCCAGTATCAAAAGCGGGATGGAGATCTTTACGATATTATCCTGCGCCCAATTGCCGGTAAGGGCGACGCTTGCCATAAGAAAGCCAAGCAGTGTGCTGCCCGCGTCCCCTAAAAACATCTTTGCTTTCCTGAAATTATACGGCAGGAAGCCAAGGCAGGAACCTATAATGATAAGCAAAAGCATGACCAAAGGCTGCTGTCCCGTTTTATAGAGTATTATCGCAAAACAGAGGGAGTTCACTATTGCTGAACCCGCGGCCAGCCCGTCAAGCCCGTCAAGATAATTGTAAGCGTTTATCACGCCCACGATCCAGAAAACAGTGATGATGCCCTGGCCAAGGTTACCCCACAAGCTTTGCGGCAAGAAGCTTACGTGAAAACCGGATTTAATGAGGATCAAAGAAACGAGTATCTGGACCAGGAGCCTCGAGCGGGCGCTCAAGCCCTTTATATCGTCGGCTAACCCTACGCCTACGATGATCGTCGCGGAAATCACCAGGGGCATAAAGTAACCCAGTCCCCTCAAATGCAAAAAGAACCCCGCCAGCAGCCCGAGGTAAATCGCGACACCCCCCAAAAGCGGAGTAGCCCGCTTGTGGGCGCTGCGGCGGTTAGGGAGATCGAGTATTCTGAACTTGACTGCCAGCTTCCTTAAAGGCGAAATCAAAAGGTAGGTCACTAAAAAAGGAACAAGCAGTAAAAGCACCCAGGACATATTATTTGATCTCCTTTAATACGCGCAGCGCCTTAAACCCTTCCGCGTACTTTACCCTTCCCTGGTAGCCGCGAAAATTGGCGCAGGACTGCACGCTTTCGACAATACTGAGGTCTTCTACCCTGGTTTTATCGACCTGGGAATCGTGGATCTTAAGCAACTGCAATTTTTTCTCCAGCACGTCCTGGATGTCCACGAAAATATCCGGCTCGAAATGCTGGGTGGTGGGCACCTCGTAAAACAGAACTTCCTTTATATGCCGGGAGGCGGAGACAGTGGCCTGGGCAGCGGCGCGATGGTCCTGATGCACGTCAGCCCAGAAATTAAGGAACACTGTATCGGCCTTTACCTTGTGCACTATTTCATCAATCTTAAGTATAAGGTCGCGGTTACAGACCAGCTCCGTATCCTTTAGTCCGGCCCAAAATACATCTTTGGTTCCCATGAATTTCGCCGCGTCATTAGCCTCTTGCCTTCTTTTCTGAGGATCGCCGCCAAAGCTGCCGTCGGTCAGGATAAAGAGATATACATTATGGCCTGCCTGAGCGTACTTCATCAATGTGCCGCCGCAGCCGAATTCAACGTCATCCGGGTGCGGGCCTATCGCAAGTATATTCATATGTAACCTCCTGTAAATAAAAGACTTTATTCTCTATAATCAGTATTACTTCCCCAGGCCTAGTATGTCTACGCTCTTCGGCCCCTCGTTAAACAACAGGTCAATTGCCGACATACAGGGGATAAAGCTTTTCTCTCCGGAAGCGAACTGCTGATGATATACCGGATGAGTGAAATCCTGGTATACAAGCCTTATCCCAGCCGCTTTAAATTTCTCTTCTTCGAGGTACTCCCTGCCTCCGGCGCCCGAAAGATAGGTATCCGCCTTAAGCCTGGCACAGATGTCAATGATCCGGTCGGTTCGCGTGCTGTGTATATTTAATTCCGACTCAAAATATATTTCAGGAGAAAGCGCGAATTCATTCAAGATAAATTTTACGATATGCACGTTTAGTTTGCATAACTTCTCCCAGCGGGCGGCATATGCTTCTTTAAAGAAATCGAAATACCTGCCAAAATATTTCGCCTTGCCGTAGCAGACCTCAAGGCTCTTTAGATGCTGCCTTGCCCAGTCCCGTTCATTATCTACACCCACCTCAAGGATGCGTTGCCTGCCAAGGCCTTTTGATATCACGGGTACGCTCAGCCAGATCCATCCGTCTTTGGTCCTTACCTTGTTACGATTCTGGAATTCACGCTCTTTATACTGGACAGCGTCCAGGAATACGAAACAGTCGCTCTTGGCTATTTTATCAATATATCCCAGCCAGGGAATATATTGAGGCTGATGCACTGAAATAATCATACGTATTATAACATTAACGGGCAGCAGTTACACAACTATTTTCCCGGCTTTCGCTCGATAAAAACCGGGTTAGTCACCAAAAGCAGCCCTCCCGATGCGATCTCGATACGGTAATAGGCCTTGGCGCCTCCGGAGCCTTTCATTTCATCCGTATAGGACAACTCAAAAGGCGTGGCCTCTTCAAACGTTTTAATTACCCTGCCGTTTTTGATCAATTTTATCATGACCGTATCTTTCGAGGTGTCTTTTGAGGCGCTTAAGAAATGGCCGCTGACCTTGATCACCGGGCTTTGCGTAAGCAGTACTTCCTGCCCCATGGTCGCTTCCAAACCAGAAGCAATATCTTTTACGATAAATTCGTCAAGGACAAACTGCGAAGACCTGTTTCCCCTCGCAACATACATTCTCCCCGCCTCCAGCGCCTCGAGCGCGCCTTTTTGGTCCAGCGCCGTAGTCAGCACTACAGTCCTTAAATCCCTGATGTAATCGTTTAGGTCCCCGTTAGTATCGAACCCAAGCCCTCCTATAGCCCACACCGGCTTCTTTCTCAAGCCTTTGCAATATTGGATAAGGATATCGTCCCATATGCCGCCGGGCGCGCCCGCTTTTTCATACCCTTCATGGAACACGGCGAAACCGGTGTAGCCCGTGGTATGCAGGAGATCCGATGAATACTCGCGGGTATCTATGGTCACATTGCCTGAATGCTCGATATTCTTCGCTTCGGGATGGGCCCAGAATGTCAGGCCGCCGTTTTTGTATACGTACTCTATGAAGTTCTGATACGGCTTTATCCCTAAGTCCCCCCGGTACTGGTCAAACGCGATATCACGGTAAGGGTAATTGTTAATTAGAAACAAGGCGCCTGTCATTACAAGGATCAAGCCGATTGCAAGGCCTACAGGAGAACGGGGCCCAAGCTTTCTTCCGTATTCATCCTTGTAAGAGAATCTCCTCTTGGATACAAAGTACGCGCCCAAGACCAGCGCCGCCAGCGGCAGGAGCCAATAAAAGATATTCTTGAACCTGAAAGGCAGGATCAACCCCCGCCTGTTTCCGGTAACGGGCAGATACGCGTACTCTTTCGGCCCGGTGAGCCCCATTACCAGGATATGCTTGTGCCAATTATTTATTCTTAAGGTCCGGCGAAAGACGCTGCCCTCCCAGAAATAGAACGGAGCAGATTCTATCCCCGGCAGTATCACCATAGAGGGGTTTTGCTCCTGCGCCCGGCGTATCTCCCGCAGGTAGCCGGCGACACCAGAGCTGAACACGGAATTCTCCCGGACCGTCTTCTTCACTACGTTGCGCAAAGGCCAAAGGCCGTATTCCCATCGCATGGAATCCCGGTCGGTGATGACGACGATACCGATATTGTTCTGTTTTGCGACAGCCACGATCTCG
>JBFZAN010000074.1:0-57575 GCA_041309005.1 Candidatus Omnitrophota bacterium
CTCGCGAAGAGGATGCGTTAAGGCATAGCGCGCATAGAAAGGTTACACAGGCTTACCACGCATTTCTCTAACGCAAAACCGGCCTTAAGCCTGCCGGTCTTTATCTCAATATCGCATTTAAGCAATAATCCAATCTTTCTTTTCACTTCCGCGGAAGAAACGCCGTATCTCTCCCAGTCCGAACGCAATCCGCCGATGATCTTTTCAGGCCTCTCGCCGTTTTTTAAAAGCTGTTTTAATATCTTGAGGCTTGCCTGGGTCTTTTGTGACTGGATCTGGCGGCTCAATAAAAAAGTATCGGGTTCCTCTTTTTCGTTGAATCGCGCTATCTGCGCGTGGCCCGTGAGGCGTTTTATGAATCCGTAGTTCGGTTTGAACGCATCCACATCCAGCACCAGCTCGACCCCGGGGTCTTCTTTCCCGGCGTAGCGTATCAGGAACTCTTTCGCGTCTTCCTTAAGCTCCTGCGCGTTCTTTACGAGCACCATCCTTTTCCTTGCCTTTACGGGCAAGCTCAAGAGCCTCTCCTGCAGCTCCTGCAGCGTCACTTCCTCCCCATGCAGGACGTCGTAATTAAACGCCTCCATCTCGCGGGGAAAAAGCCCCTGTTTTATTTTTTGTACCCTTATGTCCTTGGAAAGCGCGTCCTGTCCGATAAACAGATATACCATCGTAAATATTAAATCCGTTATTGCGTTTTTTACGGCAACTGGTTTTTCCTATCAGCGTGGCCGGTAAAACGGATATAACGGATTTACCACTCTTCGACAGCGCGTTCAACAATCCTGCGGCTTAAGTCGGTTATCGCGTCATTTACCGCGACAGTCTCGGTTTTGGCATTAACACCCTGGGTAAAATAAGTAGTGGTACCTGCGAAATTCTTCTCTTCCCAGAGCAGTTTATTTTCTTGTGCGTCCATAAGGCTGATATTGACTATAAGATTTATCCTGTATTCTTCCACCACGTCGTCGCTGGTATATCGCAAGGCGTCGCGGTCGAAAGAAACCAGCTCTCCCTTTAAGATCAAATCCGCGTCTTTTGACTTTACCGGCTTCAGGTTACCGTCGAGAAGGAACCTGGTAATCAGCGAATTAGTGATGTCTATCTCCAGCATCGGCCGGTAGAGCTTGTATTTACTTTCGCTTTCCCCTTCCCTGCTGATATCTATCTTATTTACGAACTGAGGGATATATATGGTCCTGAATTTCTGGGTTACCAGCGAGCGCGCAGTATAACCGCACCCGCCCAACACCCATATGAGAAGCGCCGCCTGCGCGAACTGCCTGCCGTGCCTTAACCGACTCTGCATCATTTCCTCTTCTTTTCCAGGACCCTCAACCTTTCGAAGGCCTTTATCGCCCAGGGGCTGTCGGAATAGTTCTTCACCACATCGTTGTAGTAGATTTTGGCCGCCTGATAGGCCTTCTGCTTTTCGTAGAACCTGCCGATATTATAATTGTTCTCCGCCTCTTTTTCCCTGATCTGACTGATGTTCTTTTCCGCGGTGTTCGACAATTCCGCGTCCGGGTGTTCCTTGATGAATGCCTGGAATTTTTCTTTGGCTTCCTGCGCCGCGCCCTGGTCATATCCAGGCCCCTTGGATACCGCTGCGCGGCAGGAGGCGATCTGGAATTTCGACGCTTCCACCCACTCGCTTTCCGGGTAGCTCGTGATCACTTTATTAAAGGCCTCTTCCGCCTCATAGAACCTGCCTAAGCCTTTGAGCACGAGCCCTAATTTATACTCGGCTTTGGCCGCAAGCGGCCCGTAGGTGGAATTCTCCACCACCTTGGTGAATATTTCTATCGCGGGGTTCTCGACGGGTAACGCCAGCCCCATGGCCTTGCGTTTCTCCCCGGACATAAACTCTTCGGCGATCTTATATTCACGTTCGATTATTTCGGTGATCCTGCCTGAAAACGGATATTTGTCGATGACCTTCTGGTACGCCTGGTAGGCTTCGTAGGGGCTGCCGGTAGCCTCTTCTATGAGCCCGAGGTAATACTGCGCCTCCGGGGCTTCGGCGGATTTGGGGAAAACGCGCAGGAGCTTCTTAAACTCGCGCTTTGCGTCTTCGTATTGCTTTATGTCATACTGGCCTTTTGCGAATTCGAATTGCTCTTTCGGCGAGGCCTTTGCGGTGGTCTTTGGATTGACCCATTTGCCCGTTTTCGGCGTCCAGATCCAGTAAGGATAAGCGCTTGAGACGGATAGGCTGAAAAAGATAATAAAAAGCAGCGTGAGGCGTTTCATAATAGTATAACTCTAACATACAGTTTTAGGTTTGTCAACACGTTCATGGCCAAAGCCGGGGGAAGAAAATGATGTTAGATTTTTTGTTTTCTAGCGTCTATTATAACAAAGGAGCGAACATGCTTAATATGACCGCGCAAGAACGCCGGGTGATCGTATTCATAGCGGCGCTGGCGCTTATAGGGACAGGGCTGGATTTTGCCAAGAAGTCCTTTCCGGGCGCCAAGCCTATCGCCTCCTTCAGCAGTAACATCGGCAAAATAAACATTAACCGCGCTGATGATGAAACCTTACGACTCCTTCCGGGCGTCGGAAAAACAATAGCCGCGCGTATTATCGCCTACAGGCAACAAAAAGGGCCTTTCAAGGAAATCGAAGAACTCAAGAATATCCAAAGCGTCACCCTGCGCAGGTACGAGCAGTTAAAAGATGCGGTATGCATCGAATAGACGGATATTGCGCTATGACGAAGCGGCCTTTGGTAGTATTAGCGGTAGTTTTTTGCGCAGGGATAGCATGCGCGCGTCAAATACGCGTGCCGTTCCTGCCGGTTTACCTCGTAGCCTCCTGCGTCGCCTTACCGGCCGTCTTTTCCCTCAGGTCAAAAATGGTTCCCGGCGCGCTTATCATCTGCCTGACGTTTCTTTCGGGAATGACGCTATTGCTGAACCATCAATCCATCCCCGGCTGCCACATCTCAAAATACGTGCGCTATGCGCCGGACAGTCTGTACCGGATAAAAGGAACGGTTGTAAGCGAGCCGGAAATGGCCAATAACCGTTATCGCTTTATCTTAAGCGCCAAAACGGTCGGGAACCGTTTCACCATGTATCCATGTTGCGGAAAGATACTCGTATATACCCGGATGCGGATGGGCGTCGAATACGGTAAAGAAATACTGGTGACAGGCATTCTTTACAGGCCAATGGGTTTTACGGACCCGAAGCGGCGGGAGTATTTGCGGGACAAGGATATTCATTACGCCATGAATGTCAAAGGGGAAACTCGCATCACGGTAGTAAGAACGGATACGCGTCTTTTGCTAAAGACCGCTGCCTTACGCTTAAAACAAGGAATAAAACGCGTTTTCCTGGCGTATCTTTCGCCCGGGGCATCATGCATTTTGAACGCAATGGTCCTTGGAGAAAAGAAACGGGTGCCTGCGGTGATACGCGATTCAATGTCGAAAACCGGCACGGTCCATATCCTTGTAGTAAGCGGCTTTCATGTGGGGCTGGTCGCCTTTATCGTGATGGTATGTTTGAAACTATTGAGGGTACCGCGGAGCGTGCGCCTGTATATAGCCGCCCTGCTCTTACTATTCTATTGCCTGATGACAGGCGCTTCAACGCCGACCGTGCGCGCGACGATCATGTCGCTGGTGTGCATATTTTCCTACGCGCTAAAGAGGGAAACTGATATATATAACGGCTGCGCGGCTGCCGCGATGTGCCTATTGGCGCTGGAGCCCCGTCAGTTATTCGATATCGGAACCCAGCTTTCGTTTACGAGCGTCATCTCCATACTGTATTTCTATCCCCGCATAAAGCGGCTCTTGCGGCTGGAGAAGGTAAAAGGAGCGCTGGTGCGCACGGCGATCGACGGATGCCTGGTGTCCGCGTCGGCGTGGCTTGGCACACTCTGGATTACCGCTTACTATTTTCACCTCGTTACCCCGGTAGCCATTATTGCCAACCTTATCATCGTGCCCCTCGCCGCGCTCATAACCTTAAGCGGATTTTGCGTACTCTTTACGGCGTTCCTGGCGCCACCGCTGGCTGCCGTTATCGCGCAAAGCAGCGAATTCTTTATAGCCCTGATGGTCAGCTTAAGCGCGTTTTTAATGCACCTGCCGGGGGCCTATCTCTCTTTTAAATGACGATGCTGACGAGTTTGCGGGGTATGATGATGATGTTTTTGACGGGCCTATCCTGGATCCACTGGATAATCTTTGCATCGCAGAGTACGAGGCGTTTTAATTCGTCGTCGCTGGTGTGCGCGGGGACTTCGATCTTCGAACGCACCTTGCCGTTGACCTGCACGACAACAACGGCTGTTTCTTCGATAAGGAGCGCGGGGTCGAATTGCGGCCAGCCGGCACGGGTCACGCTCTCCCCGTTGCCCAGGCTCTGCCAGAGTTCTTCGGCAAAATGGGGCACGAAAGGGCTAAGCAGGATGATCAGCTTCGAAAATATTTGCTTATCCGCCCCCGAAGCATATATCGCGTTCACCAGCTCCATGAGGCTTGCGATAGCGGTATTGAACTTGAAATTATCGATATCATCGCTGACTTTTTTAATCGCCTTATGCAGCGCTTTCGACAAGGAAGCGTCCGCTTTCGCTATGAGATTTTCCCGGATCCGCCAGACACGGTTAAGGAATTTAAAAGCGCCCTCGATACCCCGGTCATCCCACTCCAGTTCGGTTTCGGGGGGCGCGGCGAATAAGATGAACAGCCTTAAGGTATCGGCGCCGTATTGCTTGATTATAGAGTCAGGGTCGACAATGTTGCCCTTTGACTTTGACATGACTTCCCCGTCTTTTAACACCATGCCCTGGGTGAGCAGGCGTGTAAAGGGCTCATCGAAACCGACCATCCCTAAGTCTTTAAAGAATTTGGTAAAAAACCTGGAATAAAGCAGATGCAGTATCGCATGCTCTATGCCGCCTATGTACTGGTCGACCGCCATCCAGTAGCCGGCCTCTTTTGCATCGAACGGCCCCTGCTCGAAGCGAGGCGAGCAGAACCTCAGGAAATACCAGGAAGAGTCGAAAAAAGTCGCCATAGTATCGGTCTCCCTGTGCGCCGGGGCCTTACATTTCGGGCAGGTCGTTTCCGCGAATTCTTTCACTTTCTTCAAGGGGCTGCCGCCTTCGCCGGTAAAAGGCGCGTCTTCGGGTAACACCACGGGCAACTCTTCATACGGAACAGCAACGATACCGCACTGCGTGCAGTAAATGACCGGGATAGGAGTACCCCAATAGCGTTGCCGTGAAATGAGCCAATCGCGCAGCCGCCAATGGGTCCGGATCCTGCCGATGGATCCTTCTTCCATCCACTGCGCGATCTTGAGCTTCGCCTCCTGATTAGGCAAGCCGTTGAATTGTCCGGAATTAACCTGGAGCCCGTCTTCCTCGTAGGCTGCGGTCATTGCGCCTGCTTCAAGAGGCTGCCTACCGTCGGGCTGGATAACCACGCGCATCGGGAGGCCGTGTTCCTTGGCGAAAAGGAAATCGCGCTGGTCATGGGTAGGCACTGCCATGATCGCGCCCGTCCCGTATTCCATGAGCACGTAATCCGCGATCCACAGGGGAATAGTTTCGTTATTCGCGGGGTTCACGCAGTAACAACCGGTAAAAACACCTTCCTTTCTCACGTCGGCGCTGGAACGGATTTCTTTTGTCACTTTCTCCGTCTTTTCGATGAACGACAACACTGCTTTTTCCTGCGGCAGGCCTTTGATAATTTCTTTGACCAGAGGGTGCTCCGGCGCCAGGACGACGTAGGTCGCGCCGAAAATAGTGTCCGCTCTCGTCGTAAAGACGGGTATCGTCGCGTCCTTTTCCTTGAGCCGGAAGTAGATCTCGACTCCCTGGCTCCTTCCGATCCAGTTGGTCTGCATGGCGATCACTCTCTCCGGCCATTCCTTAAGCTGCGCAAGGTCCTCAAGGAGCCGCTCTTTATAGTCGGTGATCTTCAGGAACCACTGCTCTAAATCTTTTTGCTCCACCTTCTGATGACACCGCCAGCACGCCCCCTCGATGACCTCTTCATTCGCCAGCGTCGTCTCGCAAGAAGGGCACCAATTCACGTTCGAAGCTTTCTTGTAGGCAAGCCCTCTCTCAAGCATCTTCAGGAATATCCACTGGTTCCACCGGTAGTATTCGCTGTCGCAGGTAGATACCTCTCTCTCCCAATCGTAAGAAAAGCCCATTTTTTTCAGCTCAAACTCCATCCATTCGATGCATTTATGGGTCCAGCCATCCGGCTTGGTCTTGTTCTTTATCGCGGCATTCTCCGCGGGCTGGCCGAACGCGTCAAAGCCCATCGGGTGCAAGACGTTGTAGCCCTGCATCGTCTTGTACCTGGCGACGACATCGCCGATGGTATAGTTTCTTACATGGCCCATATGTATCTTGCCTGAAGGATAGGGGAACATCTCCAGCAGGTAATACTTGGGCTTGTCTTCCCGGAAACGGGCCTGGAAAATCCGTTTTTCCTCCCAGATCTTACGCCACTTCTCTTCTATTTCTTTAAACGCATAGGTCATATTTTGAGTTTCCTCACGGTTTCCAGGTTCTTTTTATCCGCGTCCGGGCTGTCTTTAGGGGTCTCAAGGACCAGGGCTGCGTGCGTAAGCCTCGCGTCATTGACCAGCAGGCTAAAACCTCCGAGGCCTATCGTGCCTTTGCCTATATGTTCGTGGCGGTCGCGGTGGCTTGAAAGCGTATCTTTCGAATCGTTAAGGTGGATCAACTTCAAACTGCCCAATCCCACTATATCGTCCAATTTCTTAAAAGTCTCCTGATACCCTGCCGGGGTGGATACATCATAACCCGCCGCATACGCATGACAGGTATCCAGGCATACCCCTATCCTTTGTGTTTGCTCTATGCCGTCCATGACCATCTTCTGGTGCTCGAACCGGTATCCCAGCCACGAGCCCGAACCGGCGGTATTTTCTAAGAGTATCGAAATGGATAGCTCCTTGGTCTTATCCAGTATCCTGTTCAGCGCCGCGGTGATCCGTTTTATGCCTTTTGCCTCACCGCTTTTTTTATGGCTGCCCATATGGGTCACGATATACTCTGCCCCCAGGCTTTCCGCTTCTTTAATGTCTTCTATATACGCCCTGATAGAGCCCCTGTAGAGAACAGAATACGGAGAAGCCAGATTGATCAGATAGGGGATGTGCACAAATACGGGAGCGATTCTGCTTTTCTTCCTTCGCTTCCTGAATTCATCGATATCTTCCTGTTTCAAACAGGACTTTCGCCACTGCCTGGGATCGCGCGAGAAGATCTGCATGGTGTTACATCCCAATTGCGCCGCCCGCGTTATCGCTTCGTATATATGGCCTGCGGTTGAAACATGGACGCCTAGACGCATACGCTCGGTTTTCCTTTTATGCGATCGTTACCTCTATCTGCGGATCGGCTTTTAACGTATTGTGGACCGGACAGTTTTTGATAAACTCCAGCAGTGAGTGCCTCCTGCGTTCATCAAGCGTAAAGCCTTTCAGGTCGATTGTGACACTGACCGACTTAAAACACACGGGCTTTTCTTTGGAGAAATCCGCGCGTACGCTTACGCTGAATTCTTTTATCGCAAGTAAGGTGCCTTCAGCGTACTTACGGATATACACCCCGATGCAGCTTCCGAGGCTTGCCAGGAGCGCATCGGGGGGAGTAACGCCTTTTCCCTCTGCCTCGATGGTAAACTCGTAGTCTTTCGATTTTACCCCGAACGCCGAATCCCCCCTGTTGGCTATCTCTACGTTATACATAGCGCCCCATTTATTGCGATGCCGGTTCTGCCGGCAGTTCCTGCAAGTGTTCCTTTATATGCCTGCCTATGGCTGTAAAATCTTTTTTCGCAAGCAGCTCTTTTCTGAAAACGCTCGCCCCGAAACTCACCGCGCTTGCGCCGTTGGCGAAATAAGCCTTCAGGTTTTGGGGAGTTACGCCCCCGCAGGCTAACAGCGCTATATCGTTAAAAGGGCCTTTTATTTCTTTGAAATATTCCGGTCCGAAACATTTGGCGGGGAAAACCTTTACCATGGCCGCCCCCTTCCTCCAGCCATTATATATTTCCTGGGGGGTAAGGCCGCCGGGAAAAGAAGGTATCTTATGCGTAAGGCAATAGGCGAGCACTTCATCGACTACCGTCGGCATTACGATGAACGTCGCGCCCGCATCAAGCGCCGCCTTAAGGCTGTCTGTATCGAGTACGGTCCCTGCCCCGATCATGAGCCTGCCTTTGGCTTGCGCGGCGGCCCTGCGGATCAGTTCGCAAGCTCCCTGCGTATTCATGGTTATCTCGATAGTTTCAAGGCCGCTGCCTATCACCGTTTCTATCAAGGGCGTAAGCTCATCCTGCGCGATGCCGCGTAAAATCCCCATCACCGGCTTTTTTTTGAATCTTGCTACGTCCATTCAGTCCTCATCCTGCCCGAGAAGGCTTTCATAAAACTCACGGTAGTTTTCTTTCTTATCGCTGCTGCGTAACGCCATGGCGGCCCTCGGATGCTCATCGAGGATACCGGTGATCGCGTACGGGATTATATAGCCCCACTCTATCTTTTCCCGCAACGGGATGAATTCTTTGGAAATAAGGTCCAGGATGGGGCGGATATCGAACTTCGGGTTCTTCAGGAACCCTAAGATCAACTCCAAAGGACAATTCCCCGCAGCCCGGCCCAAACCATAGACAGTGCCGTCAACGAAGTTTGCATCGTGGATTATCGCTTCGATGGTATTGGAGAAGGCCAATTGCTGATTGTTATGCGCATGCATACCGACCTCTTTGGTCTTGATGATGCTCTTGGCTTTTTTGATGAGGAACTCCGTAGTCTCCTGGTAGAGCGCGCCGAAACTGTCTACGATGTAGACCACCCCTGCTTTACTCTCTTCTTCAAGCTGGTAGAGCGCTTCGTTCAATTCATTGTCCAGCGCCTTGGAGATCGCCATTATGTTGACCGTGGTCTCGTAGCCTTTTTCGGAGAAATGGTTTATCAGGCATATCGCCTTATCTATGTCTTTGACATAGGTCGCCACCCTGATCATGTCAACCGGGCTTTCTTTGCACGGCTTTATGTCTTCGGGATCCACCCTGTCCACGTCGACCATGACCGATATCTTTGTCTTGGAATCTATGCCTTCTATGATCTTTTCTATATCGGCATCATCGCAGAATTTCCACTTTCCGAACTCCTTCTGCGAAAACAGGCTCTTTGAATTCTTATACCCTATCTCCATGTAATCCACGCCTGCTTCCGAGAGCGCCCTGTATACCGCCCGGACAAAACGGGTGTCAAAGTCATGGTTGTTGATAAGACCTCCGTCGCGTATCGTGCAGTCCAGCACCTTTATCTTCTCTCTGAACATGATGCCTCCTTAACTTAAAAAGGGTGCTTATTTGATGGAAACTATCTTTACTTTATACACAAGCGTCTTGCCGGCAAGGGGATGGTTGAAGTCCAGCATCACCGTGTCTTTTTTGACTTCCACGATCCTCGCGGGGGTAAGCCGGTTTCCTGAGAGCTTGACATAGATATAGGTGTCTGGTTTTGCGGGGATCTGCGCAGGCAATATGGACCTTGCGAACTCCTTTATGAGCGCCGGGTTCACCATGCCATAGCCTTCTTTAGGGGGTATTGTGATCGTTCTCTTTTCCCCGACACGCATCCCCTCGAGCTGTTTCTCAAGCCCCGGAATGACTTCTTTCTTTCCCTCGATAAAACGGAACAGTTCGCCTTTTTTCGAACCGTCGATCACTTTCCCGTCAACAGCGACCGTATATTCCATGGTGACTTCGCGGCCTTTCTGAATAGTAAGCTCGTTTCCTTTTGCCGTGGCTGCGCCATGGGCGCAACTTACCGCTGCGCTGCAAAGTAGAAAAACGAAGAGCCATCTCATTATCGCGCCTCCTTTTTTAAGGAATGCTATGTTCATATTATTAACTCTTTTTACGCAATCTTACGGAGAGCTTTTACAATAGGCTGCCGTATCTATCCTTTTAGGTAAGCAAATAGGCAAAAGGCGGGTTATTCGTTTTTTTAGCGTACGCCGCTTTAATAAGGATATAAATGGAGCCGGGGGGAGTTGAACCCCCGACCTTTTGACTGCCAGTCAAACGCGCTCCCAACTGCGCTACGGCCCCGAATCTCTTAGTAGTTACCGGGGCGTCCTTCAGCTCTTACTAGTCCGAGGACGGCCCCGAATCTCTTACAAGTTACCGGGGCATCCTTCAGCTCTTACTAGTCCGAGGACGGCCCCGAATCTCTGACAATTCTTATTGACCTTTGTTATTTTAGAATATAAAATATGTGACGTCAACTAATTATTGCTGGAGTGGTGGAATGGCATACACGTCGGTCTCAAAAACCGATGGGGTCACACCCGTGAGGGTTCAACTCCCTCCTCCAGCATTAATTTCGATCGCGCAATAATATCGCAAAATTATCTATCCTTTCGTCAACCCCGCCTGTTACCCGATCCAACCTCTACTTCAAAATTTCGTTTTTGAATTTATTCAGGATAAGGTTCCGGTTAATATACGGAAGTATCGCCCGGTAGATACGATGCGCGACGATCTTATAACCCGTCGCATTAGGGTGGATAAAATCGCTTTTTAAGGCGGGATTGGTGATAATGCCCTCTAACAGCTTGGGTATGAAAATAGCGCCGTATTTCTTGCTTAGCAGCCTGAGCTCTTTTCCGTATTCGTCCATCACCATATTCGCGCTGATATCGGCTATGGCGACCATCGCCTTCCTGGCCTGGATCTGACTGACCATCTTTTCTATGTTCCTTACCGTTTCTTCAAGCGGAACCTTGCTTAAGAAATCATTCCCCCCGAATTCAATTATTACCAGCACCGGGTTTTTATCAAGTACATCCGAGCCGACACGCTTGACCGCTTCGGTAGAGGTTTCTCCGTCTATACCGGCGTTGATCACGGGGGTCCTGGTCATCTTTCCCAGCAGAGACGGGTAGTCCTGCCCCGGCTCGACGCCATAGCCCAGCGTAATGCTGTCGCCGAAACAAACGATATTCTTTCCGTCAGAATCCATGTACTTGACCGCCCTGTCGACGCAGCCTCCCAGCAACAAAACCGCCGAGAAGCAGCCTAGCGCTAAGACGCTCTTCCTTACCCCCGAATGGCTATTTCTTCTCATGGCTAAGCCTCAGCTGTCCGCATGCGGAATTAATGTCCTGGCCCCTGGCCTTACGCAAGGTCGCGCGTACACCCGCCTTTATCAAGCGGTCCCTGAACAATAACACCTCCAGCTTGTTCGGGGGTTCAAGGCTGCGTTCTTTTATGCAGTTAAAGGGTATAAGGTTGACCTTGCAATCCATGCCTTTCATTATTCTACTCAACTTCTGCGCGCTTTGCAAATCCGAATTGATGTTTTTTAACAGCACGTACTCGAAGGTCACCTGCCGGTTTGTCTTTTGCGAGTAACGGCGGCAGGCGTCGATCAGCTCGCCTAACGGATACACCTTGTTCACTGGCATAAGTTTTGACCTTATCCTGTCGTCGGCAGCATGCAAAGACACGGACAATTCCACCTGCAGGCGTTCCTGCGCCAGCCTGTCGATGCCGGGAACTACGCCACAGGTAGAAATAGTGATCCTGCGCGCCCCTATCCCGAAGGCTTCAGCTGAGTTCATTGTCCTGATCGCCTTCAATACATTATCGTAGTTATCCAGGGGTTCGCCCGTGCCCATATACACGATATGGGTAAGCCGTTTATCGGGAGAATTATTCTTCAAATAAAGTACTTCCTCTACCATCTCGGCGCTGGTCAGGTTTCTCCTGAAGCCCAGCATTCCGCTTGCGCAAAAACTACACGCGTATTTACAGCCTACCTGGGAAGAAATGCATCCTGTGACCCTGCCCTCGGCGGGAATAATCACCGCCTCTATGGCAAAGCCGTCTTTCAATACCAAAAGGAGCTTCTTCGTGGAGTCTCGGCCCTCATGCACCTGTTTTAATTCCAGGTCAAAAAGACGAAAACGCTCACCCAGCGATTTTCTTAAAGAAAGCGGCAGGTCGCTCATATCGTTAAAACCGGCAGCGCCTTTCTTGTATATCCAGGCAAATATCTGGCGTGCGTGGAAAGCGGGCTCACGCCAGCCTTCCAAGACCAGTTTTAATTCTTCCAGGGAGAGCTCTTTGATACTGCCCTGCTTCATCTTTATTAAGGGTTCCGAAGACTAAGGAGAGGTATTGTGTCTGTTTGCTTCCTGCCTTAATTTTTCTTTGTCGATCTTTCCGGCACGGTTTTTAGGGAGAGCGTCTCTGAATTCGAAATAGTGAGGGATTTTAAAATGCGCCAGGTGCTCGCGTAAAAAATAACGCAGATCTTCTTCCGTAAGGTTCGCCGATTCCTTAAGGACCACAAATGCCTTGGGGACTTCACCCCGCAGCCTGTCAGCGACCCCGACGACCGTTGTTTCCGCGACAGCCGGATGTTTGTGTATCGCTGCTTCAACCTCCGGTTCGAAGACGATTTCGCCGGCGACCTTGATCATCTCTTTTTTTCTGCCCACGATATAAAGGTCGCCTTCTTCGTCGAATTTTCCCAGGTCACCGGTATGAAACCAACCGTTCCTGACGGCCTCCCTGGTGGCCTTAGGGTCTTTAAAATAGCCTTCGGTGACCATCCATCCGCGCACCACTATTTCGCCCACCTGGCCCGCATGTAAAAGCCTGTTTTCATCGTCGATGATCCTGATCTCTGCCCAGGGGGCAGGCCTCCCTACGCTTTCTATTTTCTGTGAACCCAGAGGAAGGACCGTGGTGGGGGCGTTCGTTTCTGTCATGCCCCAGCCGTTAAGGAAATGCGCCTTGGGGCAATACTGATGGAAACGGCGCAGGGCGTCGGCAGAGCTGGAGGCGCCGAATGTCACTATCCAGCGCAGGCTCGATAAATCGTATTTTTCGAACTCCTTCAGGTTAAGGAGCGCGTAGTACATGGACGGCACCAGCCAGAAACAGGTTATTTTATACTGCTGGATGTTCTTTAAGAATTCGAGGGGATGAAAATGCTCCATCAGTACAAGCGTCAGCCCGAAATAAACGCTGTTCTGGATGTAGATCAGGCCGCCTAAATGGGAGAAAGGAAGCGCGCACAGGATAATATCTTCACAACTTAGATCCACAAAATGTTCCATGGCGTTCGGGGGGATGCCGAGCTGGAAGTAACTGACCAAAACGCCCTTGGGCTTGCCCGTGGTGCCAGAAGTATAAAAAATAATCGCGTGGTCCCGGTCGCGGATCTCCGTATCGGGAGCATCGCTTGAGCCTTGGTGCGTTAATTCCTCAAAGGATAACAGGTGTTTTATTTTCTCCCCGCAGACGACGATCTCGCAGAGCTGGGGGCATTTGCTTTTTAGCGCGGGCAACGAAATGCTCTCTTTAAGCCTGGTGATCAGCATTTTTGCTTCCGAATGGGCGAGACAGGTGGAGACTTCTTCTTCGGTAAGCATAAAATCGAGAGGCACTGCGGTAGCGCCCAGGGACCACACCGCCAGATACGCGTATATGTATTCGGGGCAATTGGGCAGGTAGATCGCGACCTTATCCCCTCTTCTTATGTCAAGGTCTGATCGTTCTATGTATTTTATGCTGTTTGCGAACTTGAATACGTGTTCGCGCAAATTACTGAAGGTTATGGTTTGGTTCTTAAAGACGATGGCGGGCTTTTCGGGTGAGGTCCTTGCTTTGGTTTCCAGGATCTTTTTGACATTCATGGCTGCATACGTTGTGTTGTTCGACCGAGCTTTATTTTATCAAAAGCGCGCGCTTTTGACAAGCACTTTAGTTCCCCCGCGCCGGCTTCATTTTGAGAGATTCTCGAGGAAATCCGCGATGTTTTTTTCATACAGGCCCTTTGATTCATAAAAACAACTGTTGTGGCCGCCGTGGACCTTAAGAAACAACTTAGGCGGCGCGGCCATGTCAAAGAGCCTCCGGGATAACGCGTAAGGGACTATCTCATCGTTAAGGCTGTGGATTATCAACTTGGGGACGGTAATCGACTTTACTTTATCGGCGGTATTGAAACGGCTTGCGAAAACCCAATAAGGGATAAAAGGATACACGTATCTGGTCATATCCTGGACGCTGGAAAAGGTGCTATCCAGGATCAACGCGCGTAGCGCGTTTTTCGAAGCGACATCGACGATCACCGCCCCGCCCAGGGACTCCCCGTATCCAATCATCTTCTGAGGGGGGATCCCCCTTGACCTAAGATACCCGTACGCCGCGATTGCATCGCTATACAATCCCTGCTCTGACGGCCTGCCTTCGCTTACGCCATATCCCCGGTAGTCGAATATGAACACATTGCACCCTAACCCATGGAAAAACGAGAGCTTAGAGACGCGATGGCTGATATTTCCCGCGTTGCCGTGGCAGAAAAGTACGGTGTAGCGCGCGCCTTCGCGCGGTATAAACCAGCCGTTGAGCTTAACGCCGTCTTGCGCCCTGAAGGAAACATCTTCGAATGCAAGATTTGCCTCTTTCGGAAAGAATTCCCTGTCCCTGGTAGGATAGAAAAGCGTGCGCTTCTCGACATATCTTAAATACGCAAATACCGCGGCCAGGATCACGCACAACGTTAAAAAAACCTGCATATACGCTTTCTTTTTCCCGCTCTTTCCCATGTTCAGAATTATGACCACATAACGCGGACTTGTGCTATAATACACAAAAGGAGAAATGAAATGTGGCCCTTACCGCTGGATTGTACCGTAAAAGACCCGCTTATTCTTATCACCTTATGCATCCTCTTCATATGCCTTCTTAAGATACGCAAGCTAAAAAATATAATCGCTTCCGAAGCGCGCAGAAAACTCACCCCCCAATTAATGCTGGAACTGATATTACAAAGCGACACGGGCAAGGCCGGTTTTTTGCTCAAGAATGAAAGTTTTTTCCTCGCCAGGAACATCGCCATCGAAGACGTAGCGTTAACGCTGGATGATTACGGATTCAAGGTGAACTATACCCTCAGGTTTGAACCCGTAGATTTCATCAAGCCCCGGGAACATATCAGCCTCAAGCTGAAAGTACTGGACAAGAACAATGAATTCCTGCCGGATGTAACCGAAGGCATTATCCCGCACCTGGTCAGCCCTTTTTTTAAGGTACGCATCCACTATACCAATATTGAAAACCTCAAGCTATGCGTCACGTTTTCCAAAAAAAGGGAAAGATTCCTTGTGGAAGAAGTAAAAACCTTGCAGTGAACTTAAAACCCGTACCAGTAATGAGTGATGGGTTTGGCGTCTTTTGAGCTGTCAACCACCACGTTCTTAAGGCGCGTATACTCCAGAAAACCCGCCTTACCCAATTCCTTCCCAAAGCCGCTCTGCCTGAAGCCGCCATAGGGCACTTCGTTATAAAACATGCCGTAGGTATTGACCCAGACGGTACCGGCCTGAATTCGGGAGGCTGCGCTGCGGGCTTTTTCCGCATCAGGCGTCCAGATACAGGCGGCTAAACCGAACGCAGTGCTGTTCGCCAGCGATACTGCTTCATCCATGTCAGAAAATTCAGAAACGCACACCACGGGGCCAAAGACCTCCTGCCAAAATATTTCCATTTTTTGAGTTACGCCGCTAAAAACGGTAGGCTCAAAGAAAGATCCGCCTCTTAACGCCTTGCTATCAGGGGCTTTGCCGCCGCACAAGAGCTTTGCGCCTTCTTTTTTTGCTTTTTCAACAAATTCCGTGACTTTGTTCCGTTGTAATTCCGAAATCAAAGGCCCCAACTGCGTCTGGAAATCTTCCCCCTTACCTAACACTATACGTTGCGCCCTGGTAACAAACTCGTGCAAAAACTTATTATAAATGCTTTTTTGGACATAGATGCGCGACATCGAGGTGCACATCTGCCCGGAGTTAAGGAACGCGGAACACAATGAGCTGTTCACCGCCGTTTCCAGGTCGGCATCTTCAAAGATAACGCTTGCCGATTTCCCGCCCAATTCCATAATCAGTTTTTTTACGTTGGCGCAGGAGTAATGTATGATTTGCCTGCCCACCTCATTGCTGCCCGTGAAAGAGATCATGTCTACGCGCCCGTCAGCGCATAACAGCTCTCCCGAGGCAGCGCCGGGTGAGTTGAGTATATTGACCGCGCCGGCGGGTAAACCCGCATCGTGGACAATGCGCCCCAATTCAAGCGCGGTAAGCGGGGTAAGGCTTGAAGGCTTAAGGACTATGGTATTACCCGCGGCAAGCGCCTGGGCCATTTTCCAGCTGGCGATCAGCAGGGGATAATTCCAAGGCACGATAAGCACCGCCACCCCTCTTGGCTCCCGCAAAAGCTCGCTTTCCGCATCGCCTGTCTGGGCGGATATCGTTACGTTTTCCGGCTGCAGGTATTCTTCGAGATGCTCGGCGAAATAGGCGAATGTCTTGGCTGAACTGGGTATATCCATAAAGGTAGATTCTTTGATGGGTTTTCCCGTGTTCAAGGTCTCAAGGCCGGCAAGCTCTGCCGCGTGCTCCTGTATGCCCTGGGCTATCTTGTACAAAAAACCCATCCGTTCGCTTAAAGGGATCTTCGGCCAGTCCCCTTCATCTGCCGCGCGGCGGGCGGACGCCAGCGCGGACTCTATTTCTTTTTTACCGGCTATAGAGACCTGCGCAGCAACCCCGCCCGTAGACGGATTGGTTACCTCCTGCCTGTCTTTTGTCTCGATCAATTCGCCGTTGATCAATAATTTAGTATTCATTCTTTCCTGTCATCCTTGATCCTGACTTCCTTGAAAAGGGAGAAAAGGCGCGAGAAAGGAACATACCATTTGGAGAGCTGGCCCAGCTGGCCCTGTAATTTCATCTTACCCTGTGTTACTGCCACGAATGAATCGAGTTTTCCCGAAAACACCTGCGCCCATACTTCTTTCGGCGCAGAGATCACAAACGGCGCATCGCGGTCCTGCGCAAGATTTATTATCCTTCCTTTTTCAAAACTGAATGTGTAAGCCTTATCGGTCCCGTCAAGGGAAATGGCGAGCTTTACCGTCAGGTCGAGCTCTTTGCCTTTTTCAGCGATAAACGCATCCTTGTTCACCAGGGCCACTATAGCCTGGATATGAGCCAAAGAGAACATTTCGTAGGAAGCTTCTTTCCTGGCGAGGTCGTCTTTTAAAGCCGTATCCAGTTCATCGAGGACGTCTTTTTTGAATAATCGCGCCACGGCGGCGGTCCTGACCGCCTCTTCCAAAGCCTCGACCAAAGCCAGCCCTTCCTCAAACCTATCGGCTATCGCAACCGCTCCGTGATTTTTGAGGACCACGAGATTATTGCGTTTGAGCGCATCGATTACTTCCTGGGGCTTTGTGACTGTGGGCGTATCCTGCGCGACCACCGGCACTTCCCCCAGGTAGAACGTAGTCTCAAAGGTTAACGCTTTAAGGCAATCGCACACGGCAAAATAAGCGTTTATAAGCGGCGGGTGGCAGTGGATTACCGCCTGCTGCGGAAAATTTTTATAGACCAACGAATGAAGGGGGAATTCTGAACTTGGCCTTACGCCGGTTTCGCTTTCACCGGTTGCCAGCTTTACCTTGACGATATCGTCTTGTGTTAAATCCCCTAAAAAAGTGCCGGTTGCGGTAATGAGGATAGTGTCCTTATCGAGGCGCACGCTGATATTGCCGGACTTAGCCACGCAAAGGCCTGCCTCGTAAAGAAGCCTGCCGGTCTTAATAATCCCCCCTCTTAGGCCTTTCTCTTTTTCAGACATAGCTTAAAGCCTTAGATAAATATGTTCCGTGATCAGGTTATCAGGCGTAATATCGAAAGCCGGATAATAGCCTTTTGCGTCTTTCGGCGCAAGCCAAACCCCTTTGTATTGCAGTAGTTCTTTATCAGGCCTTACTTCTATGGCGATATCCTCTCCGCTTCGCGCCTTTGAAGCCGGAGGGCATACCACATAAAAAGGTATGCTAAAATATTTGGCAAGGATCGCGATCTGATACGTCCCGATTTTATTGGCGATGTCGCCGTTTTGTGCCAGGTGGTCTGCGCCTACGATAACCTTGTCGATCTTGCCTTCAGCCATGACCTGCGCTACCGTATTATCGGCGATGATGGTAACCGCAAATCCCCCCCGCTTCAGCTCCCATGCGGTTAAACGGGAACCCTGCAGATACGGCCTGGTCTCGGTGACAAAAAAACTCAAGCGTTTATCTTGTTGCCGGCAAAACTCAGCTGTCAAAGGGATAAGGCCGCTTAAATTACAGTGGGTAAGGATCACCTCGCCGTCGTTGATCAACCCGGCCGCGTCCCTCGCCTGCTGTATGCGCCTGGCTTTAAGGCTCTCCAGGAACCCGGGGATGTTCTTTTCCAGATCGTCGCCTCTCTTCGCCCACCCCAGCGCCATCTCCGTCAGCATCTTGAAAGAAAGCGTCGGCCGGGTCGCGTTAATAGCACCGGCCACTTTCTCCAGATGCGCCAAGAGATTCTTTTTTTGTCTTTGCTTCTTTGCCTCGACGAGAAAGGCATACATTACGAGCAGCACCTGCCCCACTGCCCTGGTCTTCATATCCCTTATGGCGCGCGCCGCCTGGATATAATTAGTCGCCTTAATGTAGCTCAACTGCTGAGGCAGCTTAGTCTCATCAAGGATATAAATGGTATCGCCCTTGACCTGTATCGGCCAAAAAAGCGGGGAGAATTTCATTTACTTACCTTCCAATCTCCTGACTGTTCCCAGCGCGATCTCGATCAGTTTTGTCTCGGCCATATAGTACAGCGGATTCATAAAACCCATCTCGCCTGTGATCACGTTATCGCTTACCGCAAGGATGGAGCCGGCCTTTACCGTATAGAGCTGGGCGATAGTCAATAAGGTCGATGAAACCATATCTACCGCAACCGCGCCTTCTTTGCGCTTTTCCTCGACGATCTCCCTGGTCTCCCGAAGGAGCGCGTCTGTCGTCCAAACAATACCCCGGTGGATATTGGCGCCCATGCTTTTGGCGGCCTCATAGAGCGTATCCGCGACCATTTTATCCGCGGCCGTCTGATAGTCCTTTTTGACATAATAAGGCGTCACTCCGTCGCCCCGGATCACTTTGTCTACCACTACCAGGTCGCCCACCTTAATGTTTTCATCCAGCGCCCCGCAGGTGCCGACGCGGATAATAGTGCCTATCTTGGCATTGCACATGACCTCTGTAGTAATCGAGGTATCGGTAGAAAATCTCCCTCCGTTTATGGCGGTAACCTTGATACCCTGGTAGGTGCCGGTATACATCGTATATTCCATAAAAGAGAAGTTCTTTATCGGGCTTTCTATTTTCTTTAAAAGCACTTCTAATCTATCTTTTGGCCCGGGGACAATCGCGTATTTACCCACGTCCTGGGGCCTCAACTGCACCATGTCCGTCAGGTCCTTTCCCGTCAAATGCACCTCTTTCTTCATCTGCATATCACACCTCAAGTTTAAATACCGGTTTTAACATCTCGCGTAAGATTATCGACGCGATACTACAATTGTATCCCGAGCTTCTTGACCAGCGGGAAGAACCTGGAGTCTTCCTTGCGCGCGTGGGCGACCACCATGGCGATCACTGCCTGGGCCACCTCGGTTATTTTTTTCATCTGGCCGAGTGTCGGTTTATTTCCGTACCTGCAGGTAAGTTCGTGAAATTGATCAAGCTTTGCGTAGATGTCTATATGGTCTCGCTGTAGTTCGCGGACTACTCTTTGCGCCTCAAAAAGCGAGCTTCTTACTACTTTGGGGAATATCTGGCGCTCTTCATACTCAAAATGCGCAAGGACATATTCCTTGAACAGACTGTCGAAATCCTCGATATGCGCGGGCGTCTTTTCCGAACTTGTTATCGACATCGCTTTCTTAAAAAAAGAAAGACTTTCAAAGACTTCTTCATGCTCCTTGGCTAATTTCAGAAGCTTATCCATCGCTTACCTCCCTTTACCGAGAATACCTTCCAGATTGTTGCCTAAAATGTTGCTTTTATCGTCCGCGCTTATCGGCAGATCGCGCACTGCCCGGATTGAGCCTTTGATATCTTTTTTTGCCGGCCAGTCGCTGCCCCAAAGCACGTGTTCGGCCCCCAGCAACTCTAAAGCGGCGGTAAAATTTGTTTTGAGCGTGTCGCCGCTGGTATCTACATAGATGTGCTTCAAATAGTCGGTAGGCTCCCCTTGCAGGTCTTTCACAAAATTGATGGCCCTTAGCATCTGGTATGTCGCTTCAAAGCGGCGGGGCAGATGGCAGATAACGCCCCCAAAATAGGCAAAGATAAAGGTAACCCGGTGATAATCGCGCAGGACGTCGCCCATCAATAATTTACCGATACAGACAGTAGTATCAAATACATATTCTATCACCGGCGTCAAAAGCGGATCCTGAACCCGTTCGTACCCTATGGGGTTGACTATCTGGGAATGTACAAAAATGGGGATTTTTTCTTCCTGCGCGTGCTTGTACACGCCGTGGAAAAGTTTATCGTCGAGATACTTGCCGTTGTAACTGCTGGCGAGAGAAACGGCCTTAAATCCCAGGTCCTGCGTAGCGCGCTTTAACTCGTTGATCATGTCCGCGGAATTATCCACCGGCAAGATAGCCGCGCCGATAAACCTGCCGGGATAGCGTTTTATTATCTCTGAAACGTTATCGTTATAAAGATACGCCACTTCGCTGATACTACCCAGCTTCAAATGGGCGTCGCTGGTAGGATAGCTTAAGACGGCTTTGTCGATGCCCGCCTCATCCATCGCATTCACCTGCGTCTCAATATCCCCCCAGGACTTTGAGAAAAAATGGGCGTTCTCTATGACCTCCCCGGGCAACCAGTGGCTATGGCTGTCTATAATCATTTTTGCTCAGTGCTTTTTAAGATGCGCTTAACCATTTCCCGCTCATAAAGCGCTTTGATCTCTTCCAAAGCCTTCTTGCCGAATCCTTTTACGATCGCGCTCTCTATGGCCTCCAATTTAGCGTCAAGGAATATGAACTCAGGGTTTATCTTCTTTCCTTTATACTTAAGCTTGAGGGTGGCTTTTTCTTTCTGGGCGATATAATCCCTGAACTCATTCACGTATTTCTCAAGCGCCTTCTTCTCGTGGGGCATGTAGGAACCCTTAAGGATATTCTCTGTCCCCTGAAGGATGGATTCATCGATATCGAGCTGGGTGAATTTACGCTCATACCTGTCAAACGCCTCTTTGGTTGTCTTGTATAACCAGACAAAATACCTCTTCTGTAGGTTCAGTACGTCCTGTGTATCCATGGCTCACCACCTATTTTTTAATTAATTCCGCGGTATCGAAATAAAGCGTCCCTTTCGCTTCGGCCTTGGGTTCGAATTGATAGCTCCTGAGCGGAAAATCCAAACTGCCGTTTTTATCCGCGTCATCGGGCTGCCAGTCCCCGCGCGAATAAAAATCATCAAAAGGAAGCACGATCTGTTTCCAGCCGGTAAAATCGTCAGTGATCATGGCGCGAAACATTTCCTTGCCGCTGTCCTTGACATCAAAGGCGATGAGTGCGCCGGAGTTGCTGCCGTACATATAAAACGAGATGGCATTGTATTTGGTCCAGTCTATATCCTGCGGCTTAACCAGCCAGGCGGCATTCCTGGCATCCAGCTCAAAACCTCTTGCCACCCACATATACCCCCCCTGTTTCGCATCGTAGACCACTTTCAGGGATTGCTCGCCGGTATTTTTTATATCCTTGGCTGCTGCCACCTCTACGCAAGAATCCCCTCCCGAGCCAAAATCAACCGTCCCCTCGGGTCCGCCTGAGATTGCGCCCTCAAAATCATCGAACAACAGCCCTTTTTCCTGCGCCAAACACGCCGACCCCGCGCACAACGCACACGCCAACACCAAACTGAGTATTTTCATACGACCCTCCTTGAGCACCTTAAGTTTTTATTTAGCGAAACCCTGACCAGCTACGAGAAAATTGTGGAGCGTAGCGACACACATTTTCGAAGTGCTTAGCTGTCAGGGTCAATTGCCACCTATTGTTTCTATCTAGCGCACCTTGGCCTAAAGGATGGCCACGTGCACGCTTACTGCGCGAAATTCCTACTTCTGTGGATGCGCTTGCTTGAACGGTATCACCGGGTTCGTCCAGGGCGTCTGCTGGTTAATTACCGCTATCTCCAGCGGGCACACATTGGCCGGGACTGTGAGGGCGAACTTTACCGCATTCTCTATAGCCTCGGTCGTCATCAAGCGGGAAGCATCGCCGGTTATCTCCTTGAGCTTACCGGTAAGATCCGTATCAGTCACCCCGGGAAGTATAGAGGTTATCTTTATCCCGTGGTCGCGCATCTCCCAGAATAGCCCCTTGGAAAAGGCCCGCAGGCCCACTTTCAATGAACTATACACCAGAAAATTTCTCGGTAACGGATCGCAGAGGGTTGAGCCGGACACCATATTGATGATGGCCCCCTCTTTATGCTTTATCATATCATTGATTACCAGGCGAATCAAGCGCACATAACCCAGATAATTAGTGTGCACTAGGCTTTCAAAATCCTCAAATGGCTGCTTTTCGAACGGATACTGGCTTGAGACGCCGGCATTATTGATAAGTATGTCTATTTTCCCGTATTTCTCTTTTGCCTTGCTCACCAGGTTTTCCAGGTCCGAGAGCTTCGTCACGTCGGTAGCTATCGGAAGCACCGCCACCTTGTATTCCTTCGCGATCTCCTGCGCGGTCTCCTCTAAGGGCCCTTCGGTACGCGCCGCGATCGCCAGATTGATGCCCAGCCCCGCGCAGGTTGAAGCTATGGCCTTGCCTATGCCCCTGCTCGCACCGGTGACTATCGCCGTTTTTCCCTTTAATTGCACTGCCATATTGGCCTCCTCTACTTCTATTTTACCCCTAATAACCTGGCGCGTAAGAGTACCAGGCCCGTTAAACCTGCGCATGACGCGAGAAACCCCAGAGTAAAACTTTTTTGCATCAGCACGCCGGCACATACCATGCCGATCCCGCCGGAAATAAAACGCATGCTACTGTTTAAGCTCGCCGACTCGTTCAGGAACGCTTCCGGCAGGTCTGTCAGCATGGTCGATAACCCGGCGTGGTTTAAGGCCCAGCCCAAGCCCCAGATGACCATGACCGACGCCAGAAAAAATAAAGGCAATTTAAAAACCAGCACGCACGCGCTCAACGCCATCAATAATATGCCCGCGGCGGCAGTCTTGCTCCTGCCGAACATGTCCGAAAATAAACCGCCTGCAGCTTCTCCTATTATACCACTAAGGCTGGTCAAAGTAATCAACATGCTGATTGCGAACTGGCTGAAATTATACGTACTTGAAAAATACACTGCCAGCCACTGCTGCACGCCGTGATAGAGCATGCTGATGAAGAATATATACGCAAGCAACGATACCGCAGCCCTGTTCTTGAAAAGAACCGGATAATGAACAACGGCCTTGCCGGTATCGGGCTTAAAATCAGGCAGATACATCCACATATGTATCCACAGGAGTATCCCGAATATCGCGGGGATAAGAAAGAGCCACCTCCAGGCAAGCAATCCGCTCAGGAACAAGCCTAAAAGCGAGGCGACAAAGGTCGCGCTAAAAAAAATCCCCACTGATTTCCCGCGGTGTTCGGCTTGCGTGTCTTTGCCGATCAATATTATCGCAAGCGGGATTACCGACGCGCCGAATACGCCCGTTAAAAAACGCGCCGCAAAAAGCGTGAGGATATTGGGCGAAAAGGCCGCCAAAAGGTTAGAGAGGCAAAATAAGAAAAAACAGACTAGTTCTACCCTTTTGGCGTTAATAATCCTGACCAGGGGGCCGTAGAAAAGAGCGGCGATGCCGTAGGGCACCATATATAACCAGACTATCCTGCCCGTGACGAACTGGGGAACCCCGAATTCACGGGATATGGATGGAATTAACGCTGAAGCCGCGGCTACGTTAAAAGAAAGCGTAGCTCCCTCCAGGCAAAGGATAAAAAAGGTCGTCCTTCTCACCTGAGCGCTTCTTGCTCGATAATGCGCTTAAAGATAAGAAGGTTCTCTTTGGAGTGCGTATTGATAAAACCTTCTACCTGCTCGTCGCTGAACTTGGCCTTCTCATCCATTTCAAAATGCTGGATCCATGTCAATTCAATCCCTTGCGGCTTTGGCGTGTAGAGCCAGATGATCTTCATATATTGAAAGGGGAATTTCGGCTCTTCCCTCTCGGCGTAGGCGAAATACTTGTCCCTGGCAAGCAGCCTCCATGACTGCCAGGACCTGTTTTCGTCGTCCGTAAGCCGGAAGGTGATCGTATCGCCTTCTTTCTTTACCACTTCCGCCTTTTTGTATTCTGTTCCGAAGAGCTCTGTCCAGCGCGGGATATCATTTGAAATATCGAATACCTTCTCGTATGGCGCGTTGATGATGATAGAATTGCACGTATGTCCCATCGACCACCTCACGTTTTTATTTAGGGAGACTCCGCGGAGTGCATTAAAATTTTCAAAGTGAAACGGAGAAAATTTTAATGCTGCATACGAAGCGGAGAATTCCCGCGTTTAATAAAAGCTACCTCTTCCCGCTCAGACTCAACAAGATCGCCAGGTCTTCGCTTGCGCTGAGCGAATGCGGCGCGCTCTTCGGCATAAAAATAAAAACACCGGGCTTCATCCGGATCTTCCTGCCGCGTAATACAAAGGTACCCTTTCCTCTTAATACGGTGACCGCTGCTTCGCGGCTGGAAGTGTGTTCCGATATGTCTGTGCCTTTAGCCAGACACATCAGGGTATGATTTGATGACTCTCCTCTTACCAGGACCTTGCTGAACACGCCTTCTCTCGGAAATTCCATCATTTTCTCTAAATCGCTTATCGATGATTTAACCATGCTCCCTCACTCGGTAAATGCCACTACCCTTGCCCATGCTGCCCCCGTGCCCTTGATCTTTATCGGCAGACAGGAAATCTTAAAGCCGAAATCAGGCAGGCTCCGGAGATTGGCGAGACGCTCTATGTGGATAAATTCTCTTTTTCTGCCGTAGAAATGCGCCGGATAGAATGCATCGCGTTTCTTATCGTGGAGAAATTCCTTGAGCATGAATTTATACGGCCGGTCAATGCCCATGGTATCTACGCCGAAAATCCTGATACCCCTGTCAAGCAGATAGTCTATCGCGGATATATCCACCCCGGGGTATTCCGCAAAATATTTCGGGCTTCCGTAGAAGGCGTCCGATCCCGTATAAAAAAGCACAATATCTAATGGCTTAAGGGAATACTTTATTTTCTTTAAACATGCTTCAATATCCGAAGCGGCGATCGTTTCCTGCGGTTTCTTATAGGTAAGGTCAAGGCGTACCCCGTCACCGTAACACCATTCCAGAGGGATTTCTTCAGCCGTCTTGGAAGGGCGGCCTTCCGAGTGAGAACCGTAATGGAAGGAGTAATCGAGGTGGGTACCGATATGCACAGGCGAATGCACGATTTCCAAAGAAAGGAATTCTTCGTCAGGCAAGTCTTTCGCTTTCAGGATGCGTCTGCCTAATAGGTATTGCATCCGGCCAAAAATGGTCTTGCCCATGATCACGCGGTTGAACTTTTCTATTCCCTGCGTATGGCTTACCCGCTCTATATCGACATGATGGACTTCGAAGGCTTTTTCATCGATCGGCAAACTTAAGTCGATTATTTTCATCAGCTTTTGCCTTTGTTTTAAGCCCGCTTAAATAAAACGCGGATCTTTGCATCTTTAAGATCCGCGCGGCTCACTATTTTGCGACGGCTGCCTTTGCCTGGATCACTTTTGCGATCTCGTTGATCGTAGAGAATTTGGTGATCTCTTTCGGGCTGAATTTCGTGGCAAATTCTTTCTCCAGCGCGATGACCGTCTCTACCATTTCAGTGGAATCGACTCCGATACCGTCGGCCAGGGCCACATCGTCTTTTAATTCTTCCGGCTTTATCTTCAATAACTTCACCAGCGTATCTTTGATCTTCTGCTTCGTATCCATCTCAACCCTCCTCGAACACCTTCCGCAGAAAGCGGAACACCAGCCCATCCTTTAGGGCTTGGTGAAAAGTTTTTATTTAGCGCACCTTGGCCTAAAGGATGGCCAAGTGCGCGCTTACTGCGCGAGACTCCGACGAGCGTGCTGAAATTATCGGAGAGAATTTCAGCACACGCTGCGAGTCGGAGTGATTCTGTATTACCCTATATATGCGTCTCCCCCTTAGTCGCCCCCGCCTCCCATTTTCCCACTCCTGCCATCACGTCCTGGAAACAGAGCTTAGCAAGTGGGTCAAAATTACTCTCCATAATACGGTTGATGCGGCCGGGCTTTGAAAAGAACTCGCGCATGCACCATGATCCCAGCCTGCCAAGGTCCTCTATGGACAAGTGGTCCGTGGGAATAACGGGGTGCAAAAAGTCCCACTGGCTGAAATCTACTTTTTTAGGATCAACCCAGTTCTTCTTTAAGGAAATCCTCCACATGGGTGAATTCGGGGCAGGGGTCACGTAGCCTACCCAGAGGATATCCGGGTCAACCTGATCGGTAAACTCAAAACGCTGCTTGATAATGGCTTCCGTGTCATAGTCAAAGCCCATCATGATATCCGCGACAATGGCAATATCGTTTTTTCGAAGGATCTCGATGGTCTTCTTGATCTGCTCGATAGTGATGCCCTTGGCGATTTTCTTGAGCTCAGACTGGGTGGTCACTTCAATGCCGAATACCCCCATGAACAAGCCGGTTTCTTTCATCAAAGGAAGGATGGATTCGCAATTGACCCAATCGATGGCCCTGCCGAGCGAGACCCATTTGATGTCGATTTTCTTCTGCTTCTTCAGATTGCAGAACCTTTTTACGCGTTCGGGGTCGACATTAAAATTGTCGTCCTGGATCACTACCACCTTGACCCCGTACTTGTTTTGCAGCAGCTCCATTTCCTCGATGACCCGCTCGGGGCTCTTGGCGCGCCATTTCAGGAAGTCCGAGGGCGAACGCGGGTCAAACTGGTCCCATTCATAACAAAACGTGCAGGCCGAAGGGCATCCCCGCGAGGTGACCATGTCTACAAACGGCTTCCAATACGTATGGCCGACATATTTGTCCATAGGGAACAGGTCGTACGCCGGCAAGGGTAATGTATCCAGGTCTTCCAAAAGCGGCTTGTGAGGTCCCATAACGATTTGCCCGTCAACGCGCGAAGTCACGCCGCCCACCTCTTTAAGGTCCTTTTTTTTATCGATCGCCTCGATCAAATCCCCGAACGATTCCTCCTCGCCCATAACCACAAAATCAACCGCGGGATTCTCCTCCAGTGTGGGGACAGGCATAGCTGAATACCACAGCCCGCCCAGGATTATTTTTGTTTTGGGCAATGCCTTTTTGATCCCGGCGGCTGCCTCTTTGAAATGGCGCAATACCCCGTAACCGCCGTAGCCGTGAAGCTGTTCACCCATAACTACGATGTCGGGGTTTTTATGTTTGACCTGCTCGATCAATTGGTCCATGGGGATCTGGTCGGCCTTGCCGTCGATCACCGAAACATCCTCATACCCCCTCTCCCGCGCGTACGCCGCCCAATGCGCGTACAACTGGTTCGGAGAACGGTGTGTCCCGTGCGTCGCCCACGCGCCTACCTTCGGCATCACAAACAGTATTTTCATCTGTACAACCCCCCGTTCGTTATTGTGTTTAATGCAATTGTGGATTACTGCGGTTTCTCTACCACCAGCGCCGAATTGATCCCTCCCCTTCCGCGCGAGATCAATAAGGACCTCCTGATCTCTTTCGGCAGAGCCTTTCCCGTTACGTAATGCAACCCTTCGGGGTCCGGGCTGTCCAGGTTGATCGTGGGCGGGACTAAACCGTGTTCCATGGCCAGGATCGCTATGATCAGGTCTATCGCGCCTGAGGCGCCCAGCAAATTCCCGAACATCGATTTCGGGCAGCTCACCGGCACGTCTTTTACCTTCTCGCCGAAAACCGCCTTTATCGCTTCGGCTTCGCTTTTGTCCCAAATATCTACCGCCATTCCATCCAGGCTTATGTAATCGATATCGTCTTTGGTCACCCCCGCGTCGGCAAGCGCCATGGTAATAGCCCTGGCGAGCTGCTTGCCGTCTGGGGCGGGCAGGATCCTGTCTTTACCGTCACAGGTGGTAGCGTAACCGGATATAAATGCGGCTATGTTGGCGTTACGGGCGCTGGCGTGTTTCATGTCTTCCATTACCACTATCCCCGCGCCTTCGCCGATGACAAATCCGCTCTTTTTCTTATCGAACGGCCGATAGGCAGTATTGGGATGCGCGTTATCTTTTGAAAGCGAACCGTAGGTATTACAGCATAAAAGCGCGTAAGGCGTGACCGGAGCCTCCATGCCGCCGGAAAGGATAAATTCCAGCTTTCCTTTTGATAAGGTGCTGCGCGCGTAACCAAGCGCCATGAGAGAGCTCGCCCTGTCCGAAACCACGGTCTTGCTGAAACCTTTTATCCCGTAATAGATGGAAACCTGCCCCTGCGGGGCAGCCGGAAACCAGGCAGATGCCATATAGGGAGAAACCCCTTCCCTGCCTTCTATGTAGAGATCGCGAAGCTCTGTTTCCGCGTAAAGCCAGCCGCCTATCGCGTTGCCCAGGAATATCCCTATGAGGTTCGGGTCTTCCTGTTTTATGTCTAATCCGGCATCCTGCAGCGCGAGTTCCGCCGCGATAAGCGCCATATGGGAAAACACGTCTATCTTCTTAAGAAGACGCTCTGACACATGGCTATATTTTTCCAGGTCGTCGATCTGGCCTGCGATATGCGAAGGGTATTTCGAGGCGTCGAAACGAGTGATTTCTTTTACGAAAGACCTTCCTGATTTGATATTGGCCCAGAACTGGCGCTTGCCTATCCCTGAAGGGCTCACAATCCCTAAACCTGTGACCGCTATTTTATTCATATCGTTTTAAGACAAGCGATGAGTGGATCCCGGAGAACCCGCTGCTGGCCTTCATTATGGTATTGACTTTTTTCTGTATTGCCTCGTTGGGTATATAGTTTAAGTCGCACAGGGGGTCTTTCTCTTCCTGGTTGATCGTAGGAGGAAGTATGTTTTTCTGGAAGATCATCGCGCATACCGTAAGCTCTATCGCGTTTGCCGCAGCCAAAGGATGGCCGATCATTGACTTAAGGGAGCTTATCGGCAGTTTGTAGGCGTGATCGCCGAACACCGTTTTATAGGCGTTGGTTTCAAAAATGTCGTTCATCCTGGTCGATGAGCCGTGCGCGTTGATATGGTCTATGGCCTGCGGCTTTATGCCGGCGTCCTCCAGCGCCAAGACTATGCACTTAGCCATGGCTCCTCCGTCGGAAGGAAGATCGGTCATGTGGAAAGCGTTACAGCTGGTGCCGAATCCCGTCACTTCGCAATAAATCGTGGCGTTGCGTTTTAAAGCGTGATTGAGTTCTTCAAGGATCAAAATACCCGCGCCTTCAGACAGGACAAACCCGTCCCGCTTATTGTCAAAGGGCCTGCTTGCCGCTTCCGGATTATCGTTACGCGCAGACAAGACATTGACGACGTCAAACGCGCCGAAGGTAATCGGTGTTATGGGGGCTTCCGCGGCGCCGCAGACCATTACGTCATGGTCGCCGTCCTGTATGGTCTCAAGACCAAAGCCCAATGAATCCGTTCCCGCAGTACAGCCCGTAGATAAGGTATCGCAGATACCTCGCAAGCCGTATTTCGCCGATATTTCTATCGAGGGAGTGTTAAACATCGCGGCGTCGTAGAGGTCCGGGCGCACCTTAGCCGGGTCAATAGGGTTCTTGCCGTTATCGGTAACGATCGCGAACTCCTCCTCCATATACTTTGTCCCGCAAATTGCGTTGGCGAGGCAGACGCCCACGCGCTGCGTATCTATCCGGGAAAAATCCAGTTTGCTATCCTTGATCGCCATATCGGCGGCGACAACCCCGAACTGGACATATCTATCCATGCGTACTGCGTCGGCGTGGCTCAAGCCGAATTTGAACGGGTCAAACTCCTTCACCTGGGCGGCGATCTTGGTATTAAAGACAGAAACGTCAAATTCGTCCACCAGCTTTATCGCGGATTTTCCCGCAGTCATCGCCTTCCAGACATTATCCTTGCCTATGCCGTTGGGGGAGATGGCGCCGATGCCCGTTACCACCACCCGTCTCTTATTTTTCATGGGTTTCTTCCTTGGCTCTTGTTACCTTAAATATAATATTGCCTCCGTCAGGACAAGTAACGGTGTCGATTGAATCGGGGCTTTCCATAAAGAAAAATTTGGCGCCGAAGTTAAGGGCGAATAAAGCCGGAAATGCCGTATGAAACGCCGCCCCGCAGAAACCCGGTATGCATTTTAAGCCTGCTGTTTCCCATGTATCGCCGACTTTGTAGCCGAACGCGCACTTTCCTTTTGCCTTTACCACCTCTATTACCATCTTCTTGGGATTGGGTCCTTTGAAACCGGGGTCCTTCGGCACGGACTCGACATTGCCTTCCTTATCCAGGATCTCCGCTTTGAATTCCAGTTTTCCCCCATCGGGGCAAGTGACCAGCAGTGAACGCTGGTTATCCCTGAAGGGAAATTGAGCGCCGAAGCTCAACGCGTAGATCACGGGAAACAGCGCGTGCGCCAGGCCCAGGCAGAAGTGTTTCGGCGGATGGGTAAAATCCTCCAGGATGATTTCCTCACCCTGTTTATAACCATGGTAGCAATCTCCGAACACGTTAACGACGGTAAGTTTTAATCTGGGAAAGGGTGAATGTATCATTTTGCGTGAACAAACGCCTTTGTTTCAGCCAGCAACTGCTCTTTAGACAGGAACCGCTTGGTTATTTCCACACGATACACCAGCTTCACGAGCTTTTCGTTGAGAGGACAAGCCGCCTTGTGCTCTTTGGCCAAACGCAGGAATTCTCCGTTTATATAATTTATTTCGGAAGGCCGGTTCCTTTTGATGCTCTGCAAAATTGAGCCGAACAGTGGTTCAGTGCTCAGGTTAGTCATGATCTGGGAAAAGATCTTCGCTGCCTCATGCGCGGGCATGGAGACCAATTCGGTGAGACGGCTGACGGGGAAATCGGGCAATGACGCTAATTTTATCCCTGCCTTTGCAACGACCCCCAATGCCTCTTTCCATATGGCGATGCTCAGGCCGCTTATTTCGTGGTCGGCGAAGGATTCCTGCATGCTCATGCCCAATATCGCCGGAATGCAGTTGTTGGCGTTAAGGAATATTTTAAGGTATTTCATGCCTCTGATATCATCCGCGATAACCACGGGGAAGGCCCTTTTTAACAGCTGGGCGGTTGCTGTCACAGTAGCGTCAGGGGCTGCGGAGAATTTTCCGAATATCCACGGACCTTCGAAATTATGCACCACCTTCGCCGGTTCCAGATACGTCGAACCGAACATGACTATACTGGAAATAATATGGTCTTTAGGCAGGCTCTGGGCGACTATGGTATCCGCCTGTACGCCGTTTTGGGTAGTGACCACGGTAGCGTCCTTAAGATACAATAAATTTTCTTTTACCGCTTTTGCGCAATCCTGCGTCTTAACCGCAAGGACGGCTATTGCAGGGGGCTCATGAAGCTTCTCAAAGCAGTCGATATCTACGTGGATATTGCCTCTTGTGCCCAGTATGCTTAATCCCTCTTTTTTGATTGCTTCAATAGAGTGCCTTCGCCCTATCAGCGCGACATCAGTATCCTTGAATTTCAGATATCCGGCAACCAGGCTGCCTATGGCGCCTGAGCCGATGACCGCTACTTTCATCTCTGCTTCCTATGGCTTTTTCGGAAACCCGAATTTGTTGTAATCAAACCCTACTTCGTCCAAGAGCCTTACCATCATGCTGTAAAAAGGGGTCGGCACATCCGAGAAAAAAGCAGCGACCACGTCCTGCTCTTCTATCCTCGCAGCGCCCCGTGAAACGGAATTTTCCCCGGCTTTTTTCGTGACCGCCTCTTGCGTAATGTGGCGATGGAATACCGGTATCTTTGAAATCATCAGCCTGAATTTTTCTTCTGTGCGAGGTTCCCAGTCCAAGCGGCTCTCCTCTCTTATCGCGATTCTGCCGTACACCACCTACTAAGCACTTCGCGTATTTCTTCGAAATCCGCTCGTAGTAGTTGGTATAGTTCGCGCCTATAAGTTATATCGCCAGTACACTGATAGACGGCTTCATAACTAATGCGCTCACTTAGTAAAATTTTACTATTAAAATTTATCTTATTTTACAAGATACTGCGGCGATGTCAACTAAAATTTCGTTTTGTTTTCGCATGATTGAATCGGATTCGGCTTTTGCTGCCGGCATGCAAGATACAGCGGTTAAAAACCTTTGTGTATGGAATCTAATTTCGGCCGTATGGCGGTTGCCTCGATCCTCCCCGCGAATTCAACACTGTCATTTACGAGGACGATAGGAGTTTGCGAGGCGTTTACGCTGTAGCGGACCATTGTCTTAAGATTAGTCGTGTGTACGAATTCATACTTTATCGGGATCTTGTATTCGTACTCTAGGCCCCTGATGGCCTCTTTGATCTTCTTTATGATGAACTCACAGCGAGGACAGGGCAGGCATATGACTTCGATTTTTTTTATCGCCATAATGTGTGCCTCCTTTCTGAATATACCACGACGGTAAAAATACGAGCAAAGCTCTCAATGGGAATATCCTGCTACGAACTTGCCTGAAAAGAAACCCGAGCCGGCTGATACGGCGCCGCTACCCAGCATTTACTAAAAGCTACTTCCTGACTGTTTTGAGCCGGCGCAAATACATCAAATCGCGGCTTGAGACTATCCCGATGACCTTATTTTCTTTGGTAATAGGCAGGTGCCTGAAAGGTATTCTTTTCATCGTCTCATAGACCTTATCGATGCCTTCGTTGACGTCTACCGTGATTACCTTCCTGGTCATTATGTCCCTGGCCTTTACCTCATCCGGCGTTTTTCCCTTGGCTACCACCTTCCAGACTATATCTCTTTCGGATATGATGCCGCAGAGCTTGCCTTTTCTTTCCACGATCAAGGCGCCAATCTTATATTTTTTCAGGATCGCGGCAACCTTGCGCACGGAAACATCTTCGCGTATCTTGACCACCGAATAGGTAACCCGCAATGCGAAGGGAGTATTCTTATCCTGCGTTATTTTCTTAAGCGCCTCCATGAATCTCTTTGCCCTCCCTATATCGGCTCTTGTTTCTTTAGTATGGCCTCGATTTGGGATATGAGGTCCTGGGGAGAAACGGGCTTCGGGATAAACCTTCGGCCGCCGATCCTGCCTTCGCCGTCTTTAACCTCGTCACCCTTGACCAGCGCGGTCAAAAACACGATAGGAATGTCTTTTGTATTGTCGTTGGCGAGCAAATGTTCGGCCACCTTGGAACCGTCCATCTCCGGCATAAACAGGTCAAGAAGGATAAGGTCGGGCTTATTGGCCTTGGCCAGATTGATCCCGGTAAGGGGGCGTGTCGAAACAGTCACCTCGAATTTCCCCGTTTTTTCCAGTATCGATTTGGAAAAATTGCATATATCTTCTTCATCGTCGATTATCAGAATCTTCGCCTTCTCCTGCACGTTACTCCTCCCTTCTCTCGCCTACGCTGACTCTCCTTTTTTCCTGCGCAACTCCACAATCCTTCGTTCCAGGTCATCGATCTTCGTTTTAAGGAAATCGAGGCGGTTCGAGAAATCCTCGATTTTATTCTTAATGGCGGGGAAATTATTGTATATTTCGTTTTTGATCATGCGTTTTATCTGCGACTTGATACGAAAGATCAGTATGATGATAAGGACAACGATACCCCCTGGAATCAACATCCGGAGCATATCATCTTCAAACATACGCGCCCCTTTCTATAGTGTTTTTGTGAGATTCGACAAAAACAACGATTCTGCCTCAAGCATTTTCAGGTTATGGTCCAGGATCCTGCTCAAAGAAAGAGGTTTTCTCTTCCGGAACGACTGCGTCATTTGTCCCAGGCTTTTCGAAACCTGCCTCAGGATGAAGCTTCGCGCCCGCAGCCTGCGCCGCGCAACGGCGGGCTTCAGATAGTTCAGAAAATAAAGGCTTAAATCTATGCTGAACTGCGGCCTGGTAAAATCAAGGAGGCTTTTAGCCAGGAGCGCTTTAAAACGTGACTCGCCGCGGGCGGTGAGTTGATAGACATAACGCAGGGGGCGTTTCCCCGACTTTACCGCGCGCTTTAACACTAGTCCCTTTTCTTCCAGTATCCGTAACGGATAGTATATTGACTTTAAATTTATCCCGGCAAACAGGGAAAATATCTCTTTTATTTCTTTTTTTATCTCGTAACCGTGTTTGGGGTTTTCTTTCAAGAGCCCCAATAGCATCAATTCATGCTCGATCATCCTATGCTGCCTATGCTCCTGAATTTCTCGTACCTCATTTTTAATAATTCATCGGTTTTTAAGGCCTTCAGTTCCTTGAGATACTCGATGATCCGGCCTTTCAAAGTCTGGGCCATCTTCTGGGGGTCACGATGCGCGCCGCCCAAAGGCTCCGGTACGATCTCATCAATGATCCCCATCTTGAGCAGGTCCTGGGCGGTCAATTTCAGCGCTTCAGCCGCCTCGGGAGCCTTGGCGCTGCTCTTCCATAATATCGCAGCGCACCCTTCAGGGGAAATCACCGAATAGTAGGCATTTTCCAATACGCACACTTTGTCCGCGATACCGATGCCTAACGCGCCGCCTGAACCTCCTTCTCCGATAATAATGGTCATTATCGGGACGGCGACTGAAACCATTTCCCTCAGGTTGAGCGCGATTGCCTGCGCCTGGCCGCGCTCTTCAGCGCCGATGCCTGGATAAGCTCCGGGCGTATCAACGAATATTACTATGGGCAAGTGGAATTTTTCGGCCAGCTGCATAAGGCGCAGCGCCTTGCGGTATCCTTCGGGATGGGCGCAGCCAAAGTTACGTTTCAGGTTTTCTTTAGTGTCTCTTCCTTTTTGATGGCCCATTATCATGACTTTCTGGTTGTTTATTTTTGCGAGCCCGCCGACCATGGCTTTATCGTCAAGGAAGCTCCTGTCTCCGTGCAGCTCCAGAAAATCGCTTGCGATCATGGAGATATAATCGAACGTATAGGGGCGCTGCGGGTGGCGCGCGATCTGCACCCTCTGCCAGGCGGTCAGGCTGCTGTAGGTGTCTTTCCTTAAGGTTTCGAGCTTTTCTTCCAGGCGCTTTACTTCCGAACTGAGGTCGATCTTTTTGTCGGAAATAAAAGTTTTCAACTCCTGTATTTTCTTTTCCAGCTCTACGATAGGTTTTTCAAATTCGAGGCCGTTCATTCGAATAAGCGGTTGGTGAATGGTTTTCTATAATGGCGTCAATCTACGATAGTGACTTCCGTGTCCACGGGAACAATATCATATAATTCGCTGACGTCGGAATTGGACATGCGCACGCAACCCTGGGTAACCTGCTGCCCCAGGGCCTGGGGTTCGATGGTGCCGTGTATGCCGTAACCGGGAACGCTGAATCCCAGCCAGCGCGCGCCCAGGACATTCTCGGGGCTCCCCGGCGCCACCACCGCGCCCGCCTTAAACCAGGTAGGATTACGAAGTTTATTTATGATTTTGAACGTCCCTACCGGGGTGGAGTTATTTGCCCCGGTCGAAACGGTATAGGTCTTGATGATCTCTTCGTCGGTCTTAAGGACCAGGATATTCTGGGACTTATCCACCAGGATACTGAAAGGCGAAGTCCAGACTTTGATCTTCCTGCCTGGCACGATCTTGTCGCTGGTCAGATTATTGCTCCTCATGATCAGTTCAGTGGTGGTATTGAATTGTTTAGCGATCTTGTAAAGCGTGTCGCCCGGCTTTATCTCATATTGCGCACTCCTGGGAGTAATAACCGGGGAAAAAAGCACTTTTATGTTCAGCTCCTCCAGCTTTTTCTGCCAGGACATGATCTGATTAGAACTGGAAAATCCGTTGATGAGCTTCTGGTACGCCATTTTTACTTCCGGGAGCTTGCCCTTCGCCTCGTATTCTCTTGCCTGAGCGAGCAAGCCCGCGACAGAATCCCCCGCCGCATTTTTCATACGCGAGGAGGCGCTGCCCCTGCCGATTTGAAATATAATAAAGATAGTCAGCAATACCGCAACTACCGGAATGGTTATCAGTAAAATTCTCCTCACAAATGCCTCCTTCTCCTCATTTTAGGAACGTGTATTATTTTATCTCGGAAACCAGGGCGATAATCATCCCGAGGAAAAAGCCCGCGATCACTTCAATCGGAGTGTGGCCTACGAGTTCGCGTAAACGGCCTTCCTGGATCTTTCCCTGCCAGTATATATCGTCCATGATCTTGTTTAATATCCGCGCCTGTTTCCCCGTCGCGCGCCGCACTCCCTGCGCGTCGAACATCACCACTATGGCGAAGGAAGCCGCCAGCGCGAAGTATACGCTGTTAAAACCGTAATTCACGCCGATGGCAGTGGCAAGGCACGAAGCTCCGGCGGTGTGGCTGGAAGGCATGCCGCCTGTGCCTATAAACCAGCGGAAATCAAACCTTTTCTGGGTAATTACCCCGATCACTACCTTAACGGTCTGCGCGATAAACCAGCTGGAGAGCGTGGTAATCAGTATCTTATTTTCAATTAGCTCAGATATGACGTTATTCACTCTTTTTTCGCGATACGGGCTCTACTTCGATCCTGATCCTTGGCCGGGACGTCAGCTTTCCGTCTTTTAAAAGGTAACCCCGGTTACCTGCGATAACAGCCCTGTCTGTTTGTTCCAGCTTGTTCATTGCGACGTGGGCGTGACGCATCTTCGTTCTTAGCTCTTTGATGGCTTTTTTTAGCTCGGAGAGGGAACTTAACCTGGCGTTAATCTGGTCTTTTTCAAAAGAAACCTGGACCAGCTCAAGCGCGAGCTTCTCCTTCTTCTCCGTCAGAGAAGCATTCTCGGCCTTCAGGGCGGCGATCTGCCCGTTAAGCTCGCTTGCTACACGGGATGCCTCCTTTAACTCGGCTTCAAGCGCAGCCACCCGCTCATTATTTTCTTTCAAGCTGTCTTTAAGCCCCCGGTTTTCATCGGCGAGAGCATTATGTATCTCTTTTTCCTTTTCCAAAGAAGACTGGAGGTCTGATTTCTCGTTTTCAAGGGTCTGCATCTGGGCTTCCATCTTTTCAAGCGTGGCTACCAGGGTGTATCTCTCCCGCAATGACGACCCATAGAGAAAAACGCTAAAAATAGCGATTCCCAGCAAGAAAACGGCCAAAAGAATCTCTTTTGCCTTCATACCTGCCCCTTGTTTTGTTTAAATATTATATACTAGGGAATTTAAAAAGCAAGCTATTTTGCCTGCCAAACAGATGCGCTGAATTTTTGTTAGATTTTGCCTTCCCTTGCGTCTATTGAAGTAAAAGCATGGTTCGCAACGTCTGCGCTACCCTGGATTAAAAAAATTATATTGATGGAGGGATAATGATCGCGAGAACTTTAAGTTACGGATTATTGGGATTAGAAGCTTATCCTGTTGAAATTGAGGTGGATGTATCAAATGGTTTACCCGCGATAAATATTGTGGGGCTTGCGGATACCACTATCAAAGAAAGCCGGGAGCGGGTCAAGTCAGCAATCAAAAATTCCGGTTTTAAGTGGCCCGGCGACCGTATAACCATTTGCCTGGCGCCATCGGACATAAAAAAAGAGGGAACTGCGTTTGACCTGCCCATTGCGCTGGGGATACTAGCTGCGACCGGGCAAATAAACAGCGAAAACCTGAAGAGTTATTGTATTCTGGGCGAGTTGTCCCTTGACGGGTCGCTGCGCCATGTGCAGGGTGTCTTGCCAGCCAGTATTTCTCTGGTAAAATCTGATATAAAACGCCTTATCATCCCGCATCTTAACGCAAAAGAAGCCGCTTTGGTGGCAGGACTTTCTGTGTACCCCTTAAAGACATTAAAGGGGACCGTGGAATTCTTGAACAGTCCTGACCTCATCAAGCCTTTTAAGCAGAATTTAGGAGAGATATTCCAACGCGCCTGCAGGTATCAGCAGGACTTCTCTGAAGTAAAAGGGCAATATTTCGCAAAAAGGGCGCTTGAAGTCGCAGTTTCAGGAAGCCACAACATCCTTTTTATCGGCCCACCCGGGAGCGGAAAGACCATGCTGGCTAAAAGGGTACCCGGTATTATGCCTGACCTGACCATTGAAGAAGCGCTTGAGATAACCAAGGTCCATTCCGCAGCCGGAACCTTGCCTGTTCAAGAAGGAATTATTTTTACGCGCCCCTTCCGCCTTCCTCACCACACCATATCTGATGCGGCGCTGGTCGGAGGCGGATCCGTGCCTTCGCCGGGAGAAATAAGCCTGGCCCATCAGGGCGTCTTGTTCCTGGATGAACTTCCCGAGTTCAGGCGCAACTGCCTGGAAGCATTAAGGCAGCCTTTGGAAGACGGCTGCGTCATCATCTCGCGCGTCAATAGATCGTTTCGCTTCCCGGCTTCTTTTATGCTGGTATGCGCGATGAATCCCTGCAAATGCGGCCGCTATACTGACGCCCGATCTTCCTGCAGGTGCTCGACAACGCAAATCCACAGCTACCGTGCCAAAATATCCGGCCCTCTGCTGGACCGGATCGATATCCATATAGAGGTACCGGCTGCAAGGTATCAAGAACTCTCCAGCAATCTGCCCGCGGAGAGTTCAGCGCAAATCAAGGACAGGGTCAATAAAGCGCGGGGTATTCAAAGGGAAAGATTCAAAGATGAAAGCATTATGTGCAATGCCCAAATGTCTCACAGGCAAGTGCGTAAGTTTTGCACTCTGGGCAAGGAGGAAAGCGAATTGCTGAAGATGGCCATACAAGAGCTTAATTTCAGCGCCCGGGCATATGATAAAATATTGAAGGTCACAAGGACGATCGCGGACCTGGCGGGATCGGAACAGATAAAGACCGAACACCTTTCAGAGGCGATACAATACAGGAGTCTGGACAGGAATTTCTTCGTGTAAGTCGGAAATGGCATTACGCTCCCTTAGCCTTTTGATTAATGGGCTAAAATTAATTTCAACCTGTCTTTAAGATCTTTTTAATTGCTTCGTAAAATCCATCCAGCAAAATTAACTGTCCTTTTTCATTTAAGTGGCAGTGGTCACTGAATAACTTTAAAGACGCGACGCTACCCGTAGAAGAGGCTAGAATTCTTTCTTCCATATCTATTAACGGTACGTTGTACTGTATGGCCGTTCTTCGGACCATCGCGTTTATTATTCTGTTTGCGCGATGAGGCTGCGCATCTAGAATAAATGCGTCTTCAAGATGTTTTTTTGCTTCAGGAAAATTCTCTTTTTGATAAAAGAATTCGCCGATCGCGTATTCACAAAAAGGATCCTGCGTACTTTCATGTAGGCTTTTTTCAATCAGACGTGGCACGGCTTGTTTCTTAAAATTTCCGAATGTACCGTACCTGAAAGAATAAAAAGGGGGGGTTCCAATCTGATTATACGCCACTGTGGATATGATCAAATTGATAGATTTATCTTTCGCTATTCTTGCCATGGTCTCTATATTGTAAAGATAATTTTCGTAAATGAGCCGCTTATCTCTCTCATTAAATGACCTGCCCCAGGTTACGCGCGTATCTGGCGGAAAAACCGGGTTTATTATTTGACGGTTTCTGGCCGCTGCGTAACTTGTAAACCAAAAACTCCTGATAGTATAGTGTATCTTAGAGGCCAATTGATATAATCGAAAGGATAATAGCGATTCGTTAAGGCGGGTAAAAACCGTTTTCTTAAATTCTGTTTTCAAGCATTCTTCCTCAAATTCATTATGGCCGCTGTAAAGGATTATCAGGTCGGGCTGGTATTCTAAAATCTCCTGAAACACTAATAATAACCTATTTGTGCCATACGACAAGCCGCCGGCATTTATTATCTCAAACACCTTGTCGGGCCGGGCAGTCTCAAGTTTATCTTTCAAAGCATCAAAATGCTTCAAATAATTTATGGAAGATCCGCCGAGAATAAAAATCCTATACGCATGTTTGGCTTTATTGACCGCAAAACTCTGTTCAACGAAAATACCGGATTTTCTCGGATTGGTAGCGTAGAAACGTTTGCCGCGGTCTGGCATAAATACTTTATAATCTTCGCTTAGAACAAACCGCAAGTCGTTCGGGTAAAAACTAAAACCTGTTACCTTAAGCAAGCTTTCAATACAAACAAAAACAAAACTGCAAATTATGCATGAGAATAAGATATATTTAATTGAAATTATCTTTTTATGTTTGGGCATAGCCTATTCTTGGATCACCTTGCGTTTAAATAAAAATACCCGGGCATTGTCCGGCCGGAGCCTCCAGGAATCTACCGGGAAATAAGAATCTTGATGCTCTAGCGCCATATGACCATTTGCTCCTCGTATCTGCTCTAACGTTATATTGTCGCTTAACCCAAGGCTTTTATCGTCTATCACTATGATTACATAATCGTACAGAGGGGGCTTATTGGTATCCCCTCTTTCGGCAAACGGAGAATGGAACTTTTCTGAAAGTGAATAAAACTTTATACTTTGATTATTAGACTTTAAAATATACATTAAACTAAAATCCTCATGCCCTTGCGTCGCTCTGTGAACTAATATACCTATATTCTTTTCTTTTCTTATTGCGGATGTCTCTGCCGTATATTTGATTAAACTTAAAGAAACCTGCTTTATGTTTGATTTAAAAGGATACGAACAGATACATTCATAAAAGTTTAATTTTGGTCCTGAAGCTCCATACATCTTTGGTGTATCCATGGGAGTAACCAGATGGAATATTGAATTTCTCTGATTAAAGTCCTTATTACTAGAGAAATAGGACAGAAAGAAGAATTGAAATAAAGCGAAGCCTATAAAAGTAACAATCAAAATTTTTTTAACCTTACCGTTCTTGATAGCGTAAAACAAAGCGACGGAAATTAATGCCATAGACGCATGGGCGGGCATAAAAAATCTATCTTTTTTTACAGGGAAAAACGTAAGTAAAAGATAGGACGCCAATAGCCATGCTATGATGATGCCTTTGTGTTTAAATTTTATTCTCAGGAAACACACCAGGCCCGCGATAAACAAAAAGAATAAAACCGGGGAGAAATTATTGAGCGAAAAATAAACATAGCTAAGCAGCCAATCCCGGGAAAATGGCCTTAAATCCATTAATCCGCCTATCCAGCCAGGCGGACTTTTCGCGCTATACATAACACTGGCTTGCACATAAAATTTCTGCAGGATAGATTTCATTACTGGCAACCACCATACCGATGAAACCAGCATGGCAATGAACAACGCAATAAAGGCGTTGCCGAATATCAATGAAATTTTTCTTTTATTTTTGCGGTTCTCCCAAATACTTTTTACCATAGCGTAAAGACACGGAGCAATGAGGAAAAAAAGTATCTGGGCCTTGATCAGAATTCCGATACCTAATGCTACTGCGAATATAGAACTTTCTTTTAATCTCGTAAAATAATCTGTCTTTATAAGGCAATAGACCGCAAAAACAGTAACACAGGCAAGAGGAAAATCTAAAGTATATAATCTTGACATGCCTGCTATGCTCGGATATAAAGAAATCAATACTGCGGCGAGTAAGCCATAGGCTGCGCCAAAAATAATCCTCCCTATAAGGTATACGGCAATAATCAATAGAACAAAATACGGCATATTTGCAAGACGTGTAATTAAAAGGCTCGTGGTATGAAAAGCAGCATTTATAAAAGCAGAGGTGAAGAAAAACAAAGGAGGGTAAAATTGTAAATTGCGTGCCGTATAGTCTTGGGACATAAAAAATAATCTCTGCATAGTAAAAATAGGGCCATCGGGAGAGACCATCATATCTTGCAGGCCATTATACACTCTTAAATGCGTATAAAGATGGTTGCCCATATCATCTTCCATGGTAAGTGAATCTTGCGCACACCAGAAATAATTGTTTACAAAATGGAAGAGTATCAAGGCCAATAAAGACAATATAATAAATTTTCTACTCATTGCATAAAAACGATGCGCCGCTTTTAATGCCGGCTAATCAGCTTCAATTTGCCCCTCTTGATATTATTTTCGATAAACTCATTTATGCTCATGGCCAACATGGCATGCGCATTCTCATTCGGATGATAATCCAACGGATGCGCTATGCACTTTCTGTAGTCGCTAGACTTAAAAGCGGAAAACGTGTCAAGGACCGGAATGTGGTTTTGCCTGCAGAATTCTTCTATCTGTGCGTGCGCTCCTATAAAAGGATAATTTTCGAAATTATAAAATATCGGTAGAATAACTACGGCAAAAAATATATTGTTGGCGTTACTCTCGTCTCTCATCTTTAAAATTAACTCTTTAGTGATATCCCAGCCTTTATTGTGCGGGGTGTACATATCCTTATACCAGCTGACCGTTTCTCTGGCGATACGGCGGTTAAAAAAAACATACCGGGAAACAAATGCGATCTTGGAGTTCAGCAATAGACCGCTTTCCAGCCTGTAGAATTTCGACATGAACCTGGAGGCAGCACTGTGTATTTTTTCTTCAAAAAACTTGTAAAGATCCGTATTGTAATACCTTATATTCATAAGGTCATTTATATATTTCTGTCTCTGCGCTATCTCGCCTATTAAAATTGGATCGTTCAGGTTATAGCAATATACTATTATGTCCGCAAAAGACGCTAACGCATCCTTAAAAAGCCTGCTGTAGACTTCATTTATTCCTGCGCCTGTTGCGCCAAAGTTATACACCTCGAAATTACCGGACCAATATCTGGTTTTCAACATATCACTGAACCTGTCATTGAGCTTCACCCCCTCTCCTGAAGTAAACGAATCTCCCAAAAAGATGAAACGGGGTTTATCCTTTTTACCGGCAATCTCTCTTTCTCTGTAATCCAAAGAATTATAATTCTCTTCTGCACAAAAAGGAGAATCCCTGCATTCATCCTCCTTAATGCCATATTTAATTCTTGTGGCGTTATTCCGCAGATCAATATTGAAATATCGCCGGGGGTTAGTAGGATAACATACCAGTATGCTTTTATGCGGCAAAGAAGAAAGGAGCCAGGTTTTCTTAGCTTTAAAATTCAATATATTGTTTTTATCTAAAACGAATAAAATAAATTCTAAGCTGACGACTATGGCAATAACCGCAAGGATTATGCAGGAGCTTTTACGAAAGCCAATACGAAACAAGAGGCCAAAAAAAATTAAAAATAAAATAAGTACAGCGAATATGGTCCCGCCGTTTAAAAAATATGCCCCTGCCGGTAGGGCAGAGGCAAAAAGTGAAAAAATTATTCTTTTTGTCATTACAGGCCTTCTAAACTAGCTGAACCCAAAAACCGCGTTAATCAAAACAAAGTATAAATGAAAGGCGCCACGGCTGAAGACTGAACGAAAAAAATGAGCACGCCTAATAATAAGAATATTATAATGATCGGGGCGAGCCACCATTTCTTTCGAACCTTTAGAAAATCCCAGAATTCTTTTACTATCGACAGCCGTCCCATCGGTCTCTCCTCCTCTTAGAATTGCCTTTCATAATCCAAAGGATTAAATACGTGCTTCTTTCTCTTTCTCCAATAAGTCGGTTTATTTTTTTCTATCTTCCTGTCCAGCGGCTCTATCCTGAATAAAATCAATCCCAGATGGATAGGCGTCAGGACGAGATAAAATGCTGCCAAAAGAAGAATCTTTGTATTGATCCAGCCCAGGATAAAGGACAACTTCATCCAAATCACATATACGGGCCTCAGCAGGTACGGGAAAAATACTCCGAAGAGAAAGAAAAACGCGCCGGCGGAATAAAACCAGATGAACGTATCGGAATGTTTCAACGATACAATAACACCGACGACGAATAACGCAGCGCACATCGTAACAGAAAATTTCTTCAAGACGGTCTTATCGGCGTTTACTCTCTGCATGCGTCAATCCAGTTCAAACGATTTTTGCCATTCGTCCTTCTGAGAAAAAGGCGCCTGCGCGCGTTTATCGAGCAAAAAACGGCCCATTACCAGATAGTCTATTTCTGTCCGCATAAAACAGTTAAACGCGTCTTGCGGACTGCATACTAGAGGCTCCCCCCGGACATTAAAAGAAGTATTAACTATAAGCGGACAGCCGGTCTTCTGAAAGAACGCGTTGATTACATCGTAGTAAAGCGGCGCGTCCTCTCTTTTTAAAGTCTGTATCCTCGCGGAGTAATCGACGTGCGTGACTGCCGGGATCACCGAGCGCTTTTCTTTGAGGAGATCGAACCCTTTCAGGGCGCACGCGGAATTACGCGCGGGCATCCTCTTATCCTGTTTGACAGGAGCAACCAGAAGCATATAAGGGCTTTCTTCGTCGAGATCGAACCATTCGCAAGCTCTTTCTTTCAAAACGGTAGGCGCAAAGGGGCGAAACGATTCCCGGTATTTGATCTTCAGGTTCATCTTTGACTGCATTTCCTCTCGGCGCGCATCAGCGATGATGCTTCTTGCGCCCAGGGCTCTGGGGCCAAATTCCAAGGCGCCCTGGAACCAGCCGATGACATTGCCCTGCAGTATCAGGTCCGAAACGACCGTAGGGACGTCCTCGTAAGATATCTTTTCAAAAGATATCTGTTCTTTTTCAAGGAACGCTTCGATATACTCATCGCTAAAGCCTGGCCCCAGAAAAGACGCTTTCTGCCGGTCAGTGATGGCGTCTGCCTTTCTATCTTTCCTTAGGTATTTGTGCCACGCCAGGAGCGCTGCGCCTAATGCGGCGCCCGCGTCGCCGCTGGCCGGCTGTATCCAGATATGCTTAAAAGGGCCCTCCCTGAGGATGCGACCGTTACCTACGCAGTTTAACGCGCATCCTCCTGCCAGGCATAAGGAATCTAACCCCGTGACCTTATGCGCGTAGCCGGCCATCTTAAGCATGATCTCTTCAGTCACTTTTTGGATCGAAGCCGCGATATCCATCTCTTTCCCGGTGATCGCTGTTTCGGCTTTCCTCGCCGGGCCGCCGAACAATTTCTCAAACCGCCGGTTGGTCATCCTCATGCCGCCGCAATACCCGAAATACCGCATATCAAGCTTGAACGACCCGTCTTCCTTGATATCTACGAGGTTATCCAGGATCGCACTAACGTATTTCGGCTCTCCGTAGGGCGCAAGCCCCATCAATTTATATTCTCCGGAATTAACCTTGAAACCCGCGTAATACGTAAATGCCGAATACAGCAAGCCGAGTGAATGGGGAAATTGCAAGCTATACAGGATTTCAACGTCATTACCCCTGCCTGCGCCTATACTTGCCGTGTCCCATTCCCCTACTCCATCCATGGTCAGGAACGCGGCTTCTTTAAAAGGAGAGGGATAGAATGCGCTGGCTGCGTGGGATTCGTGGTGGGAAGCAAATAACAACTTTGGCGCGCACCTTAGTTCTTTAGCAATGATCTCCGGGGTCCAGAGTTTCTGCTTAAGCCACAAAGGCATTGCCTGGAGGTACTGCCTGACGCCGGAGGGCGCATAACTGAGGAACGTTTCCAGGATCCTTTCAAATTTGATGAAAGGTTTTTCATAAAAAACCGCGTATTGTAAATCCGCGGCGCTGATGCCCGCTTTTTCTAGACACCAGCGGATAGAGTGCGCGGGAAAACTAAAGTCGTGCTTTTTCCGGGTAAATCGCTCTTCCTGGGCCGCGGCTATGATTTCCCCGTCGCGCACTATACAGGCCGCGCTGTCGTGATAAAAACAGGATATCCCTAGAATATTCATGACCTCTCTATTTTCACGAGGTATTCGTTTCCCAATACTATCAAGAGCGTGCTTTTAAACTCGCCCTTTATCGCCCGGTCAATATCCTCCAGAGAGGATTTTTTAAGAATGCAGTACGTGACGGTTTGAGCGCGCAAGAAATCCCTCACCTTTGTATCCGAATTAAGAAAAGGGATGGGGTGCGGGCTAAAGAACGGTTTCCCGGGGACATCGATTACCGCTACCTTTTTCCCCGTATAATAATACACCCCGCGGACAAAGAACTTTGAGCAAAGGATAGTATTATCCACCTTGTAATGCGTTAACAAATAATCGCAGATGTCCCTGGGAGAAAGGTATGGCTCAAGATCAATCCGAACAAACGGAATGACCGCCAGCGTCAGAAGATTGGCAACCGCGACCACATAGGCAGCTTTTAATCGCGTGCGGCGGACAATAAAAAAGAGCAGCGTAAAAGACAGGACGCATAGCGCCACGATAAAGCCATAAACAGGAATTTTCGAAGACAGATACTGCGGATGTTTAGCCGAAACGATGAACACGGCTACCGGTAGCAGCAAAAAAATGAAAAAAGTCAGCAATGAGACAACCTGGCTGCTCTTGGAGTTGCGGGACGAAGCGTCGTAAATGTAATTTCCCGTGACTAACGCGAGTGCGGGAAATAAAGGAAAGATGTAGCTGACCAATTTCGAGTGCGCGGGCTCAAACACCAGAAAAACCGCGCCTATCCAGCACAGCAAAAAGAGGCCAAAGGGCTGCGGGTTGCGCCTGAAATCCCTGACGAGATACGCGAAAGCGGCTATTACATATATGCTCCAAGGAAACATACAACTGATCATAGAAAAAGGGTAGAAATACCAGGTATCGTTACCCGAATGCTCCGCCTCGATAAGGCGCCTGTAATGATCGTTATAGAAAAATTCGTGAGTGAAGCTTGAACCGTATTGTGCGGTCATGGAAAGATACCAGGGTAAGGCTATCGCTAAAAATAAAAGAAAGCCCCAGAACGTGCTCCTGCATAACAAGAAACGCGCGTCCCTTTTTATTACCGTAAACGCTGCGATAGCCAGCAGGGGTATTACGAACCCTAACGGCCCTTTCGCGAGGACGGCACACGCCGAAAACATAAAACATAACAGGATCCCGGCCGTTTTCCTGGCGGGCCGGACCTACCCCCAGTAGAACGAGGCAAGCGACATAGTGATCAGAACGGAAAAGATCATATCGGTAAAGACGGTCCTTGCTAAACCGATATACACTCCGCTTGACATCACCACAAGGCTTGCGATAAAGGCTTTTTTCTCATCCCTGAATCCCGCGATCCCCAGTAAATAAACCGTTACCGCTCCCGCGATCGCAAAGAGCGAAGGGAAAAAGCGGCTTGCGAAACTCGTGATACCGAAAAGGATAAAGCCGAGGCGTAAAAGCCAGTAGAGAAGGATGGGTTTTTCGAATTGAGGCACATCGAATAGGTATGGGGTCATCCAGCTATGGCGGTTTGCCATCTCTTTTGCCGTCTGGACGTAGAATACCTCATCGGGAATGGTAAGGCTGAGAAGGCCGTTGCCCAGCATAAGAAACACGTAGGACAGGCCGATCAGGATGAGTATGCGCCTGCCATAACGGGGCTTAGCGGCCATTGTTTTTGCAGTTTAAGAGCTCGGTTATCGTCACCAGGGAATATCCTTTTTCCTTCAATTTCTCTATCAGGCGCGGTATCGTTTTGACCGTTTCCCTACGATTGCCCCCCTCGGTGCTGAACACCCCTCCGCTGTCGTGAAAAAGGATTATGTCCCCCGGCCTGATATGGCGAAGTATGTATTTTATTATATACTTGTCGTCAAAGGTAACCCAATCCTTGGAATTCAAACTCCAAAGTACGACAGTATACCCCATCTCTCTGATCTTTTTTTTCTCGTCGGCGGTAAGCCAGGCCTTGGGAGGCCTGAAATATTTTGTGGTCTGCCCGGTTACGCTCTTAATCACTTTTTCGTTATCTTTTATCTCCTTCTCCAGTTCATCCATTGTGTAATAGATAAGGACGTGATGGTCGATAGTATGATTCCCTATCTCATGGCCTTCTTCAGCCACGCGCCTGGCTATTTCAGGATATTTTTCCACGTGCTCCCCGATCATAAAAAAAGTGGCCTTGACTCCCGCCTTCTTGAGCTCATTCAGTATTTGCGGCGTCCATACCGGAGAAGGCCCGTCGTCAAACGTTAACGCCGCTACTTTCTTATCGCAGGATATACGGAACACCGTATCTTTTCTTACCAAAACCGCCTGATCAAAAAAAATAGTGAATGCGGTAAAGCCCACACCCATCAGTATCAGGCCGCAGATTAAGAACAACAGGAATCTCTTTTGGCTATTTTTCATGGTAAGTATAGCAAGGACAGGGGGCAACAATCACCTTATACAGGCAGGGCCGTGTGTCTATTGCTTTCTTTCTTTGTCCAGCAGGTCTAAAGCCATCTTCGAAAAATTGCCGATCTCTCTCTTATCTTCCTCTTCTATCTTCACAAAATTGATCCCCAAACGGCATTCGCCGTCCCGCTTGGTGCTGTAACGGACTTCTCCTACTATTTCCACGGGCCCGTAGAAACTTACGTCTTCTCTGTCTACCTTAAACAAGGTAAATCTGATCAGCAATTGAGTTGCCGGGGGGATGTCATAATCCGTGATGATAGCCATGCCGTTTTCGCTTAAATCCATCACTGTCGCCTTGACTTCCCTATCAGCGGTTAAAAGGCGGACAGTTAAAGGCTCATTGACCCTATAGATGACCGAAAGGCTTACTCTTACCCGTTTTGATCTTCGTCTCTCGCTGCCCGCGAATTGTTCTTCCACAGTTTTGCCTCCTGTCTAGCCGTGATGCCGGTTTTCTTAACGCGCTTACAAGCTGTATTTCCTGATAAACTTCAATAACTCTTCGAACTCAAACGGTTTGATTATATAATCCATGGCTCCCAATTCCTGGCCCCGGAATATCGAGTCGGCTTCCCCTTTGGCGGTGAGCATGATCACGGGTATCCGGAACGTCGCCTCTTCGCTTCTTAATTCTCCGAGCATTTTAAAGCCGTCTTTGCGGGGCATAATCACGTCCAGAAGGATCAAGTCAGGCCTCACTTCCCTGGCTTTCTTCAACCCCTCCACTCCATCGCCTGCCGATACCACGTCGAAGTTTGACGCCTCCAGCCTTTTTTTCAGGAACTCCACGACGTCAGGTTCGTCATCGACTATCAATATTTTATTCTTCATTTTTATTCGGGTATCTTTACGAAGAATTATACAGCCGCTATCCGGCCATTTCAATAAAAAATAACCGCTCCGGCCGCTTTGTCACTGCTCCTTTAGCAACTTTTCCAGAAGCTCTTTTGAAGCATTAGAGACATTCTGCTCTAATTGCTTTATCGCGAGCTCTTTTTTATTCAATTCTCCCCTGGCAGACTCCAGCTCCTCCTGGACACTTTTCAGATGAATCGATATTGATTCCACCCTGCCGTTAAGTCTGTCGATGCTCTTCTTTCCCTCCACGAGCGAATCCCTGATTTCAGACAACGCCAAGCCCATAATGAGCCCCGCGAGTATGCTCAACAAGGCAAGCCAAATCGCTGAGGCGCGCCAGAAAGAGGCCCTTTTTACTAATTCCGCGTATTTCGACTTGTACGCCAGTACCAACTGCTTATAATCCGCGAGCGCATATACTATATCCGCCCTCTGCCTCTCCCTGGACATGCCGATAGCTCCTTTTTATTTCACCCTAAATCTATTTCATTATCCAGGCCGAAGTCAAGCCCTGCCTGGTATAATGTAGTATTGACAGGCCTGCACCAAGCTACCCTGGCATTCTTATGCACAGGCTCGTTGAAAAGAGAGGCGATTATGATCGTCTCTACCCGCCCATTCACTGCAAGAGGGGAATTGCCTATCACGCCCGCACCGCGGGTAGATATATCCTTTACTATCGATTCCTTCCTGCCCTGGCTGTCGACAATGAGCGCCGTAGCGTTTTCTAAATTGAACCTTTCGTAGGATCTTCTGTAGGCAAGCGGCATTACAGTCTTTTTCCTTATTTTTCCGGTTTCCTTTGAATGAAATAGCGTACATATTATACCACCGTTTATCATAAAAATTAATCTTTTTTACCCTTCAATAAATTCTTTTGAATTTCGCTTTTTGTGGTATAATTTTTGCTATGATCGACAAGCCGAAAAATATAATCGAGGATATCGCGCTTGATTTCATTTCCAATACCCTGCCACGGCGCCCTGACGTCTGTTCATGCCCCAAATGCAAGAACGATATACTCGCGTATGTGCTTTCCCGCGTCCCCGCGAAATACGTCACTACTGAAATGGGCGCGCTCCATACCATAATCGACCAGACCAGGATCGAAAGGGCAGCCGAGATCGGCCGGGCGGTGCTTAGCGCCATAAGCGTAATAAGCAAAAATCCCCGCCACAACACCAATATCGAAGAGGACAGAAAACAGAGCTTCCAGATCCTCCTTGATAAGATCTTCCAGGACCGGGGCATGGACTTCAGGCACTATCACCAGGAGATCCTGAAAAGAAGGCTTTCTATCCGGATGAACATAAACAGGGTTTCCAATTTCTCAGAATACCTGAGGATCCTGATAAACAACCCCCAGGAATACGATAGACTGTTCGAGGTCTTCTGTATCAATGTCTCCGAATTCTTCCGCGACCCTGACGTCTGGGAATCCGTACGAAGAATTCTGACTGACTTGATCAGGGAAAAGAACGAAAAGAACGCGGTACGGTTAGTAATCTGGTCATCGGCCGCGGCTAGCGGCGAAGAGCCATATTCGATAGCGATACTCGTAAAAGAGATACTCAAGGCCGAGAAAGCGAATTTTCCCATCGAAATCCACGCCACGGACATCGACGAAAAGGCGCTCAGAGCCTGCAGAAAAGCGGAATACCCGAAAACTGCCCTAAAAAATCTAAAAGAAGATTTAGTAAAAGAGTATTTCAGTCAAACATTTTCCGGAGGCTGGAAACTAAAACCGGAAATACAAGCCATGGTCCGTTTCAAGTCCCTTGACCTCATCACCCAGGAGTACATAGCGAATACCGACATGGTCTTCTGCCGCAACGTGTTCATCTATTTCACCCGCAGCCTGCAGGACCAGCTCTTGATGAAATTCTATAAATCCCTTAACGTAGGCGGCTATTTCATCATGGGAAAAACAGAAACCATGTGGCAGGAGGCAAAACAAATATTCGAAGAAGTAGACCTATCCGCGCATATTTACCGCAAGAAGAAAGACACCCCTTAAGTACCCCGCCGCGCCCTTCTTTTTAGCTGTTTTTGATCAAGGCAAGTGTCTCTGTGCGGGTCTTCTCATTATCCTTGAACACTCCCCTTACTGCGGAGGTAACGGTGAGGGTCCCCGGCTTCCTGACGCCCCGCATTGACATGCACAGATGTTCAGCCTCAATGATCACCATCACCCCGAGAGGTTTTAGTTTTGACATAATGATCTCTGCTATCTGCGTGGTCAGTCGCTCCTGAACCTGCGGCCTGCGGGACAAAATATCCACCACCCTGGCTAATTTACTTAAACCTGTGACACGGCCGTTCTTGGGGATATAGGCGATATGGGCCTTGCCGATAAAGGGGAGCAAGTGATGCTCGCACACGCTGTACAAAGCGATACCTTTAAGCAATACGATTTCATTGTGCTTCTGGTCAAGTATGACTTCCAGTTCTTCTTTCGCATCTTGCCTGACACCGGAAAATATTTCTTCATACATCTCGGCAACGCGCCTGGGAGTCTCTAACAAGTCTTTTCTTCCCGGGTCCTCTCCTATCGCTATCAGAATATCCTGTATCGCTTTCTCGATCTTTTTCTTGTCCATAGCCTCTCCCTACTTTCCTATGCAGAACTCGCTGAATATCGTATCCAGCAGGTCTTCCGAAAATTTCGCACCCGATATTTCATCCAGGCGCCCCAGCGCGTCTTTGATATGATGGGCGACGAATTCCAAAGATAATTTCTCTTGTAATGAAACTACAGCCTCGTGTATATGTCTCTGGACCGCTCTTAACCCCTGTATATGCCGCATATTACTGGTCAAGATCGATTCAGGGATACATATCTTGCCTTTGTGGACCAAAGAGACTATTGCCTCTTCCAGTGTATCGATATTCTTTATTTTTTTTGCCGAAAGCGAGATTACGCTATCGATCTTTTTTAAGATCCTGCTTCTTTCGATCTTCTGCTTCAGGTCCATCTTGTTTATCACCGCGATCACGGCTTTATTCTTTTTTAAGAGCTTCTCAGTCAGAAGATTATCCGCGCTGGACAAATGCCTGCTTCCGTCAAATACAAGGATCGCCAGGTCCGCCGTGTCAATATATCTTTTAGTCCTCTGCACCGCCTTGCGTTCCACCAGATCCTTGGGCTCCACTATCCCGGCGGTATCAACGATCCGGATCGGAATACCTTTAATATCTATGATCTCTTCGATGGTATCCCTGGTTGTGCCCGCAAGGGGCGTCACGATAGAGCGTTCCTGTTTTAAAAGCGCATTCAAAAGCGAAGATTTTCCCACGTTTGGCCTGCCGCAGATAACCGTGCTTATACCTTCGCGATACAGGCGGCCATGCGCTGCCTCTTCCAGGATGGCTCCGAGCTTCTTTTGAAGCGCCTTAAGCACCGGGAGCGCTTCATCAGGGTTTACCTGCGACGGCTCTTCTTCAGGAAAATCAATGGATGCTTCAAACTGCGCCAGTGTGCCCAAAAGCGTTTCCCTGATCTTGTGAAGCTCCCGGGAAAGTATTCCCTGCAGCTGTTGGATGCCGATCTTGAGCGCGGAATCGGTTTTAGCCCTGATGATATCCAGCACTGCCTCTGCCTGCGACAGGTCGATCCTGCCGTTAAGGAAGGCGCGCTTGGTGAATTCACCCGGATGGGCAAGCCGGCAGCCGCCTTCCAACGCCAGATCCAGCACCGCGCGCAAAGCCACTGTGCCGCCATGACAACTGATCTCTACGACGTCCTCGCGCGTGTAACTTTTGGGGCCGCGCATCACCGTCAGTAGCGCTTCGTCGATCTTTTTCTTTTCCCCGCCTCCCACTATCCACCCGTAATGTACGCTAAAGCCTTTGCAGTGGGAAGGCATCCTGGCACTTCTCGGTCTGAAAACTTTATCGGCGATTGTAAGGGAGGCCGGGCCGCTGATTCTGACGATCCCTATTCCTGCTTCACCTGGCGCCGTGGCTATGGCCGCGATAGTGTCTTCTAGATCAAATTTCATCGGGATAAATACGTGGCTTAGGTTTATTTATCGGTAGTAAAACGAAGGGATTGTATAAATCCGGGGCCGTGGCGAACCCGCCTATAACGTGGCCCTTAAGACCCGCGACATTCCCATTAAATCTGCTTTTTGCAGGGAAATGCCCGTTCTAAACTTGCCGTGATCAATGCGCTTCGACCAGACTACTTCACCCCTGGTGTAAAAAGGCTGCCCCTTATCAGGCACATCGATCCACATTTCAAGGGGCGTGTTGGGCAGCAATTCCTCTCCCATTTCCATCCCTATACCTTTGGCGCTGATGTCCTGCGTCGAAGCGTCACTTTCACGGTTGGAATTAAGGTCCAGAAACCTCAGCGGGTAATTCACCTGGAATCTGGAAAAGATCCTTTTATCTTCGGGCGTTCCGTTTTCCATCATACTGTCTCCTTTCTCTTCCAGCGCGCCCTTGAACCACTGCGCGTGTAATTCCTGCGGAAAATGGCTGCGTAAAAAATGGTAAAACTTCTCTTTATCGCTGTCTTTGATCCTGGTAAAACAAAATCCGTACACCTCGGCATCCATTACTCGCTTATGCCAGGCGATCCAGACCTCTACATCGAAACAACACTCCCTGGATATCATTATATGCATTTTTAGGAATTTATCCAGTGATAAATGTTGTTTCAAAATAACCTGCATCCCTTTGAAATTAATGTCGTTCAGGATGCAAGCGGCATATTCCAAAGCGCCGTCCAATTTGACCCATGACTCCTTGTGTATCTGCCACCTTGTACAACTCCTGCGTTCTTCCATTGTGCTCCTCCTTGTGCGTACCGCGTTTAAAAAAATTATAATGCTCCCTATTATTTCTTTTTTGGATACAGGGGAGTAAACCTCCTGGCAAAATATTGGCCTACCTGCTTTTCTGAAAGCCCATCTAAATGAAACCCTGCGGTCCTGTAAAAAAGATCGCGGACAAACTGATTTTTTCCCAGGAGCTCCTCCACCAGCAGGATCCCCCTGGTTGCCTCAATACAGCTCCTTATAAAAGGAGCGTACAATGATTCATAAAAAAATACTTCGATAAGCTGATCTATATAATACAGCCCCCCGCTATATGATTTATCGAGCAGCTCTTTTTGTTGAGTTTTACTCAAACGAAAACGGTCTATGAGGGTGGCCAGAAATTCGATCCTGCCCAATTGAAATTCCTCTAAGCTTTCTTTAAGTGAATCTCTATCTGAAGCCGCATTCAAGAGCGTTGCGATAAACAGATTGGTCCTGGCCAAGATCGGGATCTTTTCATCGGTAGTCATAAACTTCCTTACCGCTTCACTTATCCCGCGCTCCGCGAATAGCCCCGCGCAAGGGAATTGGTTCCGGGGAACCCAGAGACTGTATTCGCGGAATGCCGGCAAAACCGCTCCTTCTTTGGGCACGATGCCCTGCCTTCCTTCCGCAACCAGCCTCCTGAACGACCTTGTGTTCAGGTAGTAAATCACATTACATTGAGGCGCTTTACAAAGCGCAAATGCTTGGGCGCTTAAACAGATCCTTTCCAAAAGAACCGCTTTTTCGATCAGCAAAGGTAGCGTGCTATTCTCGTTTGTAAAAATAATATAATTGGCATTAGCTATGCCGTATTTTTCAAGCGCAAAGATCCTTAAAACCTTTTCTTCGGCAGAGCAGCCGCTTCTTTCCCCCAGGCTGTTTAACTCTTCATCCAGTACATCCTCAAGGCCTATGGCCATCGATTTTATGCTGTCTTTGAATCCTGCCAATATTTCTATAAACTCGTAATCGATTATTTTCTCGCCGCCTTCGTTTCTGAAAAACGGCGCATCACCCGCATGGAATAATTCTAAGGTAAATCCCAGCGATATGGCAATGTGTAGAATCTGTAACGCCCTTTCTTTATCCAGCAGGAAATCATCGTCGCTGAAACGCAAAGTCTTTAAATCACCCCTTGAGATCCTCTTGGTTAATAGAATTTTTTCCGGGATAGACTCAACCCAGCCGGCATAGCTTCTCAATATCGCTTTAACCGACTGGACGCTTAAGGAACGGTACTTTCTCCCATGCGGCTGGGCGCAGTAATTACAGCTCCTGGGGCATCCGCGGGAGGTGCTCAAATCGAATCCTTTTCTGAAATCCGAGGGATGGGCAAAAGAAGAGAAATCAAGAGACATCAAACCCAGCAATGAATCAGGATCGTAATGGTAGCCCCTTCTGTCCGCGTTACAGAACAGCGCCGTGCTCCCCGACCTCATAAGCAAACCCGGTATGCCGGTAAAAGCCTTTGCTTCATGCAAAGCGATTTCATCCCCCGCCTTCTTATCTTTTAGCACCTCAAGCGCTTTTTTCAGGGACAATTCCGCTTCCCCGGAAATAAAGACGTGAGCTTCCGGGATATGAATGAACGCTAATTCCGGGTCATGGGTGACCATGGGGCCGCCTGCCACGATGAAAATGTCCGGCCTCACTTCCTTGATCAGGCGGAATAATGCTCTCAAATTGTTGATTTCTTGAAGCGTAAGCGCTAAAAGGCTGAATCCCGCAAAACGTATGTTCCTGTCCTTCTTCAGGCATTCCAAGAACTCTCTGGTCTCTTGCTCTTTTGCCCGCAATGACAGTTTCCTAAAACTTAACCTGTAGCCTGCCTTATCCAATACCGCGCCCAGGTAGAAATAAGCCGCGGATACATTGGAATAGGCGTCTTTCATCAAGGGACCGTCGGTCAACCTGACCAATGCAATGCGCGGCCGCCTGGAAAAAGCTTTTATTGCGCCGGCAAAGAAACCGGCGACTCTGCCTGTGCCCGCATTTATTCCGTCGATATCATGGAAAGTTACCCGTCCGGCTGCCTGCTTATCACCTTCGAATTCTTCTAAACGTAATTCGATAATTCTTCTTTCTTGCCCAAGATAATCGCTCAACTGCCTCACCCGGCTTACTATTGCCGCGCTATGATACCGGCAGCTTAGGGATTCCGGGCTGGCTTTGATGTACCATGTCCCCGGAAACCCTATCCTGGTCTCTAAGGGCCTGTTCATACTATCGCGTTCGAGATCTCCTTGCTTATTAAATACGAATCTTTTCCCCCGCACGTGCGCATAATCTAACCTGATTTCTGCGGGGCTGGAAAGTGGCGCGGAAGCTAGAGGCAGCGCAGTAGCGCGTGCAATAGCGTTATCGATAGCGCTATAAACCTCGGTGAAATTATCTGACATGTACGAAGACCACCAAACAGACGAAAGGGCAATAAAATAATGCGCGGCATCGGTACGAAATACCTCATCGACAATGCCATCGTATTCAAAGACACTGGCGCTATAAAGAGCGTCGGTATCAAAAGACAGGATACGGTTCTTCGGCTCAACCGCGTGTATTTCTTCTTCTAATAAACCAAGGGGCAGCATTATCCTCCTTGCCGCGATAATACCGGCTTCTGCATGCTGCTTTTTTTTCGCTTCGTCTAATAAGACTATGCCTTTCCTCTCATTGCTTACCATCCCTTTTTTGAAATAGAGGGTATCCGTCTCTATGCCGCGTATGTCCAGTTCCGTGTTAGGCAGGATCACCTTCATAATCCTGCCGATCATATTCCGATAAGACAGCCAGGCGATAAAATTGCCTTCTTCGACTATATAGGCAGACCCCTCAGCGCAAAACATCTTATCGGCATAGTCCGGCAGGTAGCCATCCTTTGGCAGGTACGCCTTGATATCTGCGCAATCGTCGTGCCTCACAAAATCAATGTCAATAAAAACGCGCTCCCTGCCGCCCGTGCTCTCGATCATCAACATATACACAAGAAGATTGTGCATCTGACCTACGTAGACCTTCCTGCCCGTAGCTCTATTTTCGACTACAGCCAAGTGGCGAGGTTCGGTGATTACCTGGCGCCATAATATTCCGCGCTTCCAGGGTTGTTCCATTTTAAAGTTGCCGTCACGGCAATGGTAGAACTGCGTGCGGTAAATATTTTTCTTTACCCCTATGGGGCTGCTGAGAGAATTACGGGTAGTCCGTAATAATGCCTGCATAAATTTTATTCTTCCTTTCACAAAATTTATGTTTACTGTATTGCCTATCATCGCCGTCAGGAGATCGTATTCATCCGGCAGAATTTCTGAAATAGCTATTTCAACAAGATGCCTTGCCCGGGAATAATACCTGATGCTCAAGAATACCCCCCTGGTTTCCCTGAAACAAATCCATCCTGTATGCCTTATTTGTTCATTCAAAACACCCAACTCTTCCTCGTCTAACTTATCTATAGGCCGGCCAGCGCATAATTCCCCTGCTGCAGACATGGCCTTTTCAAAATCCTGCTTGGGGAAAGTATCGGAAGCGGCGCGTAACGCAATGATGACCATGGCTTTTGCCTTGCTGTCAAAACCCTCTACCGCCATCCGTCCGGTTAAAGTTTTTACGCGTGCGACAAACTCTTCTATGGATAAATTTGTCCATGAACAGATATCAGTCAGTACTCCCATCATTTTACTGCCCAGGGCTTTAACTAACGGATGATCTGCCTGCACA
>JBFZAN010000075.1:0-65987 GCA_041309005.1 Candidatus Omnitrophota bacterium
GGCGGGATCGCCTCAATGCTCCATTACGAAGAAACACTCAAACACGCAGACAGTGTTTTTTTGGGAGAAGCAGAAGGCCGCATGGAAAGAGTTTTACAGGATTTTAAAGAAGGGCGCCTTAAGCAGACGTATAATTTCCTTCACGATTTTCCCGATACAAAATCAATCGGCCCCGCCCGCAGGGATATCTTAAAGCGCGCTCTTTATAATTTCCGAGGCGTGCAGATGGTGGATCTCGTGCATGCCTCGCGGGGTTGCCGCTTTAATTGTTTCCCCTGTTGCACCCCCTATCTGGGAGGGCGTAAGTTTCGTCCGCGCCCGATAGAAACTGTAGTCAGGGAATTAGAGAGCATTGATAATAACCGCCTTTTTATCGTAGATAATTCTCTTTCGCAGGATGATGCATGGGAGAAGGCCCTGTTCCGGGCAATTGCGCCCCTTAAGAAAAAATGGGTATCACACCCCATAAAAGATGATGATGAAATTTTAGACCTTGCGGTAAAGGCGGGGTGTTGGTATGTCTACCAGGCGATTGTGGATACCTCTGATCATATTCGCAGGCGCATTGCGCGCCTTAAAGAACGCGGCATTGGCGTAGAAGGCACAGTAATCCTGGGGATGGATAATCACGATGAGGACTATATCAAGCGGCTGGTTGATTTTCTTTTAGAGATAAAACTGGACCTGGCAGAGTTCACCATCCTGACTCCTTTTTTGCATACGCCGATTCGGCAGCAATTAGAAAATGAGGGGCGCATCCTGCATAACGACTGGAAAAAATATACGGGCGGCGAAGTTGTTTTTAAGCCGGCAAGGATTGATGAAGAGTCATTGAACAAGATGTATGAATATGCCTGGAATACGTTCTATAGCGACTTTAGTAAAGAAGTAAAGATGGCAAGATTATACTTAAAAGTCATTGAAAAGGAAAAGCTTGATGGGACTTATAAGGAGTCTGCCTTGAGAGATAGGCCTGGGCGGAAGAAGAGGCAGGGATGAATATCTTCTTGATTTCGTCCAATATTGCCGATACTCCTTATTCGGTGTATCCTTTGGGTTTAAGTATGGTAGCCGCAAGCCTTAAGAACGCCGGGCATAATGTGCGGCAATTTGATTTCCTCGCCAGCGGTCGTTCTGCTGAAACGCTCGACGCCAAGATCAAAGAATTTAATCCCGATATAATCGGCATATCTATCCGAAACATCGATAATGTCAATCTGCTTAATGAACAGCGCTACATTGATGCGGTAAGGGATATGGTGCGCCAGATTCGTAAAGCAAGCCATGCGAAAATAATCTTAGGCGGCTCGGGGTTTTCCATTATGCCCGAGGCGATTTTGCGTACAGTGGGCGCGGATTACGGAATTGTGGGGGAAGGAGAATCCCTTATTGTGGACTTTATCGACGGGGTAAGCAAAGGCGCGTATCCTAAGGAGCGTATATTGCGCTCGGTTTCTAAATTATCAGGAGGGCGGATCCCTTCGGCCGCTTATGACGAGGGGATCATGCAGTTTTATTTAAAGAGCGGCAATATTGCTTCAGTGCAGACTAAACGCGGCTGCGTGCATAAGTGTATATATTGTTCCTATCCGGTTTTAGAAGGCCAGGATATCCGCAGCCGCGATATAGCCGCGGTGGTGGATGATATTGAAATTCTGATAGATAGGCACCAGGCAAAATACATTTTCTTTACCGATTCGGTTTTTAATGATACGGCAGGGAATTACCTTTTACTCCTTGATGAAATGGAAAAAAGAAAGATCAGTATTCCCTGGACGGCATTTTTTAAGCCGCAAGGGTTAGACGGCAGGGCCATTGAGTTAATGAAGAAAACCGGGTTAAAAGCTGCCGAGATTGGGGCGGATGCACCTACGGATACGACTTTGAAAGGCCTGGGCAAGACTTTCAGCTTTGCGGACGTGATTGCCTGCAATGACCTGTTTGCCGGATACCAGATAGCCACAGCCCACTATTTTATGTTTGGTTGCCCCGCGGAAACTGAGAAGAGCGTGTTGGAGGGAATAGAAAATATTAAAAGCCTGAAAAAAACCGTGTCTTTTATTTTTATGGGAATACGCATACTTCCAGGCACCCCGCTTGCTGATGTAGCGCAAAAAGAGGGGGTCATTACGCCCGGCCAAGATTTGCTTGACCCGGTTTATTATATTGCCCCGGGAATAGACAGGGCTTGGCTCCAAAATGTTTTAACGGAGGCGTTTAAAGGTATGCGCAATTGCGTTTTCCCTCCGGATGCTTTGGATAGCAGCCTCGCATTTTTACATAAATTAGGTTATTCCGGCTCTCTCTGGGATATGCTTATCCCGGGGAATTTCAAGCGTAAACGAAAGAGTGCAGATGCCAGAAAATAATGTTTTTTCCACAGGACATATTTGGTGCGCGATTCCGGCATTTAATAATAAAGATACAGTACAAGCAGTTGCTTTAGGGTGCCGTCAGTATCTTGAACACGTTATTGTGATTGACGACGGATCTACTGATTGCGATATCAAGGCGCTATTACGCAATACGGATATAATTGTTTTAAGGCACGATAAAAATCTAGGCAAGGGCCGAGCCCTGCGCACAGCCTTGAGCTTTATCGAAAAAAAGGGGGGCGAATTTATGCTGGCCATTGATGCTGACGGCCAGCACTATCCCGAGGGCATATTGGATTTTATTCCGTTGCTGCAAGATGATGTTGCTGCGATTATTGTGGGACGCCGCAATTTTAATCAGAAACAGGTGCCTTTCAATAGCCGTTTTGGCCGGAAGTTTTCTAATTTGTGGATTAAGCTTGAAACCGGCATAGGCATACATGATTCGCAAAGCGGATTTCGCGCCTATCCGGTAAGATATATTTCCAAGATGAAGCTTAATGGTAATTATTACGATTTTGAGGTAGAAATTTTAGCCCGAGCTGTTTGGGCAGGGCTTAAACTGAAGGAGGTTCCGGTTAACGTATTTTATCCGGAAGCAAGGTTACGCGTTTCCAGCTTCCATCCATTTATTGATAACCTGCGTATCAGCCTTATGCATGCCCGCCTTATCGGGCGCAGGCTCGTGCCATTGCCTTATCCAAGGGTAGTGCCTTTAGAAAATAAAAATATCCAGATGGATATAATCAGCCACCCTATAAAATTACTAAAAAGATTACTCAAAGAAAATTCAACTCCTTTAGACTTAGCTGTTTCTTCCGGCGTGGCTATTTTTTTAGGCGTGTTGCCGTTAGTTTCGGTCCATATGTTGGTAATTATGTATGTCACTAGCAGGCTGCATTTAAATAAAATAATGGCGTTAGCTATTCAGAATTTGTGTATGCCGCCGTTTGTGCCGATTGCCTGTATTGAGCTTGGCTTTTTTTTGCGCTACGGAAGGTGGCTTACTGACATCTCCTGGAAGACAACTTTTGGTTCAATCCCCCAGCGGTTATGGGAATGGTTCCTGGGGTCACTCATACTGGCGCCGATAATGGCGATATCCGTGGCCATTATCGTGTATGTTATAAGCCGGAGGATACAAAAAAGAACAGTCGGATATGCAAAATAAGGTACCGCCAGAGAAAGTATCCGCCCAAAAGAGGGGCAATAGGTTGGGTTTTTGGTTTTTTAAAGCCTGTGTGAAACTTTTTGGCTTATCCGGGGCGTATGGTTTGTTGTATTTTGTCTGCGCGCATTATTTGCTTTTTGATAAAAAAGCAGTAAAAAACGCGCTGGCGTATATACAAAGAAGATTTCCCGGATGCGGGTCGTTTGCAAGTTTTTTTAAGGTGTACCGCTTATTTGTCAGCCAGGGCAAACAGCTGATTGACCGTTTTGCCATTATTTCCGGCAGCGCCATATTTGATATTGAGCTGAAAGGCTATGAACGCTTAAGTTCTTTATTAGCAGACAAAAATAAAGGCTTTGTCCTTTTGACTGCCCATGTAGGCAGTTGGCAGGTAGCGTTAACTACTTTGAAAAAACTGCATAAGCCGGTGTATTTGGTAATGCGCCCGGAAGATAATGCCGCGGTAAGGGAATCTTTAAATATAGATGCCCAGGATGATTTTATCCGGGTCATTTCTCCCGAAGGGTATTTAGGAGGCGTGGTTGAGGCAATGAATGTGCTAAGGGAAGGTTGCATTGTTTCAATCATGGGCGATCGTAAATACGGATTTGAGGGGATAGATATTTCTTTTCTAAAAGATAAGGCTTCTTTCCCTTTTGGAGCGTTTAGTATTGCCGCAAGCAGCAATTGCCCGGTAGTAGTGTTATTGTCCGCAAAATTACCCGGGCGTAAATACATTGTGGATGTATCGCATGTGTTAACCCCTCGTTACGATGCAGCGAAGGATAAGAAGGAGCAGCTAAGGAAATATGTCCAGGAATTTGCCGGGGTTTTGGATAAATATATTGAAGAATACCCATACCAGTGCTTTTTATTTTATGACGTCTGGAGAGTAGAGTAGGAGGAGAGAAAATGGAAAGTAATAGAGAGCAGGGTTTAGCCGAAATTCGTAAGAAGCTAAAGCAACTTCTGGTTACCAGCCTGTCGCTTGAAGACATTAAGCCGGAGAATATCAAAGACGACGAAATTCTTTTTGGCGAAGGGCTGGGCCTGGATTCTTTGGATGCCGTTGAAATTGTGGTTTTGCTGCAGCGGAATTTCGGCCTGGAAGTAAAAGACATGAATCAAGGAAAAAAGATTTTTTATTCCGTAGATACTCTGGCGAATTATATCTACGAAAACCAAAAGGTTTAACATTCGCGCTTGATGTATACTCCAGTTGTTATAAGCGGCATGGGCGCTCTATGCGCCGCGGGCAAAAACGTCGAGGAGATATTAGCGTCGTTTAGCGCAGGGCAGCGCGCTTTGCAGCCACCAATGCTTTTTCCTACCGCGCTGGATTATCCTGTATTTGAAGTAAAAGGATTCTCTTGTCCAACGGGCGTTATGCGTACGCTGGCGTTGGCATTTGCGGCAGCTGCTGAAAGCTTGCGGCACGCCGGTCTCCCGCAGAGTTTGCGCGGCATGCGCACAGGGGTGTGTCTGGGCACCACTGTAGCAAGCCAGCTTAATGACGAAAATTGGTATACTGAATATAAAACTACCGGTTCTGCGCCGCAGGAACCAGTTGATATTTATTTGAAAGGAAATATTGCCGAGGCATTTACGGAAAAATTTAATATCAAGGGGCCGGCGCTGACAGTGGTAAATGCCTGTTCATCCGGAGCCGATGCCATAGGCGTTGCTTTAAGTTGGTTACAAACCGATTTATGCGATATCGTGATTGCGGGAGGAGCGGATGAAATGAATCATGTGCCTTACTGCGGCTTTGGGGCTTTAGGAGTAACGAGTCGGCAACCGTGTATGCCTTTTGACCGTGACCGTAACGGGCTTAATCTCGGGGAAGGCGCCGGGATACTCATCCTTGAGAAAGAAACGCATGCCCGTAAACGAGGGAATCGTTCGATACTATACGTTACCGGATACGGCGCGGCTGCAGATGCTTATCATCTGACCGCGCCGCGACCAGACGGAACTGGCTTAGAGATAGCAATTAGCAAGGCATTGCGGCAGGCGGGTATACAGGAGGCTGATATCGCGTTTATTAACGCGCATGGCACTGCCACGCGCGATAACGATAAGGCAGAAGGCAGGCTTTTTAAGCGGATGTTCGGTCCGGATGTAAAGTTTATCTCAACTAAAGGTTTTACCGGCCACGCGCTGGGTGCCACCGGCGCAATGGAAGCCATATTTACAGCGCTCGGCTTAAGAGAAGGCTGGGTTCCGGCTAATATTGGATTCAGCCAGGTTGATGAAGAGATCGGTATTGCTCCGGTCAGGGAAAGAACAAATATTACAGGCGAGCATGCGCTCTCAACGTCTTTAGCATTCGGCGGCAACAATGCCGCACTCATTATTGAACGAAAATGATAAATATTAACGGGATAGGCATCATTTGCAATTATGGCAGGGGGATTGACGCGGTTAAGCTCGCATTAGAGAATGGGCACACGCATGATATTTTCACTTCCAGAGTAAACGACGATATCCTTAAAGATAAAATCTTTTCCAAAGACGCCCGCCGCAGCGACCGGTTTGATCGAATGGCCGTCCTGGCAGCGCTTGACGCCATATCTTCTTCCGGAATTAACAGTGAAGTTGAAACGAATAACATCGGCATAATTCTCGCTACCGGCTTTGGCCCGCATGTGACTACATTCCGCTTTTTAGATGATATTCTTGCCTACAAAGAGCCTGATGTCTCTCCGATATTATTCTCGCATTCCGTGCATAACGCAGCTGTTTCTTATATTTCTTCGCTTGCCGGAGTACGCGGGCCGACTTTGACGGTTACCAGGTTTTTTCGCGCGTTTGACGAAGCGCTCTCACTCGCCAATGCATGGCTGGAGCAAAAAAGAGTGCGTTTCGTCCTTGTGGGAGCTGTTGATGAGCAGAGTAATAGTATGGAATATATTACAAAAACTAAGGCCGGAATTACGCTTGGCGAAGGGAGCGTATTTTTTGTTGTGAGCAAAGAAAAGTGTGCTAAAATTTATTTGAAGGTGGAGCCGCTCACAAGCCTAAGTGCTGCGGCAACGGCACCTATTCAGAGCGCGTTTAATTCTGCGGCAGCAATTATACTAAAAATTTATAATAAAGATACACCCGACTGAGGAGGGAAGAGATGAAACAAAAATTGAATGTTTTCGCCTGCCTTACTTTTGCCTGCGCCTTGTTGATACCCGCACGTGCCTGTTATGCCGGAGAAAAAGGTACCGATAGCCCGGTTAATAAGGCCTATTATACCGCTGTGAATATTTGGGTCGAGGAAGCAGGACAAATCTTTACTACCAACTTTCATAAAGGAACGATACTTCCAATTAATACAAAAGTTAAGATTGCGGAATATAGCGGGAAGGGTTTTAGTTTTACCGATGGAAAAGGAACTAAGTATAAAATAGTTTATATGGCAAAACATTCGAATTTGCCTGTAAAAGAAGTGTTTCAGAGATACTTCTCTGAAAAAGAAATTCCTCTTGGCAAATTCACTAGAGAAGAACGCAAGAATATTGAGGCAGGGACGATTGCCGTAGGCATGTCCAAGGATGCGGTGATTGCTGCGTATGGATATCCGCCCAGCCATCAGACGCCTTCTTTAGAGGGCAAGCAGTGGAAATACTGGCAGGATCGGGTGAGAAACTTTCTGGTGCTTTTTGATAAAGATAACAAAGTGGAAGTTCCTTCGGCTAGAAGGGAAGATATAAAGTAAAGCGTGCGTATTTATTATAGGCCGGAAAGAAGAGGGGACAGTTTTGCTTTCTATCAATTTTAATTGAGAAGGAGGCGTATAGGCGCAAGGCAATTAATCGTATTGTTTTATCAATATGGTTATGAAGAAAGCCGGTATATGGCAAAACCCCGCATAGACCATCGTTGGATGCTTGCCTCTTTTTTGTGCGCCATAGGTCCAGCTTTTATATAAACTCATAGAGAAACACGCGTCTTATTAATTATATCAATGACCCGGCGAGAAGTAGAAGAAATTCTTAAAAGAGAAATCCATATAATTCTTGGCGGCAATATAGAGGTGCGCCTGGATGAAGAACTCCACACTATAGGAATGGACTCTATGGGTTTTGTTGAACTCCTTGTGTTTATTGAGAAACGTTTTGGTATCCGGCTTATTGATTCAGGGCTTACCAAAGATGATTTTCGCACCGTGCGTTCCCTGGCAGAGTGCATTAGTAAAAAGACGGCCTAAATGGTTTCCCTCCCGTATTCGCCCGACAAATATTACCTGGGCGGCCTTGACTGGATAATTCACGCTCTTAATTATCTTTCCCGGAAAGCTACCGGCTGCGGCAATTTAAGCCAGGTAATCCTGCGGCTAAGCGTGCCGCTTGACGAAGCTATCCTAAAAGAAAAACTTACCTCTTTTATGTGCCTTTTTCCTTGCGCTCAAGGATGGGTTAGCCGCGATTATAACCTCGCCCCATATTGGAAATATCCGCGCCACGCAAAGCCGGTAATTGAATTACGCTGCAAACGTTGCCAAGACAAGGAAGAAGCGTTTGCGGTTTTATTCAAAGCAGTAAATCTTCCGTTTAAAAGCAAGCAGGAGCATGTGCGTTTTTGTTGTGTCAGGACCCCGCAGGAGTGTTATTTTTCTCTTGTGTTTGACCATCGGCTTTTTGACGCGCGGGGAGCGGAGGATTTTTTATTCCTATTTAACGAATTCTTTTGCGGCCGTTTTACCGTGAATGGAACCGTGCGTCCGGTTCAGGCAGCCGGGCTCTCGCATTGGAAAGAAAAGTTTCTTGCCGGCAAGCGGATTAACCGCCTGTTCATCGGGCTTTCCCACGGTGCAAGTGTCCGGCATATTCCCTTACCGGATAAGGCGCAAGGCGGGCATTTTCAATTCCGCGTCCTGACTTTCGGCAAGGACCAATCGCAGGCCATTACTGATAACGCGTATAATACTGCCGGTTATCTGATGCTTGCTCCGTATCTGTTGGCCGTAAGCTTATTGAGCGTACGCGAGTGTTTCAAAGATTATCTGCAAGATGGTTCTGATTTCTTAGTGCCGCTAAATACTGACATCCGCAAGCGCCACAGCGGATTAAAACAATTATTTTTTAATCATCTATCATTCTTACTCCTGAGAATAAAAGATAAAGATATCCGTGCGAACAAAGAGTTCATATCCGAAGTCACCCGCGCCGTGTACAGTGAGATGTCCAGCGGCTCAACATATGACCTTGAACAGGCAAGCCTCCTGCTGCGCATTGCGCCGCTCGTGATCCTTCAAGGCATTATCGGGTCTTTCATGCGTAAGCAGGCTGTTTCATTTGCCTTTTCTTATGTTAATAATAGTTCCGGTATCCGCGATTTTTGCGGCAGCCCTTTAGAAGAAATGATCCACACGCCACGCATGGCGCTTATGTCCGGTATCGGAGTGTTCTTCACGCAGTTTGCGGGCAATATTTCGGTGACACTGTCGTTTTTGAAAGGCCTGATTAAAGAGAAGGATGCCGAGCAGTTTATGGCACAATTGGAAGAAAGATTATTAACACGCTACACGTAGAAGGATAATGAATTATACCGTCATTGCAGGCGCTGGCCTTGCAGGAGTATGTGCCGCGGTTAGTTGCGCGCGTCAAGGCAAGCGGGTAGTGCTGATTGAAAAAAACAGTTTCCCCGGAGGCATAGCCGTAATATTACAGCATCGGGTGTTGTGCGGCTTATATCCGAATACGCTTGAGCGTCCCAGTAAGTTTTTAAATAAAGGGATTACGCCGGAATTATGCCGCCTGCTTGCGCCTGGACAGAAGCCATTGCGTATGGGCAGGGTATGGGTGCTTCCCTTTGACCCTGCGCGCCTGGCTTTGATATTGGCTGTTTTTTTAAAGCGCGAAAGAAATATTGAGGTATTGTATGACACCGAGTTTAAGTCATGCGTATGTGAGAATAACAATATAACTGCTGTCATGCTTAAGCGCCGCAGCCGCAGGTTTACGCTGCGGCCGCGTATGGTTATCGATGCCGGCACCGGAAGTGTCGTGCAGAAGGCAGGAGCTGCTGTGCGCTTAGAGTCAAATGAGAAACGCCAGTTTGCCGGATACACTATGCTCGTAGGCGGAGTCCTGTTTAACGAGGAGCTTGCTATACGCGTTCCTTATTGTTTACGACAGGCTGTCGGGAAGGGGTTGTTTGAGCGCCATGCGCAGTTTACCCTCGTGTATCCCGGAATGAAAAAATCTGAATTATATATAAAATACGCTTTACCTGTGGATACGGATGTTTCTGCAGCAAAGCGAGTGGCAGGCACTCTTTTAAGGTTTCTTATGCAAAACATTGTTGATTTTAAACGCAGCCGCGTTCTCTGGCAGGCGAAACAGGCATGTAACCGGGATTGCGCGCGGCTTTCGGGTGCGTATGTGATGAAGGCGCGCGATGTGCTTTCAGGCAGGAAATTCAGCGATGCCGTTATAAACGGCGCATGGCCCGTGGAATCCTGGAATATGGCGGGCGGTTTGCAATACTCTTATGTCGCAAACGGCTATTATCAGGTTCCACCTGGAGCGTTAAGGGCGAAGCGCATAAAGAATCTGTTCGCATGCGGGCGCTCTACGGCAGCGGACGGTGTCGCCGCAGCCACTCTGCGCGCTGGCGGCATGTGCATGGCAACAGGCGAAGCCGCAGGCCGCGCGGCAGCAGAGCAGGGAACATGAAAATCTTACTGGTAAAGCCATTTTCGGAGTTGTTGGTAGCAAAGCGCCTAGAAGAAGGGTTCTTGCGTCTTGAGCCGCTGGGCTTAGAAATTGTGGCTGGAGGCGTACCGCAGGAGGATGATGTCCGCATTCTTGATTTGGGTTTATACAAAGATCCGGTGCGCAAGTTTGAAGAAACTGTGCGCGGGTATCTGCCCGATATAGTCGGTTTTTCCGCCTATAGCTCTATGGTCGGAACAGTGAAACAGCTCAGCTGCAGTGCGAAAAAAATAGATTCGGGTATTAAAATAGTTGTCGGGGGCATTCATGCGACAGTCGTTCCCGCTGATTTCAATGATCCGTTTATAGATATTGTAGTTCGCGGAGAAGGTGGCACCGCTATGCGCGAGATTATCCGAAGGCATAAGAATAACGAGCCGTTATATTTCAGTGACATTGCTTTTGCTCCGGCCGCACCTGATTTTACCGTTAAAGCCGCGTCTGCTCCGCCGTCTTATCCGGACGTCCGCGATATACCGCGGCCAAGGCGTGATCTGGTTGAAAGAACCCGCTATTTTTGTGTGTGGACAAGGAGCGATACTAACCGGTTGGACCATCTTTTTCCGCAGGTAGCAAGTATGCGCACTTCGATTGGCTGCGCGTATTCCTGCTCGTTTTGCGTGATACATTACCTGATGAACGGTAAATATCTTAAACGCGACCCGGAAGATGTGGTTGATGAGATTGCCGGTATCCGCGAAGACTATATCTATTTTGTGGATGATGAGATGTTTTTGGATGCCGCGCGCGTGCGGCGTATTGCGGAGATGCTGAAAGAAAAAGGCATCCGCAAACATTATATCAGTTGGGCGCGCAGTGATACGATTGTTCGTTATCCGGAAGTCTTTAAACTGTGGAAGGAAATAGGGCTTGATGTGGTGTATGTTGGCCTTGAGTCAGTTGATGAATCTCGCCTCGCCGAGTACGCTAAACGCACCAGCATTGATACGAACCGCCGGGCAGTTAACATTTTAAAGGATTTTGGTATTATGCTGCACGCAGCTTTTATCGTGCACCCTGATTTTGAGGCAGATGATTTCTGCCGGCTTGAGGCTGAGATCAAGCGCATAAGCCCTGCGGAAATTACTTTTACCGTGCTTTCTCCGTCTCCGGGTACGAAATTCTGGAACGATAATAGAAATAGATTTATCTGCGACCCCTACCGGTTTTATGACTGCATGCACACGATTCTACCCGCGCGGTTACCTTTGCGGCGCTTCTACCAGCATTTTGGAAAGCTGACCAGCCTTGCGCTGCGCGCAAATCCCTTGCGTATGCAGCGTATCCGCGTGCCGTTGCCTGATTTTTTGAGGGCGGTTTTTTGCGGGACCAGGTATATTTTTTCGCTCTACTCAATTTATAAAGACTACAAAGGCTTGCTAAAAGACGAGCTTATTTACGGAAAACACGCCTAAGTTTATGAACATCGTCAAATCATTGATTGCCGAGAATTCCGGTTATGACGGTACAGCCGTTATTGAAGGCGATTCTATTATTACCTATCAGGAATTGTTTAGGCGGGTTACGGCCGCTGCAGATGAATTTTGTTCGAGGGGATTGCGCGAGAAGGCGTGCGTTGCTTTAATGCTGCGCGGAGGCATTGAATATATTATTGTCAATCTTGGGTTACTTTCCGCAGGCGCCGTGGTTATGCCGATACCGGAAAATTCTCCCGATGAAGAGGTAAAAGAAATTATCGCCATAACGCGGCCCGATGCGGTCATTATTTCAAGGGCACTTCCCGGAGTTGACGCTGAGCCGATACTGGAAGGCGCGTTTCATAAAACTCTGCGTATTTTTTATCCCAGTCGCGCCAATAATCGGAGGCGGCAGTTTTTGAAGGACCAAGATGGCGCATTTATTCGTTTTTCATCGGGAACAACCGGTGCATGCAAAGGGGTCGTATTGTCTCACCGGGCAATTTTCGAGCGTACTGACGCCGCGGACCGTGCCTTACAAATACGCCGCAGCGACCGCATTTTATGGGTCTTATCCATGAGCTTTCACTTCGTAGTGACGATACTGTTGTTTTTGCGCCGGGGGGCAACGATTATCGCGTGCGAAGAAAATTTTCCCGATTCTGTGGCAGCGGCAGTTGGCCGGACAAAGCCGACTTTTATATACGCAGCGCCGTTTCATTACGATTCGCTCGCCAGTATGAAAGTTGTTACAAAGGAGGCTCTTGGCGGAGTGCGCCTTGCTATATCAACTGCCGTGGCGTTATCGCCTATTACGGCTAAGCGCTTCTATGATGTATTCGGGATACTGCCGTCTCAGGCCTATGGAATTATTGAAGTCGGGCTTGTGGCTGTGAATACCTCGCAAGACTTTTCCAAGGCGCTTTCCGTTGGCAAAGTATTGCCCGATTACCAGCTTAAATTCGCTAATATCAGAAATGATGGCGCTGGCCGGATCCTCCTGAAGGGCAAGGGCATATTTGATGCCTACCTTTATCCGCTGCGAAAAGCAGGCAAAATCTTCAGAAACGGCTGGTTTAATACCGGAGATATCGGCCGAATTGACCAAGACGGATACTTATATATTACCGGCCGTACAAAAAATATCATAAATTTCTGCGGAATGAAGGTTTTTCCCGAGGAGGTCGAGGCTGTCTTGAATCGATATCCGCAGGTGAAAGAGTCGCGGGTGTATGGCGTAGGGCACGCAGAATACGGGCAGCTTGTTTATGCCGATATTGTTCCTGAAGTAAAAACGATTAATATTGGATCGTTGCGCTTATTTTGTTACCGGGAGCTGGCTAAATATAAAGTCCCTAAATATTTTCAGGTAGTTTCCTCTTTACCAAAAACCAAGAGCGGAAAGATAAAACGTATTGTAGTTTAAGCGCGCTCTATTATCGGCATGCCTAAAGAAAATTCCTTATATAAAAATAGGAAAACTTGTTAAATCTGATTTAAGAGAGCTTTATGACGATAAACAATCGGGTAACAACCAGGCTCGAAGTTAGCCTTGCAATAAAAGATAAATTGTTGTAACATATTGATATATCTACGGGAAAAAGAATCAATTTTGCAGAATCCCTGCCTCTCCGATTATTCCCTATAATTGAACAGAGGCGGTCTTTAGCATATCCGATAACCCGAGACCTGCCTCTTCGATTATTCCCTATTATTGAATAGAGGCGGTCTTCAGCATATCAGATTACCCGAGACCCGCTTCTGCGCTATGTTTTTCAGGTGAACCCCGCTTGAGGAAAAAAGTTCTTGTATGAAAGATTATTTCAACGTTTTCCTATACCGCTTCAGGACGGCAGATCCGGTACGGTTGGTAGTTGCGGGATATATGTCCTATATCTTTATAGGGTTTATCCTGTTGTGCCTTCCGTTTATGCACAAAAATTTCGTCCATCCCCTGGATAATCTTTTTATCGCCACTTCCGCAGTTTCTACAACCGGGCTAACAACGGTCACGGTGAGCAACGATTATAATTTCTGGGGACAGTTAGTCATTCTTGTCCTTATCCAGTTGGGCGGTATCGGGTACATGACTTTTAGTTCCTTTGTAATTTTATCTACCAAGAAATATCTTGATGACCACACAAAGAATATCGCTCATGTTGTATTCAGTATCCCCAAAAACTTCAAAATTGAGAAGTTTATTCTAAGTGTCATCGGATTTTCGGCCGTGGTTGAAATGCTGGGAGCAATAGGGTTATTTTTTGTATTTTGGCAGGCAGGAGTGGAGAATCCTTTTTGGAAGGCTATATTCCACAGTGTTTCGGCTTTTTGCACTGCCGGATTCAGCCTGTTTCCTAACAGCTTTGAAGGGTTTTCAAATAATTTCAGCCTTAATGCCATTATTTCTGTGTTGAGCATACTGGGCGCAATGGGATTTATTGTTTGCGTTGATGTTGTGCGGCTCATCCAGGGTAAAGAAAAGCACGTTACGTTGACTACAAAGGTCATTCTTTCAATAACATTTTGGCTCCTTTTGATCGGATCAGTGTTGATGTTCCTGACTGAAATCTACGGAGGCGGGGTTGCATCACAAAACAGAATAATGTATTCATTCTTTCAAGCTATGACGGCCCTTACAACAGTGGGATTCAATACCATCACGGTCAGCACAATGTCTAAATCAGCTATTATGCTTATATGTATATTGATGATTATAGGTGCTTCGCCGGCAGGTACCGGTGGTGGGTTGAAGACTACCACATTTTCAGCAATCTGGGGATTAATGAAAAGCGCCATCAAGGGCAATAAAAGCGTGCGCATATTAGGAGCCACAGTACCGGATGACCGGGTTAGAACAGCTGTGGCAACTTTGAGTTTTTATATATCGACCTTGCTGGTCGGAACGTATCTGCTCACTTTGACGGAGAATGGCTCGTTTATCGATATCTTTTTCGAAGCAGCTTCTGCTTTGGGAACTGTCGGCTTGAGCATGGGCATTACTGTGGCGTTGTCAGTATTGGGAAAACTTGTAATAATCATATTGATGTATATAGGTCGTGTCGGGCCTTTGACATTCGGCATGGCATTTTATGTGAAGCCTGAGCTTATATTTGATGACGAAAAAACTGATTTGGCGGTATAATGTATGTATAAGCGCTCCCATACTACGCCTGCGGTAGAGTTTTATAAGCAGGCTTGTTTCAATAGTAGGGTCCGCTAAAAGCGAAAGGGTGTGTTAATGAAGAATAAGGCGGTTTATATTATTGCAGGGCCGAACGGCTCAGGCAAGACCACTTTCGCTAGGTTATTCTTACCTGATTATGTGAATTGCCCTAATTTTGTAAACGCTGACCTTATAGCGCAAGGATTGGCTCCATTTGAACCTCGAGCCGCCGCGATTAAAGCCGGCAAGCTTGTATTACAGCAAATCCATGAATATGCCAGGCGCGGTGTTGATTTTGCTTTCGAGACAACTTTATCGGGTAAATCATACGCAAATTTACTCATCGGGCTGGAAGAGAAAGGTTACGCGCTTCATCTCTTTTTTCTTTGGATTCCCAGCCCTGAACTGGCAATAGCCCGCATAAAAGACAGAGTTGCAGAAGGCGGACACAATGTCCCTGCTGAAGATGTGCGCAGGCGGTTTACTCGCGGTATCCGTAATTTTTTAACCCTATATGAGCCATTATTTGATTCGTGGATGCTCTTTGATAATTCGAAAGCAAAGCCTGTATTGGTCGCGAAAAGACGAAATGGCCATCAAGAGGTGTTAAATAGCGAATTATTTGCGTTGGTTCAGAAAAGTCGAGGTACTAAATGAAAAAAAGGATGTCTTTGCAGGATAAAGCCGAAGCGGCATTAAAAAAAGCCGTGCGTGGCGTCGTTGAGCGGCATAAAAAAACAGGCCGACCGCTTGCGGTATGGGCGAATGGCAAGACCGTCCGCATTTCGCCCAAAACGGTGAAATAGCAGCACTAAATGGCATTAATGCTATGAAAGAAACGCATAATCTAAGATGAAACAATGGTACGAATCACTATTTGAGAATTACTCCCGCAAATACGACGAGGAATGTTTTGTCCAAGGGACTATCGGGGAATGCGATTTCATCGAGCAAGAGATACATCGCGATAAAACCCTTAAGATCGTCGATATCGGCTGCGGCACCGGCCGTCATGCGATTGAACTGACAAAGAGGGGATATAATGTGATCGGCGTTGACCTTTCCGAGAATCAGATCAAAAGAGCAAGGGAAAAGGCGCAAGAGGCAGGGGTGACCATCGACTTCCAAACACAAGATGCCCGCAATCTTCCGTTTGACGGTGAATTCGATCTGGCTATTATGCTATGCGAAGGCGGGTTTTCTCTTATGGAAACAGATGAGATGAAATTCGCGATCCTCAATAGCGCGGCCAGGGCTTTGAACGGTCAGGGGAAGCTTATTTTCACCACATTAAACGGATTGTTCCCGCTGTTTCATTCTGTCAGTGACTTCTATAAGTCGGCCGGGAAAGAAGGCCAGTCCCAGTGTAAGGAGTGCTCCTTTGATCTAATGACCTTCCGCGATCATAACACTGTTGTTTTTGAGGACGATTCCGGCAATAAAAGGGAGCTTAAGTGTAACGAGCGTTATTACGTGCCCAGCGAGATAACGTGGCTTTTGAAGACGCTTGGGTTCAAAAAGATCGATATCTTCGGCGCAAAACTTGGGGCGTACTCAAGAAACGATAAGCTGACTACGGAAGATTTCGAAATGCTTGTTATTTCTCAAAAGTAGAGAGTATTTTCCTATTATTAAAAGGAGCCCCTATGGCCAAAGCTTTTTTGAAACGGGACGTACCTGTGAAAAAACTTATATTCGCGTCGTCGCTGGTTCTCCTTGCATGCGCGTTCGCCTTTGCCCAGGACGGCCTTTCCGGCGTAGGCTTCACTGAAGAGGCGCTTTCTCCCGCTACGGACTTCAAAAGCTATGCCGGGCTCTATATCTATGGCATCGACGTGCGTGGGATGGTGGTGAAGATAACGGATACCGACGGCGATACCTATGAAAGGTCCGCTCCCGATGATATCCTGTCCAACATCGCCCTCGACCTCGGCAAGGCTTTTTCCGCGGAGATTGGAAACGTGCTGCCGGTAGTGGAGCAGGAAGAGGAGATAGATGGGGCTAAGGAGTTAAAAGGGAAAAATGCCCTTATCCTGGACATCAAGCTCTCTTACGATCGCGCCACCGAAGACGTGGGCACTCTGACGCATGTGCTCCTTCGCAAAGAGCAGTCCGTTTCAGGCAAAGGCCTCACCATTGAATGCGTGTTCCGCGACGCCGATTCGAATAAGCCGGTGCTCAAGCTCACCCAGACGCAAGCCTTTGACGTCGAGAACAACGACCAGCCGTTCGCCGGAGAAAAAGACCAGGAAGCGCTCGGGAAGTTGATCGAGCTCTGGTCTTCGCGCGCCGCCCGCATCCTCGCTTCCAAGCGCGAAGCCCAATAGGCCTTGAGGCCGGGCAATGCGCCAGGGTTTAACGTTTTAAGAAGCCTCACACATGGAAGATCCAATAAAAAAGTTCCCGATTGAAGAAATATTGCGTGACGACGAAAAGCTCTGCCGCGGCTTGTTCGAGAACATGCTTAACGGCATGGCGTACTGCCGCATGGTTTTTGAGAATGACCGGCCGCGGGATTTTATTTATCTTGATGTCAACGCGGCCTTTGAGGCCCTGACCGGGCTTAAAGGCGTGGTGGGTAAGAAAGTGTCCGAGGTCATTCCGGGCATCCGCGAGGCGGATCCGGGGCTCTTGGAGATCTACGGCAGGGTGGCGCGGACCGGAAAGCCGGAAAAGTTCGAGGCCTACGTGCACGCGCTAAAGATGTGGTTTGCGGTTTCGGTCTATAGCCCCAAGAAAGACCATTTCGTGGCGGTCTTCGACGTGATCACCGACCAGAAGAAGGCGCAGCATGCGTTGCGCGCGAGCGAGGAGTTTTTCCGCAATACGTTCGAGCAGGCGGCGGTCGGCATGTCTATCCTTTCGCCCGACGGCAGCTGGGTGCGCGTCAACCAGAAGCTTTGCGATATGCTCGGTTATTCCCGCGACGAGCTGTTAAAGCTTAGCTTCCGGGATGTGACGTACCCGCAGGACCTTCCAGGCGACCTGGAGCGCGTCCGTCAGATGGTGTCCGGTGAAAGGAGCAGCGATTCATGGGAGAAGCGCTATATTCGTAAGGACGGCCGGGTTTTCTGGGTGCGCATCACGACCACCCTTTTTTCTTCGCAGGACGGCCTGACGAAATATTTTATCACCGCCGCTCAGGACATTTCAGAACGAAAGTACGCGCAAGAAGAGGCCCTTAAAAGCCATGCCCAGCTTTCTAACGCTCTTAAGATCGCGCAGCTTGGCCCGTGGGAATACGACGCCGCGAGCGACTTATTTACCTTTAACGACGCCTTTTACGCGATATTCCGCACCACCGCCGATAAAGTCGGGGGGTATACGATGTCCCCCGCCGAATACGCGAAGCGCTTTGTGCACCCTGAAGATGCGTCCATAGTTGCCCGGGAAATGCGCCAGGCCATGGAAACTGCTGACCCTTATTTTAGCCGCCAGTTGGATCACCGCATTATCTATGCCAACGGAGAGGTTGGGTATATTACGGTGCGCTATTTTGTCATTAAGGATAGTTCCGGAAAGACCATCAGGACCTACGGCGTAAACCAGGACATCACCGAGCGCAAGCTGGCCGAGGAAAGGATCAAAGCTCTGGCAAAATTTCCGTCAGAGAATCCCAATCCCGTCTTGCGCGTTACCAGGGAAGGCAAGGTCATATACAGCAATAGGGCGGGCCTGGACATACTGGATAAATGGAACACCGAACTTGAAGGAGTCGTACCTGAGCGATGGCAACGGATAATCACCGGCGCGTTTAGCGAGCCCTCAAAAGAAGAAGACGAGGATGTTGGCGGCAGGATTTTCGCGTTTATAGTCCAGCCTGTGCCCGAGGGGGGCTATGCGAATTTATACGGCAGGGATATCACCGAACGTAAGAGTACGCAGGACGCCTTAAAAGAATCGGAAGAAAGATTCAGGGCGATATTCGATTATGCCAACGACGGCATCCTGGTTGCCGATGAATCCACCAGGAAGTTTGTCCTCGCCAACGCCACCATGTGCCGCATGCTGGGTTACAGCGAGGAAGAATTGCTGAGGATGGGGGTCAATGGCCTTCATCCCGAGCAAGACCTCCCCGCGGTCATAGAGCAATTTGAAAGGCAGCGAAGAAGGGAGCAGGTCCTGGCCAAGGATACGCCGATGAAGAGAAAAGACGGCAGCGTTTTCTACGCCGATATCAGCGCCACGCCCTTCGTCATGAACGGCAAAAAGTGCCTCATGGGTATTTTCAGGGATATTACCGAGCGCAAAAAAGCCGAGGAAGAGCTGATGGCGGCTTACGAAGAGCTGAAAAAAACCCAGGCCCAGCTGATACAGAGCAACAAGATGTCGGCGCTCGGCCAGCTTGCGAGCGGCGTCGCCCACGAGCTCAATAATCCCTTGACCGGCGTGCTTAATAACGTGCAGTTGATCAAGCTTGAGGCCGCCTCAAAACAGGCCTTTAGTCTCGATGACTTTAAAGAGCTTCTGGACATAGTTGAGAATTCCGCCCTGCGCTGCAAAAAGATAGCCCAGTCGCTCCTTGACTTTACCCATATGTCGAAGGGCTCGCTTAGCCTCCTGTCCCTGAACGACATCTTCACTAAAACGCTTGGTTTGATCTCCACTGAAATGAAACTGCGCAATATCGTGTTCCACGAGCAGCTGCAGCCTGACCTGCCTCAGGTCAGTGGGGACGCCCAGTTGCTGCAGCAGGTCATCTACGGTCTGATCATCAATGCCAAGTGGGCGATCGAAAAGAAATCGAAAGAGGGAGGGGACATTACCGTTAAAACGTGGCATGAGCCCGGCAAAAAATTGGTCGGGATGTCGGTTTCCGATACGGGTATCGGCATACCCGAGGAGAACCTCCCCAAGATATTTACTCCTTATTTTACCACTAAGGACGTCGGGGAAGGTACGGGCCTCGGCTTGGCGTTATTTTATAATATTATCAAAAACCATAACGGCGCCATGGCCGTCGAAAGCAAGCCCGGCTTCGGCGCCACGTTCACCGTCACCCTCCCCTGTTAATGGGGCAATAATGGGGTCAGACCCCATTAATCAGTATGCAAATAAAACGCGTAACATTCATCACAACTATTCTTCTTGCCGTCTCCTTATGCTGCGGCCTTGCGCGCGCCGAGGTGAAGGTCGTCACTTCATTCTACCCCATGTATATCATGGCAAAGAACGTTGCCAGGGACGTGCCCGGGGTTACGGTCCGCAACCTCACTCCGCCTTTTACCGGGTGTTTGCACGATTACACGCTCACCACCGAAGACATGAAAAAGCTCGCCGATGCCCGGGTGTTCGTGGCCAACGGCGCCGGCATGGAATCGTTCCTGGATAAGGTCATAGCTCAGTACCCGCGCCTGGTGGTCGTGCGGCTGTCCGAAGGCATACCCTTGGTCAAAGGAGAGGGCGATACCGGGGATAACCCCCATGTCTGGGTAAGCGTATCCAACGCGATCATCGAGGTCCGCAACCTCGGCATGGCGCTTGAAAAATTCGACCCCGCGCATAAGGAATTGTATCAAAAGAACGTTTCCGCCTATGTCGCGAAACTGCAAGTTCTGCGCGATACGATGCACGCCGAGCTCGCCGCCTACAAAGGCAGGGAGATCATTACGTTCCACGAAGCATTCCCCTATTTCGCGGAGGAGTTCGGCCTCCTGATCGCCGCGGTGGTGGAGCGGGAGCCGGGAAGCCAGCCAAACGCCAAAGAGCTCGCGGACACCATAAAGCTTATCAGGAAGTCAAATATTTCCGCGTTATTTACCGAGCCGCAGTATCCCGCTTCGGCGGCGCGGGTCATCGCCGATGAAACGGGCGCCGGGGTATACGTGCTTGACCCCGCGGTTACCGGCCCCGACGACTACGACGCCTATATCCATATAATGGAGAATAACTTACGCGTCTTAAAAGAAGCCCTGGCGCGATAATCAAGAAGGAGCGTTATTTTGGCCAATACCTGCGAACATTGCTGCACGAGGATAGAGAATCTTACCGTTAAGCTCGGCGAGCACAGCGTACTCAAGGACGTCAGCATCCATGTCAACTGCGGAGAGGTGATCGCGCTCGTCGGCCCCAACGGCGCCGGCAAGACCACGCTGCTACGCACCATACTCGGTGAGCTCCCTTACCAGGGCACGATCTCTATCCGTATCGGCGGGCAAAAATCCAGCAAGCCCAAGATTGGGTACGTGCCGCAAAAACTGCAATTGGACTTAAGCTCTCCTGTCAGCGTGGCAGACCTTGTCGCCTCGGCGATAAGCCGCCATCCTGTCTGGCTGGGGGTGGCTCAATCTCTGCGCGAAAAGGTAAAAAGCGCCTTATCGCTGTTTTCAGCTGAAAGCTTGATGGACAAAAAGATCGGGGAACTTTCCGGAGGGGAATTGCAGCGCGTGCTGCTTGCTATTGCCATGACCCCCAAGCCGGACATATTGCTGCTTGATGAAGCCGGAAGCGGCGTGGATCTCGCGGGGCTGGCGCTTCTGTACCGGCTGGTACGCGGCCTGAAAAAAACGCACGATATCACGGTGATCATGGTCACCCACGATCTGACGGGCATCTCTTCTTACGTAGACCGTATCATTCTGCTGAACCGTTCGGTCATCGCGGAAGGGGACCCCGAAACAGTGCTTTCTAATGAAAAACTGGTCAAGGCGTTCGGCGCGAGCCTCTGGAGCGTGCCGGCTGTCCCAAGTAATGTAAAGGAGCAGGGGTAATGGATGTGATGGGAGCGTGGTATAAGTTAGTGGACTTGTTGCCTTTTAGCTGGACGCATTACGCGTTCATGAAGAACGCGCTCCTGGCCGTGTTGTTGGTCACGCCGCTCTTTGCCATCCTGGGGACCGTGGTGGTCAGCAACCGCATGGTTTTCTTTACCGACGTGCTTGGCCATTCTGCCCTCTCCGGCATCGCCATAGGCGTGCTCCTGGGTTTTCGCGACCCGACGCTGCCCATGATCATGCTCGCGGTGGTGATAGGCGTTTCCATAAATTTGTTAAAGAATGCCACTAAAGCCTCCATGGATACGGTCCTGGGAGTGCTCTTCGCGTTCATCGTTGCGTTAGGTATCGTTATCTTGAGCAGGCAGGGGGGCTTCGTAAAATATACGACCTATCTTATCGGCGATATACTCGCGGTCACCCCAGGCCAGATCGCCTGGTTTTGCGTGATCGCGCTGGCGGTGCTTGCCTACTGGTATGCGGCCGCCAACGCCGTGATACTCTCCAGCGTCAACTCCTCGCTTGCGCGCAGCCGCAGGGTCAAGACCTTACTCATTGAAACGAGTTTCACGGTGCTGCTTGCTATAGTGGTGATGGTCTCTATACGCCTGATAGGAGTGCTGATCATCAATTCGCTCTTGGTGTTGCCTGCGGCCGCAAGCCGCAACATAGCCCGAAATATGTCTTCTTACACCGCCTGGGCAGTGCTTATCAGCGTAGCTTCAGGCATTGCCGGGCTGATCCTGTCGTATTACTGGGGCACCGCCTCCGGCGCCACCATCGTCCTTGTAGCCGCGGTTTTCTACGCTCTCTGCGCGTTGCTCAAAATGGGGTCAGACCCCATTTTTAATCGAACGTAAGCCTTCTTACCGTAAAATAGGTGATGGTGAATATCGACGCCTCGATGATGATCGTGGCGATCGCCGCGCCGAGGTAGGAAAAGGACTGGATCAAAAGGAATATCAGGGGCATCCCCACTATTGCCGCGACCACGTGTATCCTGGAATAGATATGCGTCTTGCCGCAGACAAGCAAAAACTGCACCCGGAACGCGTTGGCGTGCACGAAAAAAACCGCGATCAGCAAAAGCCTCAAGGTCAGCGCCGCCTCGGGATAATCCCTGCCGCAGATAACCTTTACCACCGAATGCGAGAAGATAAATATAACGGGCAGCGCGATCAGCGAAATGCTGACCACGATCTGCTGGATGCGCTGCATCATCCGTACGGCGGTGGCCTTATTTTTGTGGAAGATCTGGCTTAAGCGCGGGAAGACCGCCTGCGAAAAAGAAGTCAGGGGGAACGTCTGGCAGGCATTGGCTATCTTTTCCGCCATGGAATAAAATCCCGTGATGGTGTTATTGGTAAGCAGCCCCATGGTGAATATGCGGGTGGTGGTATAGGCGTTTATCGCCGCGATCGAAATAAAGATGTCCCAGCCGGCCTTTAACTGCTGGCGCAGGCTTTTGTAGCCCTGGAACTTGAACGCGATGCGGAACCTCCTGAATACGATATATTGCGCGAGGACCCCGGTAACGATGAACACCGCGGAGTTTATCGATGGCACCATCAGGTAATCCCCGGGCTGCCGTACGAAGTAAAAAATACACGCCGCGAAGACCGCCCCGCCCAGGATGTTCAAGCCCGTAATGTACTTCATTTTCTCCGTGCCCTGGAAAAACCAGACGGGAAAGAGCGTATTGCCTATCACCGAGCCGAAGCTTAAGAAATAGACCAGCCAGTCATGCCTGAACTTGGGGATGAAAAACACGATCAGGCACAATATCGCAAAGCTCAACGCGGCGAGGGCGAGTTTCACCGTCATCACCGAGGAGAACGCCTGGGCGACCTTATGGTGCTCGTCCTGGCACAGCGAGATCTCTTTGGTGGCGGTGATGCTGAAGCCGTAATCGGTCACGATCATGAAGTACTGCACGAACGCCTGCGCGAACGCGATCAGCCCGAATTTTTCCGCGCCGATGACCCTGAACAGGTAGGGTACGATGACGATCGGCAGCAAATACGTCACCGCCTGCAGCGACGCCAGGGAGGCGGCATTGCCGATGACCACCTTGCGGTCGTGCGGGTGCGCCATGTGGTATGTCTTTTTTATCAGTTTCGGCAGCGAATGCATATGGGTACTCTACACTGTATTTACCGCTAAGTCAAGGATTGCGGTCAGGCCGGGATAATGATATAATCTGGTTATGCGCATATTCCCGAGTAGTTTCCTTTGGGGCTCAGCCACGTCCGCCTACCAGGTTGAGGGCGATAACATCCACAGCGACTGGTGGCAGTGGGAGAAGGCCGCGGGCAAAGAGCAGTCCGGCTCTGCCTGCCGCCACTACCAATTATACGAACAGGATTTTGACCTGGCAAAAAGCCTCGAACATAATACCCACCGCCTCTCCATAGAGTGGGGGCGCATCGAGCCGCAGGAAGGGCGTTTCTCGCAGGAAGAGCTCACGCATTATATAAACGTCATCCTCGCGCTTAAGGCGCGCGATATCGAACCCGTCGTTACCCTGCATCATTTTACCAATCCTGCCTGGCTCGCCCGGCAGGGAGGGTGGGAGCGCGGGCAGTCCGTTAAGTATTTCCTGCGCTATTGCGATTTCCTGGTGCGCGGCCTGGCAGAGCATGTCCGCTACTGGATCACCATAAACGAGCCCACGATATACGTATCCCACGCGTATCTTTTCGGCGCCTGGCCTCCGCAGGCAAAATCGTTCTTAAGGGCAAGGGCAGTCCAGGGCAATCTTGCCGCGGCTCACGTTAAAGCGTACCGCCTCATACATCAGATTTACGCGAGGCTCAAGCTGCAAAAGCCTTTTGTGGGCTTTTCCCAATACACGCAGGCATTCGTTCCCTGCTCGCAGGACCTAAGGGACCGCGTTGCCGCTCGCCTTCGCCACAAGTGGTTCAATCTCGGCCTTCTTGACTGTTTCGCGCGCCATAAAGCAATGGATTTCATCGGCGTCAATTATTACTCGCGCCAGCTGGTGGACACAAGAAGCTGGTGGCCCGTCCATTTGGCGGCTGATGTCTGCCGGGATAACCATCTTCCGGTGAAGAAGAATTCCCTGGGATGGGATATTTACCCGAAAGGGCTATCGGCAATACTGCTGGGGCTTAAGCAATATAACCTTCCCGTGATCATTACCGAGAACGGCATCTGCACGCAGGATGACGATCAGCGCTGGCAATATATTTACAGCCATTTAAGGGAAATTCAGCGCGCCATTGAAGGCGGCGTTGATGTCAGGGGCTATCTCTACTGGTCGCTCATCGATAACTTTGAGTGGGACAAGGGCTTTGGCCCCAGGTTCGGGCTGGTGGATGTGGATTACAAGACCTATGCGCGCTCCGTCAGGGGCAGCGCCCGCAAATTCGCGCAGGTCTGCAAAACCGGGGTGTTGGAATGAAACCGTTACTATGCGCGGTCTTGGCCGTCTTATTCTTCGCTCCGGCTTTATGGGCCGCCCCGCGCTGGGAAAAACAGGGCGAATTCTATTATTTGACGAAAACCACAAGGGACAATTTCAGCGCTGCCGGCGCGGGAACGAATAAGTTTACCGATAAATATCTCTCGCGCGACGGAATAGATTTCCTGGTAAGGGGAACTGGCGCCTGGCAGGATTACGGAAGGCTTGACCTCGAAGGCAATAAGATGTTTTCCCTGCCCATACCTCAAGGCGTAAAGGTAGATGAGCTGCATTTGCTCGCGGGGGGGAATTTCGGCAATAGTTACGAGCATGATAAGTACCTGCGCTTGTACGGGGACAACTATTTTTACTCGGTCGTCACTGTCATCTTTTCCTTTCAGGACGGCGCCTATGCGCCTCTTTCCGTGCCGGTCTTCTGGGACTGGTTCCACCTGCCGCCGGGAGAATGGTCGAAGGACGGGGCATTGATCAAGTCCATCGGCAGTAACCCCGTGCGTAAAGACTGCGCCATCTTCCATATAAAATTCGCCAACCCCAGGCCTGCGCAGCCGCTCAAAGATATTCTGATTACCGACAGCTGGTTAAGCGACCGTCCCTATTCCGATATCTTCGCGTTAACCATTAAGTCGCCTGATGCGCTGGAGGCCTTACCCAGGGAGAATCAGCGATTCAAGGCTGTCGCCCGGGATGCGGCAAAAGAGACCGCTGACACCGCTGCCGAATGGGCGTTCGATACCGGCCTTGACGGCTGGGTTGCCGCTGGCTCGGCGAACTGGGATTCCGAAGCTGACTGGCAAAAGGAACGTTACGGCAGGCAGGGCGTGGTCTCCATACCCGGCTGTAACTGGGCAGGGGACAAATACGGCTGGATAGAGAAAAAAGTGAAGCTTCCCGATTGGGGCGCTATCAGCCTGCAATTCTTTCGCCACAGCGCGCAATATAGCGAACAGGATAAGGCCTGGAGTGACGGCCTGCTAAAAGTGATCGTGAAGGGCGCGTCAGCTCCGGAGACCGTGTACGAGAAACTCTACAGCGGTGAGTGGAGCGCCGAAACCGCCGACCTTTCGAAGTACAAAGGCCAGGCCGTGCTTATCAGGTTCGAGAACCACGGCGCCGGCAGCGTGCGCCTTGGCCCGTCTTCTTCGCCTGCCTGCGATGCCGAAGACGCCCTCATCGATGACATCCGCCTGCGTCCCGGAAAATAATCCTATCCCCGTTTTGTAATTGTGGTATAATACAGATACGCGTATCTAACCACGCAGTACAACGCTTCGTTCGTAACCGCGGCAAACTTTTATCTCCCGGAATCTTTCTTAAGGCGAATTGGAAAAAATGCGTATTTTACTGGTTGAAGATGAAGAAAGGATAGCTTCGTTTATCGCGCGGGGCCTTAAAGAGTCCCATTACTCGGTAGACGTGGCAAGTGACGGGGAAAAAGGCCTCTACATGGCCGAGGTCAACGACTACGACTTGCTTATCCTCGACATCATGCTTCCCAAGAAAGACGGGATCTCCGTCTGCAGGGAATTGCGCGGCAAAGAGAGCCGCCTGCCCATTCTCATGCTTTCCGCCAAGGATACGACTGAAGATAAGGTAAGGGGGCTTAATTTCGGCGCGGACGATTACCTGGCAAAGCCTTTCGCCTTCAAGGAGCTGCTTGCCAGGGTCCAGGCGCTGCTTCGCAGGCCCGCCCGCGATAAAGGCTCTGTCCTCGCCGCCGGCGACCTCCAGCTGAACCAGCTCACCCACCGCGTCAGCCGCGCCGGCAAAGAGATCGAGCTCACCAGCAAGGAATACGCCCTGCTTGAGTATATAATGCTTCATCAGGGAGAGGTCATCACCCGCACCATGATCTCCGAGCATGTCTGGCATGAGAATTTCGATTCCTTTACTAATGTGATAGACGTGCACATGTTCAACCTGCGCAATAAAATAGACAAGGGTTCAAAAAAACCGCTCATCCGTTCGGTCCGGGGCAGCGGCTACGTGCTTAAAGGATAGCCATGAGATTCAATTCCATTCGTTTTAAGATCACCGTATTTTATACCGCGATCCTCGGGATGATCCTGGTGCTCTATACCGCGGTGCTGTATTATAACCTCAATTACGCGCTTTACCGCGAGTTCGACAATAACCTCATGGTCAAGGCGCAGGAGGTCAGCAACGCCGTCAATTCTTACCTGGATTCCCTCGGCTATAACCAGCGGGCCTTCGAGTTCGCCATTAACCGGGTGATCAGGCAGGAGGGCGAGCACCCTGCCCAGGAGAAGGTAGTGGAGCTTGAGCGGGCCTGGCTCGCCAAGCGCGAAAAGCTCGACCTGAAGAACGCCTATATCGACCTTGCCAGCATCAGCCGCGGCCAGGCCATCGTGAATTCCCACAATATGGACCCCGCGCTGCTAACGCATTTCCTGAAAGACGTTTCCCTGCTCCCGAAAAAAGCCCTTTCCTATAAGAACGTCGATCTTGGCGCGCACCGTCTGCGCATGGTCAACATCCCCTTTTATTTCAAGAACAAAAGGATGTATTTGATCCAGGTTGGCGCTTCCCGCAAGCCAGTGTTTACCATCCTTTCCGGAAGGCTGATATTCGCTTCGCTCGCCATACCCTTTATCCTGCTTATCGCCAGCTTCCTGGGGGGCGTGATCACCAACCGGATCCTGAAGCCGGTGATGGAAGTGGCCGAGGCCGCCGGCAATATCACCCATAAGGACTTAAGCGTCAGGGTCAAGGCTTCCCATGTCGATGAAGAGTTGAAATACCTGGTGGATGCCTTTAACGAGATGATCTCGCGGTTGGATAAATCGTTCCGCTATATCGCGGAATTCAGCTCCAACGTCGCCCATGAGCTGCGCACGCCCCTTACCGTCATCAGGGGAGAGTCCGAGGTCACGCTGATGCAGGAGCGCGACAGCGCCGAGTACCAGCGGGCGCTCAAGGTGAATATGGAGGAGACCGACGGCATGCTCAAGATAGTCGAGGACCTCCTGCTCTTGAGCAGGCTTGAATACCAGCCGCAGGCGTTCCATTTCGAAACGTTCGATTTCTCCGCGTTTATGCGGGAGGTCTTTCAACAGGCCGGGAAAATGGCGTCGCAGAAAAACATTTCCATGGAGCTCGTCAGCCTCGATAAGCCGCTGCGCATTTCAGCGGACGCCTCGCATGTACGGAGGCTGTTCTTTAATCTCCTGCATAACGCCGTCAAATTCACCCCCTCAGGCGGCAGCATCATCGTTAAAGTGCAGGAGGAATCGCGCAAGCTCAAAGTCGCGGTCGCGGATACCGGCCCCGGCATCAGGCCGCAGGACCAGGATAAGATATTCGACCGCTTCTTCCGCGCGGACAGGAGCAGCTCGCCCGGCGAAGACGGCAGCGGTCTGGGCTTAAGCATCGCCCAGTCCATAGCCAGGATACACCGCGGCAATATCTCCGTCAAAAGCCAGCCCCATAAAGGCGCTACCTTCACCGTTACCCTTCCCCTTTAGATTAATAAAATTAATTCTAAATTAATCATCCCTTAACGTTGCCTGTGCTATATTCTGTCATAAGGAGGCAGGATAAAATGGTACACCATGTAAATGAAGACAGGTATGAGATCGTTATCAGGAAGGTCGGCAGGGATGACCCCGTGGAGGTCAACGTCATGGACGACCGCGCCACGCAGGAGATCCTCAGGACCATCGGCGTATTGAATTTACGCAGTGCTTTTGGCGAGTTAAATGAAGGAAGCCCCCGAAAGAGGCTTACTCCAGCTGCGTAAAACGTTAAGGCGGGCTCGCGCTTTCCCCCCGGAAGGCGGCCCGCCTTAATTCTTTTTCCCTCCGAAAGACCCTTTGCGTAAAATCCGCTTTTGTATTAAGATATGGTCATGGATATCGAAGCCGCCAGGATCATCAGGTCAAAGCGAAGGACCATCAGCCTCGAAATAACCCGCGACGCAACACTGGTCATCAGGGCGCCTTTTCGCGCGAGCGAGCGTTATATCCTTGGGCTCCTGGAGAAAAGGCGTTCCTGGATCCATAAGAAACTCGCCCAGCAACGGGCCCGCGTCGTGCCTTCCAAACAATTCGTCAACGAAGAAGAGTTTTTGTATCTGGGAGTCAACTACCGGTTGCGTATCGCGCCCGGACATCCGGCTTCCCTCACCCTTGATGGCGCGTTTCTGCTGAATTCCGCCCGCGCGTCCAAAGCGCGGGAAGAATTCATCCGCTGGTACGCCGAACGCGCCGGGGAAATAGTCCCTGAACGCGCGAGCTTCTACGGCAAAGCAAGCGGCCTTTCGTACAGCCGCGTCAATATTACCAATGCCCGCCGCAGGTGGGGCTCCTGCAGCAGCAACGACGGCCTTAATTTCAGCTGGCGGCTGGTAATGGCGCCGATAGAGGTGATCGATTACGTGGTGGCACACGAGGTCGCGCACCTTGCCGTGAGGAGCCATTCCCGCCGCTTCTGGGGCAAGGTAGCGCAGCTCTTTCCCGGATACAGGGAGTGCGGCAGGTGGCTTAAGGAAAACGGCCATTTGCTCTCGCTGTAATACGTGTTATAATCTATGTACGATGAAAAAAAGGGCTGTCTTCATCCTTATCCCGGCGGTACTTCTCTTGTCCGTTGCCTGCGCAGCCGCCTATGTGTTCTATACTCCGCGGGGCTCCGCGTTCCTCGTGAAAAAGGCCCTTGCCAAATACCTTCCCGCGCAAACATTTACTATAGGTAAAAGCGAAGGCAGCTTCGCGCGGACACTGGTTTTAAGCGACCTTGAATTTCACGGTCTTTCCGGCCTGCCCGCCGGCAGCGTCCTTAAAGTCCAGTCTTTAAAAGTGCATATCGCGTCGTTTGAGCCTGCCGGGCGTATGGCCAGGATAGATAACGGCCGCCTTCAACTGCCGGATTCAGAATTGATACTCTTTCGCGGCCGGCTCCAGAACAACGCGCTGGACGCCAATATTTTCTCAAACGGCCTGCGCCTGGAACAGCTAAGCGGCTTTGTCCCCGGAAACGCCGGTTTAAAACAGCTCTCGGGCGCGATAAGCGGCATCGATATCTATGTGAAGGGCGCGTTATCGAAGCCGCAGGTAAGCGGCAAATGCCGGGTCGAGAGGTTTCTTCGCGGCGGATTTACATTGGCTGACAGCCTTATCTTCTTCGATATACGCCTGGAAGGCTTGGGTGCAAGCCCCAAAGTTTTCGGGACGGTCTCAACCGACAGCGGTACGGTCTCGGGGCCGAGAACCGCGGTGATCGCCCTTAGTAACAGCAAGGTATCGTTTTCCGGGGACCCTTCTAAGCCCGAACTTGATCTGCGGGGAGTTTCGGCCGTGGAATCCGTCAAAATTAATATCGCCGTGAAAGGGACGCTCGATAAGCCCGAGTTGATACTTGCGTCAGACCCGCCCCTGCCCCGGGAGCGGCTGGCAGTGATGCTCTTGACCAATAAAAGCTGGAAAGCCACCCAGGCGGCCCTGGGAAGCGGGCAGTTGTCTCCGGACGTAGCCAGAGATTTCATAGGGTATTTCTTGTTCCCCGCTTCAGGCAACTCCCTCGCCAAACGCCTTGGCCTGACGGACATCTCGTTTACCTTTGACCGGCAGCAGAAAGGGGTCGGCGTCAACAAGGCAATAACCGGCAACCTTTCGGTGGAGGCTGAAAAAGAATTATTGCCGCAGGCAGCTTCCGGCCAGTCCGGGCCCCCGCAGAGGCCGTCCGACAATGTATTGTTGAAGTTCAAAAAGAAGTTCTGACCGTTTTTTTTCATTCTTAAGCCTCAAGGAATGCTGTTGCGCGAGCCCCCATTATTTGGTACAATGTGGGATAATTATTCATTAAAACGAGGAGGAGAGATGTTCACAAGAGCGATGGGAATTATAGGGGCGTTGTTGTGCGCGCAGCTTGCGTTCGCGGGCCAGGAAAATAAAAGCATCCAGATAAAAGGTTCCGATACCATGGTCAACCTTGGCCAGGCCTGGGCCGAGGCCTTCAATAAGAAGAACCCCGGCGTCAACGTCGCGGTCACCGGCGGCGGTTCGGGCACCGGAATAGCCGCGCTCATCTCCGGCACCGCGGACATCGCGGAATGCTCAAGGACCATGAAAGACAAGGAGATCCAGCGGGCCCAGGAGAACAAGATAGAACCCAAGGAGTTCATCGTGGCGCTGGACGGCCTGGCTGTCGTGGTCAATCCGGCCAATCCCGTTTCGCAGCTTACCGTGGACCAGCTGGCCGATATTTTCACCGGCAGGTTCACCAACTGGAAGGACGTCGGCGGCAAAAGTATCCCTATCGTGATCCTCTCGCGTGAAGTCAACTCCGGCACGCACGTCTATTTCAAGGAGCACGTCCTGCGCAAGGGCAATGAAAAAGGCAGCGAGGAATTTTCTCCTTCGGCGCTGCTTATGCCTTCAAGCCAGGCGATCGCCGATGAAGTTTCCCAGAACCCCAATGCCATAGGCTACTACGGCATGGGATACGTCAGCCCCGGCCAGAAAGCCATTGCCGTCGCCAAAGATAAAGACTCCGCGTATGTAAACCCGACCATAGAGAACGTCAAGAACGGCTCCTATCCTGTCTCGCGGCCGCTGCTGTTATATACCAATTGCGAGCCCGGAGGCGTGATAAAGGAATTCATCGATTTCGTGTTGTCGCCCGAGGGCCAGGAGATTGTCAAGAAGATCGATTTTGTTCCGGTAAAATAATGAGCCTGCGCAGCGTAAAAGAGTTTGCCATAGAAAAGTTCATTTTCCTGAGCGGGATCGCCTCCATCGTGTTCGTGGTCCTCATATTCGGCTTCCTGCTTAAGGAAGGTTTTTCTTTTTTTAAAGAAATAGGGCTGGGCAGTTTCTTGGGAGGGAGGTTCTGGTACCCCATTTCCGACCCGCCGAGATTCGGCATATTGCCCCTGATATTGGGTTCGCTTTTCGTTACCGCGGGGGCGGTCGCGTTCTCCGTGCCTTTAAGCATTGCCGCCGCGTTCTACATTTCCGAAGTCGCGCCCCATAAGATCAAGGACGTGTTAAAGGCAGGCATTGAAATGCTCGCCGCGATCCCCTCGGTAGTGCTGGGTTTTATCGGCATGGTGACGCTGGTGCCCTGGGTGAAAAAGATATTCGGCCTTCCCACCGGGCTGACCGCGCTTACCGGCTCCATCATGCTCGGCCTCATGGCAATGCCTACCATCATCAGCATCTCCGAGGACGCCATCAACGCGGTGCCGAAGTCGTATAAGGAAGGCGCGCTCGCCCTGGGGGCGACGCGCTGGCAGGCGATGTACCGCGTCGTCATATTCGCGGCGCTCCCCGGCATCATCGCCGCCTCGATGCTGGGGATAGGCAGGGTAATAGGGGAGACCATGGCGGTGATGATGATCACCGGCAACGCCGCCGTCATACCGCATACCTTCCTTCAGCCGGTGCGCACCCTCACCGCGACCATCGCCGCGGAGATGGGGGAGACCGTGCACGGGAGCCTGCATTATTATTCCTTATTCGCCATAGGCATGGTGCTGTTTGCGATAAGCTTCATCATCAATATTACCGCCGATATGTTTCTGCACAGGAACAGGAAATAATGAAGACCACGACTAAAGAACGTATCGCCTTCGGGGCGCTGTTTTTCTGCACCGTGATCATCGTGCTGCCGGTGTTGTTCGTGCTGTTCGTCGTGGTCAAGAACGGCTGGCGCGCGATCAACTGGCAGTTCTTGAGCGCCATGCCTTCTAACGGCATGCGGGCGGGCGGGATTTATCCCGCGATCATGGGGACCGTGTATCTGGTTTCGCTCTCGATCTTGTTTTCCCTGCCCGTAGGGCTGTGCGCGGCCATATACCTTAATGAATACGCCAGGGAAAACTCTCTCACGCGCCTTATCCGCCTGGCGATCGTCAACCTGGCGGGCGTTTCCTCCGTGGTCTACGGCCTCTTCGGCCTGGCGCTCTTCGTGACGTTTTTGAAGTTCGGCGTTTCCATCCTTTCGGGCGCGCTGACGCTGGCCATCATGAACCTTCCCGTGATCATTACCGCTTCCACCGAAGCGCTGGCAAGCGTGCCGTATTCGTTCAGGGAAGTGAGCCTTTCTCTGGGGGCGAGCCGCTGGCAGACTATCAGGTACGCGGTACTGCCGTTCGCCATCCCCGGCATCCTTACCGGCGCGATCTTAAGCCTCGCCAGGGCCGCGGGGGAGACCGCGCCTATCCTGTTTACCGTGGCGGCGTTCTATTTGCCTAACCTGCCTCATTCGGTGTTCGACCAGGCAATGGCGCTGCCGTACCATTTGTATATCATTTCCACGCAGATACCCAATATTTCCCAGGAAACGCGTTACGGCACCGCGCTGGTCCTGGTCGGGATAGTCTTCAGCATGAATATCGTCGCCGTGGTCATACGCGCCAAATTCAGGAAGAGGAAGAAATGGTAGGAGCCGCCAAGATAAAAGCGATCAACCTGAATATCTGGTTCGGCAGGATACATTCCGTCAAAGAGGTCAGCATTGAAATTGCCGAAAACGAGATCCTGGGGATCATCGGCCCCGCCAACAGCGGCAAGACTTCTTTCCTGAGGGAACTTAACAGGCTCAACGACCTGGAAGCCGGGTTCAGGGCCGCGGGCACGGTCCTGTTGGGCGGCAGGAATATCCGCTCCATAAAGCAGGAGATCTTAAGGAAAAGGGTGGGCATGATCTTCGCGCTGCCCCAGGTATTGCCCCTGTCGATATATGACAATGTCGCCTACGGCCCGCGCATGCACAATATCAGGTCAAAACGCGTCCTGGACGGCCTCGTGGAAGAGTCGCTGAAAGCGTCGTTTCTCTGGGAAGAGGTAAAAGACAGGCTCACCGAAAGCGCGATGAAGCTCTCCGGCGGCCAGCAGCAGCGCCTCTGTATTTCCCGCACGCTCGCGGTAAAGCCGGAAGTCATCCTCTTCGACGAACCATGCTCCGGCCTTGACCCGATCTCAACCGCGAAAGTGGAAGAGTCGATGTTGAAGCTTAAGGAGAAACACACGCTGGTCCTGGTCACCAATAACACCAAGCAGGCCGCGCGCGTAAGCGGCAGGACCGCCTTCTTTTTGATGGGGGAGCTCATCGAAATAGACAAGACCGAGAAGATATTTACCGCCCCCGCCGATAAGCGCACGGAAGATTACATACTCGGGAAATTCGGCTGATACCTATGGCGCAGATAATAACCAGGAACCTTAACCTCTGGTATTCTGATTTTCAGGCCTTAAAAGGCGTGACCGCCGGCATCGAAGAGCGCAGGATCACCGCGATCATCGGCCCTTCCGGCTGCGGGAAGTCAACGCTCTTAAGGGTCTTTAACCGCATGAACGACCTCATAGAAGGGGTGCGCGTGGAGGGAGAGGTCCTGGTGGACAATGAGTCTATTTTCGGGGGGACTTTCGATAAATTAGTGTATTTACGCAAGAAGGTGGGCATGGTGTTCCAGAGGCCCAACCCTTTTCCGCTTTCCGTGTACGATAACATTATTTTCGGCTTGCGGGTGCACCACCTCGCCAGGAAGGGCGATTTCGACGATATCGTGCGCAGGAGCCTTGAATCGGTGCTTTTGTGGGACGACCTGAAGGACAGGCTGCACAAGAACGCGCTCTCGCTGTCGCTTGAGCAGAAGCAGAGGCTGTGCATCGCAAGGACCATCGCGGTGCAGCCGGAGATAGTGCTGATGGATGAGCCCTGCTCGGCGCTCGACCCCCAGGCAACCGCTCAAATAGAAGAATTGATGCGCGGGCTCAAGAAAAGCTATACTATAGTAATAGTGACCCACAACATGCAGCAGGCGGCGCGCGTCTCTGAAGATACCGGCTTTATGCTGCTGGGCGAGCTGGTAGAATTCGGCAAGACCCAGGATATTTTTACCACGCCCAAAGACAAGCGCACGGAAGAGTATATTACGGGGAGGTATGGGTAAAATTTCGCTAGATAAAAACAGTAGGTGCTCAATAAGGGGGTCGCTCCGGCTCGTAAGCCGCATTGAAATTTCCTCCGCTTCGCTGCGAAAATTTCAACGCACTCGCCGGAGTCTCCCTAAATAAAAATGTGAGGTGGTCGAATGGAGAGGCATTTAGACGAAGAGTTGAAGGAGCTGCATAAGGATATTTTGCGGATGGCGGTGATGGCGCAGGAGGCGATCTTTAAATCGGTCGAGTCTCTGAAAGAGCGCGACAGAGCAAGCGCCCTTGAAGTGATCAACACGGACGATAAGATAGACGAGTTGGAGCTTCAAATAGACGAAAAGTGCATTGACCTCATCGCCCGCTACCAGCCCATGGCAAAGGACTTGCGTTTCATCACCACCGGCATGAAGATAAACTCCGAGCTTGAGCGTATCGCCGACCTCGCCGTGGATATCTCCCAGAGGGTGCTTGAGCTGGTGGATAAGCCGCTCTTAAAGCCCCTGATTGACATACCTAAATTATCGGTCGTTGCCCAGAACATGGTGCGCGATTCCATTGACGCCTTCGTAAACCGCGACGTGGAGCTCGCCAAGAAAGTGGTGCTTTCGGATTCCGAAGCGGACAAGCTGCGTAACCTGGTGCAGGACGAACTGATCAACGACTACATGGCAAAGGACCCTAAGTCCGCGGACCGGGCGGTCCAGCTGCTTTTGATCTCCCGCCACCTGGAGCGTATCTGCGACCATACCACCAATATCGCCGAAGACGTCGTATATATGGTCGAAGGCAAGGTGGTTAAACATCATCCTGAAGAACTGGGTGGCTTCCCAAAGTAGAAAAAAGTCAGAAAAAAGAGTGATAAGCCTATGTACGTATTGCTGATAAAATCGTATAATATTTGTTAATCTTGTAATTTATAATCAGAGGAGCACGTATGTTTCGTAACCTGTCTATCCCGGTCGAGCTGTTGCTTGAGTACATGATACCCTCGGGTATTTTTATCGCTACCCTGATAGCCGGTCTTATCTTACGCAAGGTTATCTTTACCCGGGTCGCCAAATGGGCGGAACATACGAAAGGCCAGGTCGATGATATCATCCTTGAGGCGATAAAAAGCCCGTTCGTGATCTGGTTCGTGATACTCGGCATCTATTTCGCGCTGGAATCCTCGAAGCTGCCCCAGAACGTTGTCGCGATCGCCAACAAGCTTTTGCTGGTGCTGGGCGTTTTCTCCATCACGCTGGTCCTGGCCAACATTTCCAGCAGGTTGATAAAAGTGTATTCCTCCAGGGTTGAGTCTGCGCTGCCGGTCACCTCCCTTACCCAGAACATAAGCCGCATCATCGTCTTCTCGATAGGCATCCTTATCATCCTGAACAGCTTAGGGATATCCATTACGCCCATCCTGGCAACGCTTGGCGTGGGGGGGCTTGCGGTCGCCCTGGCGCTGCAGGACACCCTTTCGAACCTCTTCTCCGGCTTTCACATTACCATCGCCAGGCAGATCAGGATCGGCGATTACGTGAAACTGGACACCGGCGAAGAAGGCTATGTCACCGACATCAACTGGCGCACTACCAAGATCCGCATGCTGCCCAATAACGTCGTGCTGGTGCCCAATGAAAAGCTGACCAAGGCCATCGTCACCAATTATTATCTGCCTGACAAGGAAATGGCCGTGCTGGTGGATATCGGAGTGCATTATAACAGCGACCTTAAAAAAGTGGAAAAAGTGACCTGCGACGTGGCAAAGCAGGTGATGAAAGAGGTGCAGGGAGGCGTGGCAGAATTCGATCCCTTCATCCGCTACCACACCTTCGCCGACTTCAGCGTCAATTTCACGGTCATCCTTAGGGCGAAAGAATTCGTGGACCAGTACCTCATCAAGCACGAATTCGTCAAGCGCCTGCACGAGCGCTACGCGAAAGAAGGCATCAATATACCGTATCCGATACGGGCGATCAATTACGAACAGGAAAAAGCGGCATAACAATAAAGGAATCCGTATGTGGACTAAGCAAGACCTGCAAAAGTTGATCCAGGACAAAATGGGCGATTATCTGTTTATCGTCGTCTCTAACAGGGAGCCGTATGTCCACGTGTTCAAGAAGGGCCAGGTCATCTGCCAGCGGGGCGCGGGAGGCGTGATCACCGCCTTAGACCCGGTGATGCAGGCCTGTCACGGCACCTGGGTCGCCTATGGCAGCGGCGATGCGGACCGCAAAGTCAGCGACAGCCATGGCAAGATAAAGGTCCCTCCGCAGGACCCCGCCTATACCTTAAAAAGGGTCTGGCTCACCAAGGAAGAAGAGAACGGTTATTATTACGGCTACTCCAACGAAGCATTATGGCCGTTATGCCACATGGCGTTCCAGAGGCCCACGTTCAGGACGCAGGACTGGAAAACGTACGTGGAGGTAAATAAAAAATTCGCCAGGGCGGTTATTGAAGAGGTGGGCGATAAAAAAGCGTTCATCTGGATACAGGATTATCACCTCTGTCTCCTGCCGGCGTATTTAAAGGAAATGGCGCCCAACCAGCTGATCGTGGCCCACTTCTGGCATATACCCTGGCCGAATTACGAGACTTTCAGGATATGCCCCCAGAAAAAAGAGATCCTTGAGGGGCTGCTTTCAAACGACCTTTTGGGCTTCCATATACGGTATCACTGCGACAACTTCATTGATTCCATAGACCGCGAGATAGAAAGCAAGATAGACCGGGAGCGTTTTTCGGTGGTCCGCGCCGGCCATGAGACCCTGGTAAGGCCGTATCCTATCAGCGTTGATTTCGAGAGCATCAATGAGGCTTCTTCCTCTCCTGCCGTGAGCGAAGCGCAACAGTCGCTTGAGATGGAATTCGGCCTCTCGGGATTAAGGGTATTGCTTGGCCTTGACCGCATTGACTATACCAAAGGTATTCCCGAAAGGCTCCTGGCGGTTGAGCGGCTGTTTGAGAAGCACCCGGAGTTAAAAGAAAAGGTCGTGTTCCTGCAAATGGGAGAGATAAGCCGGCTGCACATACCCAAATATAAGGCGCTTAACGACGAGATCAACGCCCTGGTAGAGAACATCAACTGGAAGTATTCTACCGACGGATGGAAGCCGGTCATTCTGGTCCGCAGGCATATGTCTTTTACGGAAATCCTGGCTTTTTACCGTTTGGGCGAGGCTTGCATCGTAAGTTCATTGCATGACGGCATGAACCTGGTAGCCAAGGAATTCCTTTCCAGCCGCTGCGACGAAAAAGGCATGCTTGTCTTAAGCCAGTTCACCGGCGCTTCAAGGGAGCTGACTGACGCGGTCCTGGTCAACCCCTATGACCGGGAGGAATTCAGCGAGGGCATATATACCGCGCTTACCTTGCCTGAAGAAGAGCGCTCAAAGCGCATGGCGAAGATGAGGGAGATCGTTAAGAACCAAAACATTTTCCGCTGGGCCGGCAAGGTTATTTCTGAACTTTTGAAATTCGAATTCAAAGAGTAGGCTCATCCGGGATATGCCATGAAATACCTATTTGATTTTCCTGACCAGATCGCCAGGCTTGCGAAGAAGGATCGTATCTTCCTGTTCCTTGATTATGACGGGACGCTCGCCCCTATCGCGGATAGGCCTGAAAAAGCGCTGATGGCGCCAAAGACAAGGGCGGTATTGTCCCGGATAAGCCTGGACCCGAGGTTCAAGCTCGCGATCATCACCGGCAGGTCCCTGAAGGATATTAAGAAGCTCGTCGCCATAAAGGATATCATTTACGCGGGCAATCACGGCCTTGAGATAGAGGGGCCAAAGCTCCGTTTTAAGCCCGTGGTCGCTGCCGGCTACAGGGAGCTTATCGGCAGGATAAAAGAAGACCTGCGCGGCAAAACCGCAGGGATCAAAGGCGTCTTCATAGAAGACAAGGGCCTGTCCTTGAGTTTTCATTACCGCCTGGTGGACAAAAAAGAGGTAGCGAAGGCCAAGACGATCTTTCACGAAGCGGTGATCGTGCACCTGGTAAGAAACAAGATTAAGATAAAGACAGGCAAGATGGTGCTGGAAGTAAGCCCTCCGGTGGCCTGGGACAAGGGCAAGATCGTCCTCTGGCTTTTAGCGAGGCAGCTTTTTAAACGGTCCGGGAAAGAAGCGTTTCCCGTCTATATTGGAGACGATGTGACGGATGAAGACGCGTTCAAGGCCTTAAGGCACAGAGGTTTGACTGTTTTTGTGGGTGAGCCGAAGGAATCGGGCGCTTTGTATTATGTGAAGGACTGCCGGGAAGTGGTGAAATTCCTGGAGATGATTTCTCAACCTGTACAGGAAAGATGACGAAGGCGAAAGAACCGTTCAGGTTTTATACGAGGCTTAACTTATCGGAATTGACAGGCCTGCGGGCTGCGACCCTGGCCCAGCTCCTGGACCTTATCAGGACCGTGCCGGGCTCATCCATTTACCACCATACCCATAGGTTCCTGCAGCAGCACCAGTTCCTATCGCCCGAGCCTCCCAATGATTTCGCCTACTGGGTCAGCGAGGCGCTGGGAGAGGATGAGCTCGCAGAGAGGCTGGTCAGCATCGATACCATGCAGTATCCGGCCATACGGGGCTTAAGAGACAAGATCGCCCGGACCATAGAAGATTACCTCAACAACAATCCTTTGTCTAAATTGCGCTTTGCGCGCTCCGGAGAAGAATTCCATTTCATCAAATCGATAAGCTTTGTCCTGCCGACCAATTACGTCGCGGATGACCTGCGCAGTTTCGCCGAGATCATGAAGAAGGTGACCATAGAATCGATATATTTCCATATTTTTGAAGCGCGCTTAAGGCTTGAGAAACAAACGAACGATTTTTCAAACTGGATAGAGACGTCGCTGGGGGACAAGCAGTTGGCGGATGAGATCTCAAGCCTCGACCCCTATACGCGGACTCTCGACGGCTTGAGGAGAACGATCATAAAGAAAGCCGAAAGAAGGATCGCGGTTTAATATGGCGAAGATAGAAGAATATATTCCGATAGTGGGGCAGTCAACCATCGACGATTTGCGCCTCCTGGCCGACAGGCTCAAAGGCAAAATCGTCCAGCATATCAACTCCACTGCCGTCGGAGGAGGGGTAGCCGAGATATTGAACTGCATGGTGCCTTTGCTTAAAGAAATGGGCATCGATACCAGGTGGGACCTGATCAAAGGAGGGGAGCAGTTCTTTGACGTGACCAAGAAGTTCCATAACGCCCTGCACGGAAGGCCCGAGGCGATCGCGGAGCGCGATTTCGAGGTCTTTATGGAGACAAGCCGCAAGAACATAGAAGAGGTAGCCATTACCGGCGACATAGTCTACGTGCATGACCCCCAGCCTATCGCTTTGATAGAGAAGAAAAGCGATAATAAATGGCTCTGGCGCTGCCATATCGACGTATCGAACCCCAGCCAGAAGGTCTGGAACTTCCTGCTCGAGTACATCGTGAAATACGATTCCGCGGTGTTCTCTTCGCCTAACTTCGCGCAAAAACTGCCCATACGCCAATTCCTGATCTCGCCTTCCATCGACCCTTTGAGCGACAAGAACAAGGAGCTTCCCGAGGAGGCTATCGACACGGTGTTAAGGAAATACGATATCCTCAAGGACAAGCCCATCATCACCCAGATATCCCGCTTTGACCGCCTCAAGGACCCTGTCGGCGTGATCGAGGCGTTCCTGCAGGTCAAGAAATACATAGACTGCCAGTTGATCCTGGCAGGCGGCACGGCGACCGATGACCCCGAGGGCGCGATGGTGCTTGAGGAAGTCAGGGAAAAGGCGAAGAAAGACAAGGATATCCATATCCTGTTGCTGCCCCAGAACGATATCGAAGTCAACGCCCTGCAGAGGGCATCGACGGTGATCGTCCAGAAATCGCTTAAAGAAGGCTTTGGCCTGACCGTTTCCGAAGCGCTCTGGAAAGCCAAGCCCGTAGTCGCCTCGAATGTCGGCGGCATCCCTTTGCAGATAAAACATAAATTCTCCGGGCTCCTTTGCCATTCGATAGAGGGTGCCTCCTTCTCCATAAAACAACTGCTTAACAGCCCGGAATACGCCAGGAAACTGGGCGAGAACGGCCGGGAGCACGTCAAGAACAATTTCCTCCTTACGCGCCACCTGAAGGAGTACATGCTGCTGTTCCTTTCCTTGTACAACACAGGCGACGTGGTCAGCTTATAACGCGCCCGATACATACTGATTTTTCTTGACAAATAAAATTATATGATTTATCATATAATTCATACATTTCATACAGGATTAAAGGAGGCTTCCCATGCAGGCTATTTTTAAAGGCAAGGCGTACGGTTCGGTGACTATCGGGGAAAGGGGCCAGCTGGTGGTGCCGGCCGAGCTGCGCAAGGTATTGCGCATAAAGGCCGGCGACCAGGTAATGGTCTTCGCGCTTCCCGACAAAAAAGTGATCAGCCTTATGCCGGCAAAAGATTTCAGCCAGTTCCTGGAAAGGGCGGAGAAAGTTATTTCCAAATTAGAAACCAAAGTGCCTAAAAGAGGGTAACTGTCTTGGTATGTCGTACTTCGTAAGGTCTTTCATAACGGCGGTACTTATAAGCATGTTCCCGCTTTACGCGCGCGCTGAAGAAGCCCTTACCTGGCAGGCCTGCGTCGCGGAGGCCGCGAAGAACCATCCTGACCTGATCTCGGCGAAGGAGAGCGTGAAGCAATCCGAGGCGCAGAAAAAGATCTCCGCGAGCCGGCTCCTGCCCCAGGTAGACGCCACACTCGGCGCTTCCACCTCGACCAGTATCAGCCGCAAGGCCGGAAGCGAGACCAGCGACAGCTATTCATACGGCGTAAGCGGCTCCCAGCTTTTGTTCGACGGCAATAAGACGGTAAACCAGGTGAAGGCCGCGGGGGAAGGCGTCAAGGCGGCTTCCTATAATTACAATTTCACGTCTTCCGAAGTAAGGTTCCGGCTGCGCTCGGCGTTTATCAGCCTCTTAAGGGCGCAGGAGCTGCTTAATATTACGCAGGAGATCTACAATATCAGAAGAGGCAACCTTGAGCTGATCACGCTTCGCTATCAGTCGGGCATGGAGCACGAGGGCGCGCTCCTGACCGCCCAGGCGAACCTCGCGCAGGCGTCTTTCGAGATCTCGCAGGCTAATCGCGGCCTTGAAGTCGCCCGGAGGCAGCTTATTAAGGAAATGGGCAGGAAGGCATTTGCGCCCATCAAGGTGAGTGGAGATTTTGCGCTCGTGAACACTGTGAAAGAAAAGCCCGATTTTGACGCGATCGTCAACGCTAATCCGTCTTTACTAAGTCTCGCCGCTAAGATCAACCAGGCGAACTTCAGCCTCAGGTCCGCATACGATAATTTTTTTCCTTCGCTTTCGGCCCAGTCAGGCGCCGGCAGGAGCGATACGCATTGGCCGCCCAAAAACGACCAGTGGGACGTAGGGCTTTCTTTGTCGTTGCCTATTTTTGAGGGGGGCTTGCGGTTCGCGCAGGTATCGCAGGCCGGGTCCGTCCTGGACCAGGCAAAGGCCAACGAGCGCAGCGGCCGCGACGCGCTGGTCGTGGCGCTGGAAGGGGCGTGGGCGGGCTTACAGGACGCCGAAGAGGCGCTTGACGTCCAGCAGAAGTTCCTGGATGCCGCTCAGATGAGGGCCAGGATAGCCGAAGCCCAGTATTCCACGGGCTTCATTTCATACGATAACTGGACCATCATCGAAGACGATCTGGTGAGGAACAAAAAAACTTTTTTAGATACCCGGGCAAACGCGTTGCTTGCCGAAGCTAACTGGATTCAGGCGAAAGGAGAGACGCTGGAATATGCGCAATAAAAAACTGAAGCTTATCTTTGCGCTTTTGGTGGTAGGGGCGGTATCCGCGTTCGTGGCGATAAAGCTCAAAGGCAGGGGCCCTGAGACCGAGGTCACAAAAGAGATAAATCCCGTGGTAGGTTCTATCCGGGTTTTTATTTCTACCACCGGAGTGGTCCTGCCTAAGAACCGCCTTGAGGTAAAGCCGCCGGTAAACGGCCGCATCGAAAGTATCCTTGTGAAAGAAGGCGAAAAGGTAACACAGGGCCAGATACTGGCGTGGATGAGCTCCACGGAAAGGGCAGCGCTCCTGGATGCCGCGCAGGGGCAGGGAGAAGAAAAGCTCAAGTACTGGAAAGAAGTATATAAGCCCATAGCCCTGCTTTCGCCTATTGGCGGAGAAGTGATCGTGGCGACCACCCAGCCGGGACAGACCGTTACCACCGGCGACGCGGTGGTGGTGCTTTCAGACCACCTGATCGTCCGGGCGCAGGTCGATGAGACCGATATCGGCAAGATCGCGCAAGACATGAAAGCGGTCATCACGCTTGACGCGTATCCTGATACCAGGATCAAGGCCGTAGTCGAGCATATCTATTACGAGTCGCAAACGGTCAATAACGTCACTATTTATCAGGTTGACCTCATTCCGAAGGAAGTGCCGGTTTTTTTCCGTTCCGGCATGAACGCGTCGGTAGATTTTATGGTGGAAGATAAAAAAGATATCCTTACCATCCCGGTCGAGGCCGTGTATAAGAACGGGCAAAGTTACGTGTTGCTGAAGCAGCCCAACGCTAAAGAGCCGCTCAAGGCGCGCGTGCAGCTGGGTATCAGCGATGATAAAAATGTCGAGGTCATTTCAGGGGTGAGCGAAACAGACCTTATCATAGTAAAATCGAAGAAGTATTCCGTGCCGACGGGCGGCGCCGGCGGGAATAACCCGTTTTCTCCTTTCAGAAGAAGATAATGATAGAGCTGAAGCATATCTACAAAACGTATCAGATGGGCTCGGAAAAGGTCAGGGCCCTTGTGGACGTCTCCCTGAAGATAGCGCCCGGAGAGTTCGTGGCGATCATGGGGCCGTCGGGTTCGGGCAAATCCACGCTTATGCACGTGCTGGGGCTCCTTGACAGGCCTGATTCCGGAGAGTATTACCTGGGGCAGAAAAAACTCAACGTCCTCTTAGACTCCGAACTGGCAGCCATACGCAACCGCCTGGTCGGGTTCGTGTTCCAGCAGTTCCATCTCCTGCCCAGGATGACCGCGCTCGAAAACGCGGAACTGCCTTTGATCTACTCGGGAAAGCGCCATTTGAAGGGTCAGGCAAAGCTCAGGATCCAGGAAGTCGGCTTGGCGGACAGGATGAACCACAGGCCGGGTGAGCTTTCCGGAGGCCAGCAGCAGCGGGTGGCTATCGCCCGGTCCCTGGTCAACGACCCTCTGATCATTTTCGCGGATGAACCCACCGGTAACCTCGATTCCAAAAGCAAGGAAGAGATCATCTCCATACTCAAAGGGCTGAATGAAAAAGGCAAAACCATCATCATGGTGACCCATGAAAACGAAATGGCTGTGCACGCCGGGCGAGTGATCAGTATCTTTGACGGCAAGATCATTTCCGATGTAAAACAAGGGACGGCGCCGAAACCCTCCAAAGAGAGCCAGGCCGACGAGATCATAGAGACGGTGTTGTCGAAGCAGGAAAGAAAGGCCAGGGAAACGCAGTTGCTGGAATACCTCCAGCAGGCCGCCCAGGCAATGGTGTCCCACAAGATGCGTTCTTTCCTTTCTATCCTCGGCATATTGATAGGCGTTGCCGCGGTCATTGCCATGCTCGCCGTAGGCACGGGCGCGAAAGAGTCTATCGAGAAACAGCTGGCTTCTTTGGGCTCCAACCTCATCGTGGTCAGGCCCGGCTCTTCCAGGATCCACGGGGTGTCTTCCGGCGCGGGAGCGGTGACGCGTTTTACTTTCCAGGACGTGGCGGCGATAGAAAAACTAAGCGACGAAGTCAAGATGGTGAGCCCTTCGGTCAGCGGCAAGGGCCAGGTCGTGTTTGAAAATAATAACTGGAGCACCCAGGTAGAAGGCGTGGGCGTCGATTTCGCCGCTATCCGGGCTGCGCAACCCGTGGTGGGGAGGTTCTTTACCGATGAAGAGGTGATGAGAAGGGACAAGGTCGCGCTTTTGGGCATGACAGTGGTAAAAGAGCTTTTCGGGGATTCAAACCCCGTCGGCCAGACCATCAAGATAAACCTTATTAATTTCAGGGTCATCGGGATACTCCCCGTAAAGGGCGCGACGGGTTTTCGCGACCAGGATGACACAGTGATCATTCCCGTCACGACCGCGATGTACCGGGTGTTCGGGAAGGACTATATCGACCAGCTGTACGTGGAAGCCACCAGCCCCAGGACAATAGACGCGGCGCAGGACGCCATTACCAAGATCATCATCAAGCTGCACCGGCTGGTTACCAAAGACGAAAAAGACTCTTTTCAGATCAGGAACATGTCGGACATCAAGGCGACGCTTGAAGCCACCACCAAAACGATGTCCATGCTCCTGGGAGCGATTGCCGCGATATCGCTTTTGGTCGGCGGCATAGGCATCATGAACATTATGCTCGTGTCGGTAACCGAACGCACCCGCGAGATCGGCCTGCGCAAGGCCATCGGCGCGAATAACAAGGATATCATGTCACAGTTCCTTATTGAGTCCGTATTGATGTCGTTTCTCGGAGGTATCTCGGGGATCTTGCTCGGCGCCGGCATATCCCTGCTTATCACTCTCTTTGCCGGCTGGACGGTAAGGGTCTCAATGTCTTCAGTGGTCCTGGCAACGACGTTTTCTTTAGTGGTAGGAATAGTGTTCGGCCTCTGGCCGGCCAGTAAAGCCTCAAAGCTCGACCCCATAGAAGCGCTGCGCTACGAATAACCCCGCTTTTCCCCCGGTAGAAAAAAGTCAATAAAAAGTAGAATCAGCTAATTTACAAATTCTTTGAATCGGGCTATAAATAATACTATACCTGTATACCAACGGAGGTGTTATGCGCGCAGGAACAAAGTTCTTATTCGTGTCTTTATTAGGCGTTTCATTGGCGTTTACTGCGTATGCGCAAGCCGCCTCCGACCACGTCGACGTTAAAACCATTGAAGGCAGGATAGTGGCGCTGGACTGGGTCGCTTCGGTCATCGTCGTGCGGTGGTTCGGCTCGCCGGGGGAGGGGTATGGCCCTGATGAGGTCACCATACATGTCAACGACGATACCAGGATCACCAAAGGGGCCCAGGATATCTCTCTCGCCGACATTAACGTGGATGACCGGGTGTCGGTGAGCTTTTACAGGGATTCTTTCGCCGGTTTACAGGCGATTCGGATAGTGGTCGACATTTAACGTGCCAAAAGGAGGCGGTATGAAAAAGGTCTTCATGTCTATAATCGTGGTCCTGCTCATCCTGGTCGTCGTGGCGGTCTTTGCCAGGGATATGTTTGCCAGGGCTTTCTTCACCAATGCGCTCAGGAAAATAACGGGCCTCGAAGTAAAGACGTCGGCTATGCGCATAGGCCTCTCTAAGTCCTTTGTGGCGATAGAAGGGCTTGAGGTTTCCAATCCCGCCGGCTTCCCCGATAAACTGATGATACAAGCGCCCGAGATCTACGTCGCCTATGACCTGGGCGCGTTCTTCAAGCAGAAGGTGCACCTTTCCGAAATAAGGATAGACATTGCCCAGCTTGCCGTTATCCAGGATAAAAGCATGAAGCTCAACGTTAATTCCCTGGCGCTCCTTTTGCCCAAGCCAAGCGGCCAAAAGCCCCCTGAAGTCAAGATAGATACGCTTAAGCTTAAAATCGGCAAGGTGGTGTATAAGAACTACGGCCTGGGCCCCGAGCCGAAAGCGGTGGAATTTAACCCGAATATAGACGAAACGTTTACCGATGTCACCGACCCTTCGAAGATTACCTCCGAGATACTGGTGAAGGTGCTTTCAAGGCTGGGTATCTCTGACCTCGCGTCGTTCGGTACGAAAACCTTCAAAGAGGAAGTCGCGAAGATAGAAGGGCAGGCCAAGACCGCCGCCGGGGAGGCCGTGAACAAGGCAAAAGAAGGGCTGCAGAACATTTTTAAACCTTAGGAGGCGGGTATGAGAAGTCTGGCGTTGTTGCTAATTGTTACGTTGTTAGTGCTGTTCGGCTGCGCGCAGGAAAAAACCGCTCCCGAAGAAAAAAGCGGCGGGCAGATGAAGGCTGAAGCCCCCATGCAGGCGCCTGCGCCCGAGAGCATCCCCGAGCAAATGGAGCCCGCGCAAATGGAAGCCGCGCGGCAGGAAACGGCTCGAAGCATAGCGCCTCGAATGGGGCCCCCAATGGCCGAAGAAGAAATGCCCGCTATGGAGAAAACAGTGCCGGCAGAGCCCGCGTCAATGGAGGGATGGAGCCTGTCCGTGTTTGACCCCGGTACCGGGATGACCCAGTACTATTCTTCAAACGGGGAAATGCTGGGAAGCAAATAAAAAAGGAGGAAAGGATGAAGAAGTTGTTAACGCTTTTAGCGGCCGTCGCTATCGGTGTAAGCTTGACGGTCATAGGCTGCGGCCCCCAAAAGGCAGCTTCCAGTAAAGAGGCCATTGACGCTTCAAAGGCAATGCAGACGGTACAGGCCAAGACTGATTACCTCGTGCAGCAGGCAAAGGCATTTTACAACTCCAAGGATTTCCAGCAGGCGGTCGATGTCGCTCAGTACGTGCTCGCCTACGTGGACAAGGACTCGCAGGAAGCCAAGACCCTGCTCGATAAGGCAAAAGAGCAGCTGGCCGAGATGGCGAAAAAGCAGATGGATACATTGAAGAGCAAGATGCCCGCATTGGGCAAATAAGCGCCGCAAACCGCGCGAGAGGAGGCAGCAATGGGTGGCTTGATAGGGTTAGTAGTGCTGGTGCTGGATATTGTCGCCGTGGTCGACCTTTTTAAAAGCGGCCAGGATACGGGGAAGAAGGTGCTCTGGCTGGTCCTGATACTGCTATTGCCCGTAATCGGTATGATACTCTACTTTTTAATAGGAAAGAAGAACTGATATGCTGATAAAAGACATAATGACGCCTCACCCTGTCACGGTCCGTCCTGAAACAGGCGTGCAGGAAGTGGCGAGACTGCTTGTGGAGAGAAACATTAGCGCCCTCCCGGTAGTCGACGGCAGCGGGAAGCTTGTGGGTATCGTGCGCGAGGAGGGCGTGATCTTCCAGGATAAAAAAGCGCACCTTCCCACGTTTATCAATCTTTCCATAGGCTTCCTCACCCTGGGGGCGAAGAAATTCGAAGACGAGATAAAGAAGATCACTGCCAGCCGCGCGCAGGACATCATGGAGAAAAAGGTGCTTACCGTGGACGCGCGCGTCACGTTAGAGGACGCCGCTACCATGATGATCGAAAAGGGTTCTTATTATCTGCCGGTGGTCGAGAACGGTGCGTTGATAGGCGTGATCACTAAGAAGGATATTGTCCGGGCGATTGCCGCGGGCAAACGATGAGCTTATGTTTCCCGCCAGGATAGGGTAGTTTCCCCGCCTTCGCTTCCGATGGTCCTCGTGGCCAATGACGGGTCATAATAGACTTTAGCTTGGCCGCTAAGCGTGATATTATTGCCTGTATAGGCGCCGTAATACGTGCCTTGTCCGGAGATCGAAAGGTTGGTTGAGGGCGCGTAGATGACGCCGTAGAAATCACCCTGCCCGGAAAGGGTAATGGTACTGGTATTGTTTTCGGTGCCGTAGATGGTCAGGCTGTTCACATCATGACTCGCGTTGGATACGCCCTGGCCACCGATTGAGACCGCCCCGTCTACGTACACGGTAAGCGAGCCACCGCTTAGAATGTTCAATTTTGCCTGTCCTGAAATCGCCAGAGAGGAAGCGCCGGTCAGGTAAAGCACCACGTCGCCGCTTATATTAAGCTTGGATTGGCCGGATAAACTTATCGAAGAATATTTGTAATTGCCCGCGGATATCGTGGATGTGCTCTGTCCCCCTACGCTAAGCGTCCCCAGGCTGCTTAAACTTGCCAATTCAGGCGGTACGCTGATGGCGGGAGGGGGCTCCCCAGGCGCGTTTTCCGTTACGTCCCCGTTGACGATCCCCGACTGGGCGCTCATGTTCACGTCGCCGTTGGAGGTGATATCGCCGTTATATACTTTTGACTGGCCGCTCATGTTCACGTCGCCGGTAGAGTAGAGCGCGTTTGCCAGGCTGAAGGCTGAACCGAAAGTGACTATTAATTTCACCTGCCTCATCCCCGCGTAGTTCGCCATCGCGGGCACGTACCCCGTGGATACAATGATCGCGTCGCCTGACTCCGGAGGTACGGGGTTACGACAGGCTACCTGCATCTGCCCCGTCGCCAGGGAAAACAACGCGTAGCCGCTGGGGTAACCGTGCGCTGAATCCGTCCTCCAGCTTGAGCTTTGCTCCAGTTCATGCCTTGCCCACTGTATGCCTGAATCAGCCAGGTACAGAGCCTGTTCCGAATTCAGATTACGGGCGTTGCCTTCGAAATTACTCGAAAGTAATGCCGTCAGCGACCAGCCTAATATCGCCAGCATCATCATGGCGAAGATAACGATCAATAAGGCTAATCCGCGTTCTTTCTTTTTACCGGCCATATAGTCCTCCCTTATCCACTTCAATTATAACCTTTTTTCCGCTGTTTTTCAAGGAAGATTGTCAACGCCTCGCTATGCCGAGAAATACGCTTGAACTGTGGCGCGCTTAGGATATAATAGGTACAGCATGGATACCTATACCGCAAAGACCAGGGACTGGCTCAACGAGCGTTTTAAGCAGTGTAATGCCGAAGGCATATATTACGCCCACCAGCCCATATACGGGATGCGCCGGGGCTTTAGCGAGATCCGTCCGGTGAAGCGCTACATTATCACCCACCAGATCATGGAGGCGCTTTCGCACATCAAGTTCGATTCGTTCTTTGACGCGGGCGGCGCGGAAGGGTATAAGTCATGGATCGTGGAGAAATTATTCAAGGTAAAGGCGGTAAGCTCTGACCTTTCTGATGAGGGCTGCAGGAGGGCTAGGGAGATATTCGGGGTCACCGCGCTCTCCGCGGACGTCCACGCGCTCCCTTTTAAGGACAACGCCTTCGACGTGGTCCTGTGCAGCGAGACTTTGGAGCATGTGGTGGACTTTAACCGGGCGATAGAAGAGCTTATAAGGGTCGCGCGCAAGGCGCTCATCATCACGGTGCCGCATGAGCCCCAGTCGGTCATCGAGACGGTCAAGAAGCGCCAGGTCCCCGACGGCCACATCCACGCCTTCGACGTCTGCAGCTTTGATTTTCTAAAAGGAAAGCACCAGGTGATGACAAGAAAAATGATCAGCCCGCATTTGAAAAAACTCTTTCTTCACCATTTCGGCACCCGCGGCGCGGACCTCCAGATACGCTTGCACAAGGCGTTCTGCCGCTTCGGTGAGGCCTACGAAAGCGTCCTCTGCGTCGTCCTGAAAGACAAGCACTGCTGGTCGCCGAAGCCGAAGAAAAAGATTGCCCCGTACACGATCGTCAACTTCACGGTCCCTTTCTATTACCTGAAGAAGCGGTAGCCTTTAGCAAGCCGGCGAAAAAATCAGTTTACAGCAGGCAATCAAAAGCTATAATAGTTTAGTGAAATATCGCGCCCATCGCCCGTAGATTCGCTTGGGCTTCGCCTCGCAAATCTAAGCGCTGGGGATTAGGCGAAGACAATTAATAGACGCGCCCATAGCTCAATTGGATAGAGCACTTGCCTACGGAGCAAGTTGTTGTTGGTTCGATTCCAACTGGGCGCATTACCTTATATGTATCCGCCCGTCCTGAGCGAAGCGAGGGGCTGGGCGCATTACCTTATATGTATCCGCCCGTCCTCCACCGATGTCCAAAATAGATTCCCTCTACATGTCCGAGGCTTTAAAAGAGGCAAAAAAAGCCTTTGACAAAGACGAAGTGCCCGTGGGCTGCGTGATCGTGCACGGCAATAAGATCATCGCGCGGGCGCACAATGAAGTCGAGCAGTTAAAAGACCCCACCGCGCACGCTGAAATGCTCGCCATCACTTCCGCGACGCACTATCTCAATTCAAAGTGGTTGAATGAGGCTTCTTTATATGTTACAATTGAACCTTGTAGCATGTGCGCGGGCGCGATGGTGTTGGCGCGGATAAAGGCCGTGGTCTACGGCGCCGACGACCCCAAGACAGGCGCCTGCGGTTCGGTGGTAGATCTGCTTCGCCATAAGAAGCTCAATCATCGCGCGCAGGTCAGAAAAGGGGTACTGCGGGACGCATGCGCGGCGCTGCTGAAAGAATTCTTCAAGAAAAAAAGAGCCGAAAGAAATTAAAAGCGGTGATGATATTTGGAGAGGTGGCTGAGCGGTCGAAAGCAATTCACTGCTAATGAATTGGCCTGGGAAACCGGGCCCCTGGGTTCAAATCCCAGCCTCTCCGATAATATTGCTCGTTGAGTAGAGGCGCTCTGCATCTCCCTAGGAGTCCGAGAGCAGCCTCTCCGATAATTTCAGATTGTTGAATAGAGACGGTCTGCGTCGCACCTGGTAGCCAGAGACCAGCCTCTCCGATTACTTTGCTCGTTGAATAGAGACGGCCTGCGTCTCCTCAGGAGTCAGAGGCCAGCCTCTGCGCCATTGTTGACGCTCAGGCGAACCCTGACAGGCGTTATAAGCCAGGGGCGCCATGAGTTGAAGTGAAGAAGCATGAACAAAGAAATAAGCACAACTAAAATAGCAATTTTCAGGAAACGAGAGATCAGAAAGGCCATTCATAACAATGAATGGTGGTTTGCGGTCGTTGATGTAGTTGCGGCATTAACAGATTCTGTCCAGCCGGATGGCTATATCAAAGATATGCGTAGGCGTGATCCGGAGCTTTCCAAAGGGTGGGGGCAAATTGCCACCCCCCTTTCAGTAAAGACGCCGGGTGGCATCCAAAAGCTCAATTGTGCTAATACGGAAGGTATCTTTCGTATTATCCAGTCTATTCCATCCCCAAAGGCTGAGCCGTTCAAGCGGTGGTTGGCTCGGGTCGGTTACGAGCGGATTCAGGAGATTGAGAACCCGGAGCTTGCCACAAAGAGAACGAGAGCTTTATATAAGGCAAAAGGGTATAGCGATGAATGGATCGAAAAACGGATGCGAGGGATCGCTATCCGTGAGGAGTTGACTGGCCAGTGGCAGAAGCGCGGCATAAGGGAGCAAAAGGAATACGAAATATTAACTGCTGAAATTTCAAAAGCAACGTTCGGCATGACGCCTTCTGCTTACAAAAAGCACAAGGGTTTGAAACGCGAGAATTTGCGGGATCATATGACTGATCTGGAGCTTATCTTTTCGATGCTTGGCGAGGCATCAACGAAAGAGATAGCCGTCAATAAAAACGTTCAGGGGTTTGTAGAAAATAAAAAAGCCGCGTTTGAGGGCGGCGCTGTGGCGGGCAACGCGAGAAATGAATTGGAACGCAAAAGCGGCAAGAAAGTTATCAGCAAAGAAAATTATAAAAAGTTGCCGCAGAGTGAGAAATTTTTAAGGGGTAAATAATAGGATAAAAGATGGCACTATTACGAACAGTCATTTCCACAAGTAGTCGGATCTCTTTGAGATGCGGGGTTCGTCTGGCGTCCACGACTACCCGATAATCTTGCTCATTCTAACACTGCAGGCGGTTTGCATAAATCGAAAGGAGGTCATACGGCGCAGATAGCAGTTCCCACAGGCAGCAACTTCTACTTTAACGGTATCAACAAGGAGACAATCAGATGAAGAGGATTCTTTCCCTCGTTATGGCTTTATTATTCTTTGGATGCTCTGCAGCGGCAGCTCAGACCGGGCACACCTTGAAAGTGATGGAAGCGATAGACACGATGATGTCTAAAGCGAAGAAATTAGGCGCGCCTGCAAAAGAAGGCGAAAATCTTATATTCGGCTTCACGGTAATGAATGGAAATAACTCCCTGGTAGATATGATCAAGGAAAAATTCAATTGCACCGCCACGTTTTTCGTCGCGAAAGACGACGGGTTCGTGCGCATAAGCACCAATGTTGTTAAAAATGACGGCAGCAGGGCGGTAGGAACAGTGTTAGACCCCGAGGGCCCGGTTATCGTAAAGATACGAAACGGCAAGGCATTTTATGGAGTGGTTGATATTCTGGGCAGGAAATATGATACCGGTTATGAACCTATAAAGGACTCCAGCGGCAAGGTTATCGGCATTTATTATGTCGGTTTTCTGCTGGAATAGCGTCAGGCGTTTACCGCAGTCAGGATAATAGAAGATGTCGTATGTTGTGTTTGCCTTAAAATGGCGGCCAAAGAATTTCGATGAGCTTGTCGGCCAGGACCATATCGTCTCGACCCTCAAGAACGCCATCCAGAAGAACAGGCTCGCCCACGCGTACCTGTTCGCCGGTCCGAGAGGCGTAGGCAAGACCTCTACCGCAAGGATATTAGCCAAGGCCCTCAATTGTAAGGACGGCCCTACGGCTTCTCCCTGCGGCAGGTGCCCTTCCTGCGAGCAGATCACCAAGGGCCAGAGCCTTGACGTCATCGAGATCGACGGCGCCTCCAACCGCGGGATAGACGAGATCAGGGCGCTTCGGGAAAGCGTCAAGTTCGCCCCCACTCAGGGGAAGTTCAAAGTCTATATCATCGACGAGGTCCACCAGATCACCTCCGAAGGTTTTAACGCCCTGCTGAAGACCCTGGAAGAGCCGCCGCCGTTCGTGAAGTTCATCTTTGCCACCACCCATCCCCACAAAGTGATCCCCACCATACTCTCCCGCTGCCAGCGGCTGGATTTCAGGAGAGTCACCGTCATGGAGATCATCGGCCAGCTCGAAAAGATCGTCGCCGCGGAGAAGATAAAAGTGGACAAAGACGTGCTCTTCGCCGTTGCCAAGGCAAGCGACGGCTCTCTCCGGGACGCTGAATCCGTGCTCGACCAGCTTATCTCTTTCTCCAAGGATACGGTTTCTCTCGCTGACATCACGTCCATGCTGGGGCTCGTCGAGCAGGACACGCTCTTCGCCCTTACCGATACGGTCATAAAAAAAGACCCCGCGCGCGCGCTTGCGCTCTTAAGCGGCATCATCGATGAAGGCAAAGACCTGGCGAATTTCCTTTCCGGCTTGATAGAGCATTTTCGTAATCTCATGGTCGCCAAGGTCGCCCAGGCGGATTCCGAATTGATAGACCTGCCAAAGGAGATGTGCGAAAGGCTCCTGGCGCAGGCAGGCTCTTTAAGCCTCGAGGAGATATTCAACGCCTTCAACGTTCTGGTCAATACCCAGGAAATGGCAAAGAGGCTTGATTCCATGCGCATCCCGTTTGAAGTAAGCCTGGTGAGGCTGACGCAAAAAAAGAAGGAGCAGCAGCCTGCCGCGCCCCAGCCTCCGCCGCCTCAAAATTACCGGCCGCCGCAGGCGCCGCCTAAAAAAGATACTTTTGTAAAGCCGGCTCCGGCAGCGACGCCCCCTAAGCCTTCGCAGGATAAGCCCCGGGCGCCCCAGGCGCTCAAGGAAGAGAGCCCGGTTTCTCTTGATATCGTAAAAGAATCCTGGCAGCATTTCGTGAGCAACCTCGGCAGCGTCAAGATATCGATAGCTTCGTATCTTAACGAAGGAGCTCCGGTGCAGGTCGAAGGCAACACCCTGACCGTTTCCTTCCCCAAGAATTGCCTGTTGCATAAAGAGGCCCTTGAGGGCAGGGAGAACAGGTCTATCATCGAAAAGAATATCTCGGAACTGTTCAATACCGGTTTGCGGGTGAACTTCATCCTGTCGGATGAAGTGCAAAAACAGGAAAGCCCCGCGGGTAATCCCTTTGTGAGGTCGGCGCTGGATATGTTCAAAGGAAGGATAATCAAAGAAGAGTAGCCATGGCAGTCCACACTGAATCCATAGAGAAATTGATAGAGCGCCTGGTCAGGTTGCCGGGCATCGGCAGGCGCAGCGCCGAACGCATCGTGGCGTATATCCTCGACGCTACTGCCGATGAAACGAAAAAGCTTTCGGAAGCGATCATAAAAGTAAAAGAAAACGTGCGCTTCTGCCGCGTCTGCCATAACTTAAGCGAGCACGATGAGTGCGCCATCTGCAGGGACCCGAAGCGCGACAAGGGCCTTTTGTGCGTGGTAGAGAGGCCGGGCGATGCGACCCTGATAGAAAGGACCGGCACCTTTAACGGGGTCTACCATGTGCTCATGGGCGCGATCGCGCCCCTTGAGGGCAGGGGCCCCACGGACCTTAAGATAGACAGCCTGCTTGCCAGGATCAGGCAGGAGCATATCAAGGAAGTGATCCTCGCTACTGATTCGGACATTGAGGGCGAGACTACGGCGTTATATCTTGCCAAGCTGATCAAGCCCCTGGGCGTGCGCCTGAGCAGGATAGGCATAGGCCTTCCGGTAGGCTCAAATCTGGAATACGCCGACTCCGCGACCCTTTCCATGGCACTCGAGTCTCGCCGCGACATCTGACAAAACACAAGCATGATCTCTATTTCCAATCTTTCTAAAAGCTACGGCAAGAAGGTCCTCTTTGACGGCGTCTCCTTAAGCATCAATAAAGGGGAGAAGATAGGCCTCATCGGCCCCAACGGCACGGGCAAGAGCACCCTTTTTTCCATGATCCTCGGCGAAGTTGAGCCCTCCGGCGGGAGCGTGCAGGTGCTCAAGAATATTCACATAGGCTACCTGCCGCAGGAATCGCATTTTACCTCCTCGCGCACCGTGCTCAATGAGCTCACCGAAGGGGACGAGCGGATCGTGCGGCTGAAAAAAGAAAAAGAAGCGCTTGAGGCGGCTAACGAAGCCGGCTCGATGCGTTACGGCGAGGTCCTGCACGATCTTGAGGTGCTGGGATTTTTCGAGCTGGAACACAAGGCAGAAAAGATCCTCATGGGCCTTGGTTTTAAGGAAAAGGACTTTAACCGCCCTATCGCCCAGATGAGCGGAGGCTGGCAGATGCGCACGCTGCTGGGCAAACTCCTTACCTGCCATTACGACCTCCTGCTTCTGGATGAGCCGACCAATTACCTCGACTTGAATGCCGCGCTCTGGCTCAAGGACTACCTGGGGGGCTTTAAAGGCACCTTTATCATGATATCCCACGATAAGGCCTTCCTGAACGAAGTGACCAACTATACTTTGGTCCTGGAGAACGGCTCGGTCTTCAAGGTGCAGGGTAACTACGGCCATTACGAGCAGGTCAAGTTCGAGCGCCGCACCCATTTGCTGAAGCAGTTCAAGGAACAGGAAAAAAAGCGCGAACAGTTGAAGGAATTCATCGCGCGCTTCCACGCCCAGCCCAATAAGGCGGCGTCCGTGCGCGCCAAGCGCACGCAGCTTGAAAAGATGCAAGAGGTGGAGGTGCCGCCCGATCCCCGCGAAAGCATCGGCGATTTTCATTTTCCCCAGGCGCAAAGGAGCGGCTACCGGGTGATGAAGCTCGAAAAGATCTCCAAATCCTACGGCGACATCCAGGTGTATACGGACCTTGATTTTGAAGTCACCCAGGGGGAAAAGGCTGTCCTGGCCGGAGAAAACGGCGCGGGGAAATCCACCCTGCTTAAGATCATGGCGGGGGTGATAGATATCGACGCGGGAAGCCGCGTCGCCGGCCACAATGTGGACGCGGGTTATTTTTCCCAGACGCGCATGGATGTCCTTAACCCCGAGAACACGGTGCTTGAGGAAGCGTATTCCGCCGCGCCCGGCTTTATGGCGGAATCGGTCGTGCGCACCATCCTCGGCGCGTTCCTGTTTACCGGCGATGACGCGCATAAGAAAGTCAAGGTGCTCTCGGGCGGGGAGAAGAGCAGGCTTATCCTGGCTAAATTATTGATCAAGCCCCCGAACTTTTTGCTTTTGGATGAGCCGACCACCCACCTGGACGTGGACGCGGTGGACGCGCTGATCAGGGCGCTTCTGGATTACGAAGGCACGCTCGTCTTCATCAGCCACGATATCCACTTCGTGCGCTCGGTCGCCAATAAGGTATTCGAGGTAAAAGGCGGGCAGATAAGGAAGTTCGCCGGTAATTTCGACTATTATCTTGAGAAAAGGGACGAAGGCGGCGCTGGCGATGAAGCCGGGGATGCCTCGAAGGCCCCGCAGAAAACAAAGGCGCAGCAGGAAAGGGAGAATCTAAAGCTTCAGGAGAAACGGCGCAGAGAGGAAGAGAAGAAGCGTAAGGCTTCTAATGACGCGCTGCATTCAAAAATTAACAAGCTGGCGCAGGAAAAGGAAAACCTCAATATAGAAAGTTACGCGAAGGCCCGCGCCCTTTCCGACAGCCGCATCTATAGCGACGAAAACAGGGCCAGGGAATATGGCAGAAGGTTGCAGGATATCAATAAAAGGCTCGCTGAAATAGAATCGCAGATCCAAGGGCTCCAGGACCGGATCGTATGAGCCCGCTTTTACAGGTATTTTACGATCGTATCAAGCACTCTCTGGGCGGCTTCCTTGTCGCCGACCGCCCCTACCCGCACGTCTATCCTTGAGCGCGCCGCGGCAATGCGGCGGATGTCCACCCAGATGGTCTTGCCGTCGGTGTAACTGCTTATGACCTGCGCGACTTCTTTCTTGATCGTCTCTTTCGTCGCCGTCAGGCCAAGCGATTTAATGCCCGCCCTGGTAGCTTCAAGCGTCCTGTCAAAAGAGTAACTTACTTCCGTGCTCAATTTTCCGGAGAGCCAGACCGCTGTTCCCGCTCCGCCCGCGGCGCCCGCCAGTAACGCCACGCATCCGCACAGATAGGTTGAAAGCAGCGTTACGAACGCTAACGCCAATAATTTCCTTGCCACGCCAACCTCCTTTTGTTTTTTATTATACCACAAAAATGGGGTCTGACCCCATTTCCTCTAAAACAGGAGATACTCTTCGGCATCATTCTTTGAGCGAGCCTTCTAATTCCAGGATCAACGCTACTTCATTGCCGATCAGCGCCTGGCCGGTGTCCAGCTTTTTGTTGAAAGCCACGCCGAAATCGCTGCGATTGATGACGGCCTCAGCCAGGATAGATGCTTTCGTTTGCCCTTGAGGGTCCTTGTTAACCGCGCGCACGCGTATTGTGAAGGCGACAGGCTTTGTTCTTCCCTTGATCGTCATGTTCCCGGCGAGAGTATTGTTTTCGGCTTCGGTGCCCGCGAAGGAAGCCTCGGGGAATTTATCCACGTCCAGAAAAAGTTCCGAGCGCAGGCTTGCGTCCCGCGAGGCATTATAGGTGTTGATGCTGTGCACCTGCAGCCTGCCGCTTAACGACGTGACCCGCGTGGCGTCGTCGTTGAGGCTGAAGCTGCCGGAGAAATCTTCAAATGACCCGATAGTGTAGCCGCCGGGGTGCGTCACTTTGAATATGACGGTTGAATTACGGGGGCCTATTTCGAAAGTCTCTGCCCCTGCGGCGCAGGCAGAAAAAAAGAAAACAGCGCCCATGAGTACGGCTATGCGGCTGGTTTTACTTATCATATTTCAGCTCCGACCGGGCAATAAATTCTTTTCCGGTCTCATCCACGGCCCTGATTAATACCACCCAATCCCTGTCCGCTTTCAGCTGTTTCGCGTCTATGCGGGCGACCAGTTCATTGTCGGCATTCTGCCTGTAAAAGCCGATGATCGTTTTGAATTTCCTCGGCCTTTGGCCTCTGCCCATTTCTACCGTAAAATAATCGAGCCGGGCAACTCGCACTGTAGCAAACACATCCACCGAATCCGGCTTATTTGTTTTCGCGTCCCTGTTGACCGTAAGGGCGGTGATCCTTACGTTTTTAGTTTCCCGGGGGTCTGCCCTTAGCGCTCTCGCCGCGTTCAACTTGCCCGCGCCGGTCTTTGCGTCCCATTCTTCATCGCCCATTTTTGTCGCGCTGGAAAGAAGGATGTCTTCTGCCATGCCCGGGCCCAGCGAAGGGTCTTTAGCCAGAAGCAAAGAGGCGGTGGCGCTTACCATGGGAGCTGCAAAAGAGGTGCCCGAGGCTTTGGTGTAGAGGCGTTTTTTGTCCGCGGCCGGCCCTTCCCAGGGCGCGTCCTTGGAATGGAGTGAATAAATTTGCTCTCCCGGCGCAAGTAACGCGTTGTTCGGCCCCCAGTTGGAAATAGTGCTTCTGGTGCCGTCGTAATTGAGCGCTCCCACCGCCAGCGCCTGTCCGTCCGAAGCGGGGCCGTAGAAAGAAATATTCTCTCCGTCGTTGCCGCTGGCAACTACCACCAGCGCCCCGAGTGAACGCGCCCGGTTGATGGCTAATTGTTCTAATTTTGACACCCCGCGTCCCCCCAGGCTTATATTGATGACCCTGGCGCCGTATTTGAGGGCGTATCCTATCGCCCGGAAGATATCAAGGCTGTCGGTATTGCCGAATTTATCCGCGACTTTCAAAACCATGATCACCGCTCCGGGATTGATGCCGGCAATGCCTGTTCCGTTATTGGTTTTCGCGGCGATGATCCCCGAGACCAGCGTCCCGTGGCCTTTGTAGTCGGTAAGGTCGTTATCGTCGTCGACAAAATTCCACCCGTGCGCGTCGTCGACATAGCCGTTGTTGTCGTCGTCAATGGAGTTATTCGGCACTTCCCCGGGGTTCATCCAGACAAATTGCGGCCCGTCAGGGTGCGCAAGGTCAAGCCCGGAGTCTATTACCGCGACCAGTACGTTCTTTTCGCTCCCCGAATACACGTTCCATGCCGAATCAAAGTCTGAGCGGGGCAGGAAGCCGATCTCGCGTATCCCGTATTGGTCGCTGATGTCCGGCCCTTTTTTCGCGCTGCCTGTCCGCAACCCGATCCCGCCTAATTTCAGCGCGCCGCCGAGAATATTCTTTGCCGCCCCGGCAACCCCGCCTTTTTTCATGGGCGCCTTATAATAAAGCGGGTCATCGGGTTCCTGCACCAGCCTGTCGAAAATGTCTTCTATCATATACGGCGGGAAGCATCTTAGCGTGGCTTCTTCGAAAGTGTCCTTTTTATAGTTGCCGCGCGAAGCCAGCAGTTTGTCATTCAGGACGTAGGAGGTCTGGTAGATATCGCCGTAACCCATGCCCAGCGGTTCGACCATCACGGAATAGGGCTGAAAGCCTTTTAGCCTGATATGCCTTCGGCACCGGTGGAAAGAAGGCAGGTAATTAGGCGTTTGGTTTCCCAGGAAGCCCTGGAAATTCGCTTGGCTTGAATGTTGCGCCTGTATCAGGTATTTTGCGGTAAGGTCAGGGTCGTATTTCAGCCGGTCTTTCGTCACGTACCCCATCAGCACGCCGCCTGAATCAAAAATGGAGAAGGAAGGCTTGTTGTCCAGCGCGCCCCAGGCAATGACCGGCCCGCCGATGCCGTACATCTCGCCCGCGCCCCTTCCTTTAAACCAATCCTGCTTCTCCCCGGTATATTGCATGAACCCCTGGTCCCACTGCCTGCCTGTGCGCAGGAACCCCAGCCTGCCAAAGGGGATGTTTTCGTTCTGCCAGTCTTTTTCCCTTGAAGACAGGATATAATTTATGGCGCCTGCCTTGGATACAAATCGGGACTCCCCGTATGGCGCCTCTTGCGGCGAAGAAATGATCTCGATGCGTTCGATGCTGTCATTAAGGCCCGCTATGTGCCCGTCGGCCTGCTCGGCCATTTCCCTGGTGAGGGTAAGGTCATCGCTTATGAATTCTTTTGTTTCCAAAGAGGTTTTGGCGGGCAGTCCCCGCAGGTATCCGTCAAGGTGCGAAGCGCTTTTTTCGAGATTTTCCTTTGCGCCGAGAAGGTCTTGCGACCGGCAGCGGCTGTCGGATAAGGAAGGCAGGTTGAGGATAAGCTGGAGCTTGTTCGGGTCGGTAGGAAGTTTTTCAAGTTCGGCGTTGGAAACGCTCCAGTTCACGCTGTCCGTTTCCACGAGCGCGCCTTTGGCATATCCTGCCGCGGCAGCCGCAAGGAACATCGCCGCCGCGAGCGCGGCCCCGCGAATATGCCTATTCTTTAGCTTCGTAATTATATTTGTCCCCTGTCTTTGAGTAATCACCTTTTACGCTCTGGAAGGGTTAAATGTTCTCCTGTATCTTTTTCAGGATCTTATTTGCCGCTTCTTTATCCGGGCTCATCGCTCCCACGCGGACTTCCACCTTTGTGGAGGTTGCGGTAGTCTTACGGACATCCACCCATATCTCTTTCCCGTCGGTGTACTTGCTCCTTAACTGCGTTACATCCGCGGTCTTTGATTCTTTGGTCACTTCAAGCTTCATCGACTTTAACGCCGCTTCAGAAGCTTCTACCGTCCTGTCGTATGGGGCGTGGAACTCCTGGGTCAATTTTCCGGACAGCCACATCGCGGTGCCCGTGCCTGCCGCGGCTCCCGCGAACAAGGCGAAACATCCGTACAGGTTTACCAGCAGGAATCCTGCCATCGCGTACATCGCGAAACGTTTGAACATATATGCCTCCCTTTCGTAGGTTTTATTCTTTATACCTTGATTACGGGATAATGTAAATCGCCGGAAGCCGCTTTTTATTGACTTTTTTCTATCAGGGGGTCAGGGGTGTTCGAATAGGTTGCTTGCGGTATTGCTTGGATGAGGGCGGGATTCTTAAGCAGGCTTTCGTAATGAAAAATGGCGCAGGCGCCGGCTCCCGAGCCCCTGCCGGCTTTCAATTGCTGCGCGAATACTTCCGGCAGGCTGCCCAATTTATACGCGCCGATAGCGGGGTATACTTTCCTGAAATCGCCGACTTTTTCTTTCCCCTCGGCAATGTATCCTTCAAATTCTTTGAGCGTCTTGGGATAGCTCATGATCGTCACAAAATCCACTAAGCCCCGGTTGATCCAGGACGGCCAGTCCTGGAACGCTTCGTTATATGCCCGCGCATATGAAACGCAGCCTGTGGCCCCTATCTTGATATCGGGGCGGCGCGCGCGCGTTATCGCAACCAGTTCTTTAAGCAGCTCGGTCACCTGCAGCCGTTTCCAATCCTGCCAGGCGGGGTTGTCCTTATTGGCCACTTCGCGGCCGGTAGTTTTTTTAAAGCGTTCGATGTTCATCCTGGTATAACCGTAATCAGGATGTACGTCCGGATAACGTATGTAATCGAACAGGATGCCGTCTAAGTCCGGATATGCCTGCAGGATCTCTTCTACGATCTCCGCAAGTTCCTTGCGTACCATCGTATCGGCCGGTTCCAGAAAATACTGGTTATCGACCTTGTAATCTTCCAGTTTGTTCTTTTCTTTCGTATTTCTCGTGAGGATCTCATTGCCGTATTTCTTGAGGATAGGGGCGTCTTTGTTGCCGCTGAGGCTCAATAAGTTAAGCCAGGCGTATACCTTGATCCCCCTGCGGTGGGCAGTGGATATAAGAAGGGCAAAAGGGTCCTGTGAAACGCTTTTAACGCATGCTTCATACGGCCCCTGGTCCGCGACTTTGGAAGGGAACCACGCCTGATTGGCGCGATAGACCTGCATAAAAATGACGTTCACACCCGCCGCCTGGGCAAAATCCGCCAGTTTACAGATGCTCTCCCGGCTGGAAAGCACTGCCGGATCATCGAACGCCGTTACCAGGAGGCACGTGCGTGGCGGTTCTAAGCACCCGGCAGTTTGCTGGAACGCCGGCAGCGCGCACAAAAGATAAAAAACAAGCCATTTCTTCATGTGGCTATTATAAACAAAGAATCGACATTCCACAATATAAACTACAAATGAAGTGGAGAAAAGTCAATAATTTGCGGCATCAGGTAATAGACAACATACGAATGAAAGGTAAAATAATGGGGTCAGACCCCATTATTCCAAACAAGCCCCTCGTGTAAGGAGAAAATATGAAGCGCTTATGCCTTATCAGGCACGCTAAATCAAGCAAGGACGATCCTTCCCTGCCGGACAAGGTGCGCCCCCTGAACAAGAGGGGCAAAAAAGAAGCTCCGCTCATGGGAAAGCGCCTTAAAAAGCTGGCCATAATGCCGCAGGCGATATACTCAAGCCCCGCGAAGAGGGCCCTTGGCACGGCAAAAATAATCGCCAAAAAGCTTAAATTCCCTCTTAAGAAGATAAAATTGGTTGATTCCATGTACTATTCCAACATTCCGAAGCTGCTGAAGGTCATCAAGAAGATAGATGACTCCGTTGACGTGGCGTTCCTTTTCGGCCACAACCCCGAGTTTACGGGGCTGGCTAATTATCTTACGCCCCGCGCGATAGAAAATGTTCCCACGTGCGGCGTGTTGTGCGTGGATTACAAGCTGGATTCCTGGAAGAAGGTAAGAAGGAAGAAAGGGAGGGTCGCGTTTTTTGGCTCTCCCGGGTTGAAATAAATCTCCCGTCAACAGCCTTTCCAAAGAAGCTTAAACTTGACTAGCCGGTAAATGATTTGCATTCTTTAAATTAGGCATTATAATATTATGGTTGTCTAAAGGGCGCTCAAAATGAAAAAATCAATTGAAACATTGACGCCGGCGGTTATCAAGAGGTACCGGGTGAAACCGCAGGAAAAGATTGACCTGAAAAGGCGCGATCCCGGGGACTCGGCCATTCCTGACTTAAAGAAAAAGGATGAGAAGCGGCTGATCGAAGGCCTCAATAAGAAATTAGCGAAACTGCAGAACCTGCTGTACGCCGAACATAAACATAAGGTGCTCATAGTCCTGCAGGGTATGGACACCTCGGGCAAGGACTCTACCATCGCGCACGTGTTCAGGGGCGTGAATCCCCAGGGCGTCAGGGTCGTAAGCTTCAAGGTCCCCACGCAGCAGGAGCTCGACCACGATTTCCTCTGGCGTATACACCGCCAGGTGCCATCTAAAGGCGAGATGGTGATCTTTAACCGCAGCCATTATGAAGACGTTGTCGCCGTGCGGGTGCACGGGCTGGTAGAGCCGGCGGTCTGGAAGGCGCGCTACGATGAGATTAACGCCTTCGAGCGCATGCTGGCGGAAGAAGGGGCCCTGATACTGAAATTCTTCCTGTTCATCGATAAAGACGAGCAGAAAAAAAGGCTGGAAGAAAGGCTCGATGACCCGCAGAAGAACTGGAAGTTCAGCTCTAACGACTTAAAAGAGCGCGCGCGCTGGCCGCACTATTTGAAGGCCTACGAGGACGCGCTCAATTTGACCAGCACCAAATGGGCGCCATGGTTCGTGGTCCCTTCCAACAGGAAATGGTACAGGAACCTGGCGGTTTCCCTTATTATCATTGAAGCGCTTACGCGGCTTAACATGCGCTATCCAAAAGCGGAAGCGGGCCTAAAGTCCATCCGTATTATTTAACGCGGCTAACCTCACGCACTGATGAAAGGAAAAGAACCCATAAGAGCGGGCGTCATCGACATCGGGTCGCATTCGATCAAGCTCCTGATCGCCGAAGAATCCGACACGGACATTAAGGTCCTGGAGTCGCTTAAAAACCTTCTGCCGCTGGGCAAGGACACCTTTTTCAAAGGGCGTATCACCCAGGAGACCATCAACCGCACCGTCGCCATCCTGGAAAAATACCGGGAAAAACTCAAGGAGTATTCTATTTCCAGCGTCAAGGTGATCGCCACGACCGCCGTCAGGGAATCCGGCAACAAAGACGTCTTCGTGGATACTATCTACCGCAGGACGGGTTTTGCCATCGAAGTGCTTACGGTTGGGGATGTGATCTACTATATCGACGCCTACCTCTACCAGAAACTGAAGGACAAATACCCTATCCACACCAAGAACCTGCTTATCGCCGAGCTTGGCTCCGGCAGCCTCGATATTTCGGTGATGGCCCAGGGCTATACGCTGATGAATATCGGCCTTCCTCTCGGGACCATGCGCCTGAAACAGCTGATGAGCAAGCTCGACGGCAATATCCAGGAGAATTACGAGGCGGTCGAAGAGAACGTGAACAACGAGTTCGCCTTCCTGCGGCGCGACATGCCGCAGATCAACATAGACGATATCATCCTTATCGATGAGAGCTATGCCGCCTACCTTTCCAATGTGCTGACCAATACAAAACCCCAGGAGAATTTTTTCAAGCTCGGCGACCAGGACACCGCGGAGCTTCTGGGCAAGCTCATGGATAAGAGCACCGAAGATATCGCCGCGGATTACAGGATACCCCTTGAGACCGCCGATTCCTTTCCGGGGTACGCGATAATCCTGAATTCCTTCGTGAAGTTGAGCGAGAACAAGAACATCTACGTCCTTGAGGTCTCGCTTTCCGAAGCGATCATCGCGGACATGATACTGGATTTCGAGGTCTCGCAGAAGTACAACAAGGCCAACCAGCTGATATCGGTCGCCAACGCCATCTGCAGGAAGTTCAACATGGACATGAATCACGTGCAGCAGGTGGCTGACCTTGCGGATATGCTTTTCGATAATTTCAAAGAGACCCTTGGCCTTAAAAAGTCCGATCTCTTGTACCTTTTGCTTGCCGCCTACCTGCACGATCTGGGTATGTTCATCTATAACCGCGCGCACCACAAGCACACCGAGTACATAGTTTCCAATCTGAACCTCTTTCGGCTCACGGATGAAGAGATAAAGGTCATTGCCTGCGTCGGGCGTTACCACCGCAAGGGCAACCCCTCGGACACCCATCTTTTATATTCCTCGCTGCCGAAGGACAAGCAGATACTGGTCCAGAAGTTGAGTTCTATTTTGAAGATCGCCAACGCCCTCGACCGTTCCCATAAGAAGAAGGTAAAAAAACTTGAAGCAAAGTTCACCCGCTCCCAGGACATTACCCTGACCGTATACGTCGAAGGCAATTTCATCCTGGAAAAGCTCGACTTCCTTGATAAGAAAGAGATGTTTGAGGAAGTCTCCGGGAATAAAATAAACCTTAAGATCCAATCCGCCTCATAACCGCCATGGACAAGTTTATCCACCGCGACTTAAGCTGGTTTTCTTTTAACGAGCGGGTGCTTGAAGAGGCCAAAGACGCCAATAACCCCCTTCTTGAGCGCCTTAAGTTCCTTGCCATTTGCGCCAACAACCTCGATGAGTTCTTCATGGTGAGGGTCGCCGGCCTCAAAAGGCTCGTGGACGCCGGGTACAACCGCAAGGATAACTTCGGCCGCTATCCTCAGGAGCTCCTCCTTGAGATACAGGAGAAGACCGATTCCTTCATCGGGAGGCTCTACGAGGTGTTCAGGCAGGATATCGGCAAGGACCTGCAGAAGAACCGCATATCCATCCTTAAGCCCGACCAGCTTAACCCCGAGCAGAAAAAGGCGGTAAAGAAGTATTTTGAGGCCACGCTTTTTCCCATCATCACGCCGATGGCCGTGGACCAGGGCCACCCGTTCCCGGTATTGCACTC
>JBFZAN010000076.1:0-14247 GCA_041309005.1 Candidatus Omnitrophota bacterium
CTGGACGCCAAGCCTTAGCCAGTCAGGAAGTTATAATCCGACCTTTAGCGTAAATGACGGTAACGGCGGCACAGATTCAGAAACCATCACGATATCGGTAGGCAATGTCAATCAGCCGCCGGTCATGAATACCATAGGCGACAAAAGCGGCAGCGTAAATTCAGCGCTTTCCTTCACCGTGAGCGCGGCCGACCCCGATGGCGACACGCTCACCTATTCAGCATCAGGGCTGCCCGGCGGCGCGAACTTTAATGCCTCGACAAGGATATTCTCCTGGACGCCCGGCTCCAGCCAGGCAGGAACCTTCAACGTAACATTCTCTGTAAGCGATGGCAACGGCGGAACCGATTCAGAGTCGATCGCCATCGCCGTGCAGTCAAACGACACGCAGCCTCCTTACGTTTCAAGCCTGAATCCGGACAGTTCAGAAATGCAGGTGCCTTTGAATACCAACATAACCCTGCACCTCAAAGACAACGGTAAGGGTGTAGACATCAATACCATTACTTTAAGCGTCAGGAGGGAAGGGGACAGCGCGGCTCAGAATATAATTGTAAATGGCGCAAACCAGTTGAATTACTTTCCTTATAACGTCAGTATTAAAGGGACGCCGGCAGATTACATAGTGACGTATGATCCGCCGATGACAAATGCGTGCAGGTTCAGATATGAACAGCAGGTCATCGTGACGGTAAGCGCAAAAGACCTGGGGGGCAATCAGCTTGATAACTATTCCTATTCGTTCACCACGGCGATGATGCTGAGGGGGCCGAATATAAGGATAGGCAACAGATTCCGATAAGGGGTGAGGGCGATGAAAAACAAAATTATGATGATGACGGGCTTGGCGGCAATACTGTCCGGATGCGTTCTGATAATGCCCGCGTGCGCCGTCGAGCAGGATAACTCTTCTTTGGCGATGGATAGAAGCGGTGAAAACGCCTATGAGGTATGGCAGGAAGATAACGGCGATATCTGGTTCAGCACGTCGCAAGACAAAGGGATCACATTCAGCGATGAAATGAAAGTCAACGATGGGATAACCGGCATTAACCGCAACCCCGTGATCGCCGTAGACGACCCGGGAAATCTCTATGTCGCCTGGGAGAACCAGGACGAGAATAATAATACAAACCTGTATTTCGGCAGGATGCTCAAAGGCGATACGGCATTTGAAAACGCGATAGTGCCTATTGACAGCTGTTTGGCGCCTTCCTCGAACCAGGTCCAGCCGTCCCTGGATGCAAAAAGCAACGGCACCGTGGTCATAGCCTGGATCAACAATAACGGCAATGACGGCGTGTATTACGCGAAATCAAGCGATAAAGGAAGCAGTTTTTGGCACATTACTCCGGCCGAGCTAAAGCGCGTTGACTCTGGCGCGGCGGCATCACCTGCAAATCCCAGCGTGAGGATTGATGCCAGCGGCCACAACAAGTGTATTGCGTGGAGCGCCCAAAAAAGCGGCAAGAAAAACATTTATTTTAACGAACTCGACACTAATGACGCGCGTGCTTTCGTAAACGATATCCAGGTGAATGACCCTGCAAGCGGGACCAACGCGAGTGAGCCTTGCATAGCGGTACGCCCCGAGGCAGGGGCGGGCAATCAGGCGAATATCTGCATAGCCTGGGAGAATGAAGGAGCGGATGGCGATACGGACATCTTCTTTGATAAATCATCCGATGGCAGTACGTGGGGCGCGGATATCCAGGTGAATGAGGACGCGCAAACCCCGCAGCCGCAAAAAGAGCCAAAGGTGGCTGTTGATTCCGACGGAAATGTATTCGTGGTCTGGAGCTATAAAAGGGCCGGGGATTGGGACATTTATTTCACCGATTCACTTGACCAGGGCGTGTCGTTTAAGACCAACATCATTATCAATAACGACGCAGGTACCGCGGACCAGCAAGAACCCAGCGCGTATTTAAGCGGCGACGGGAATGATTTCTGCGTGACCTGGACCGACCATAGGAACGGCGCGGGGGAAATATTCTTTAACCGCAGTTCAATTTTTGACGAAGATAATACTTCCGAGGATCTGGTAGATAATAATGCCGGAGGGGTCGTGACCGCGAGCCAGGACGCCCAGATCGCCAATGCGCAGGTAGTGGTCCCGGCCGATACGCTGGATGCGCCTACCAACGTAAGCATTACCCGCATAGAGTGCCCGCCGCCTTTTGAGAACGGCATCAAACAGCTTAACAAAATAATCGACTTTGGGCCCAGCGGAACGGCTTTTAAACAGCCGGTCACCATCAAGATACCGTACACCCAGGCCGATCTGAATAACGCCGGAGTGGCCGACCCCTCAAGATTAGTGATTTACTATTACAATCTGAAGACGCTCATGTGGGAGAAGATAGATGGTTCTTACGTGGATACCGTAAGCCGGCTGGTGTGCGCCGACGTGACGCACTTTTCGATCTTCGGGCTGGGCTTTCTTGGAGACGCGGTCGGCGGCATAGGCGGCGGCGGTGGCGGTGGTGGTGGCGGCGGCGGGTGTTTTATCGCTACAGCTGCCTACGGTTCATACGACCAGAGCGACGTCAAGATCTTAAGGCAGTTCAGGGACAGGTTCCTTTTGACCAGCGAATGGGGCAGGAGATTCGTGAGGTTCTATTACAGGCACAGCCCGCCTATCGCGCGTTTCATCGCCGATAAAGAAGCGCTTAAACATCTGGTCAGATGGGCATTGAAGCCGTTAGTGGACCTGGCGCAGAATAAGCTGAATAACCTCGGACAGCGGGTTGCGGCGAAAGGAACGAATGTACAATAAAAAAATCATCCTTATAGTCCTGGCAGCGGCAATGCTATCGGTACAGGGGTTGGCGTTGCTGTCCAAGCCAAAGATAGCCGTGAACAAAAACGGCCTCTTCATGGAAGACGCGGATAAAGGGCGCGCCGCGCTGAAAAAAGAAGAAGCTCCCGTGGTTCTGGCGCAGGCTGCCGAGACAATAGCGGCAGCGCCCTTGAATGCCGAGCTTCTGGGTACCGCGATAAGCAATGTCAAAGACCCTATCGCGTTCATCAAAGACCTGAACACTCAAAAACAAGCCATTTACCGCTTGGGCAGCAAGCTGCAAGACGGCAAAGTCGTCAAGATAGTGATGGGCGAGGTAGTAGTGGATATTGACGGCAGGAAAGAAACTTTGCAGTTGAGCAAAAGAGCGAGGGCCTGGGCCGGGCTTGATGGCAATTCCCCGGTCGTCTCGGCAGCGGGCGACCGTATAGTGGTGAGTAAACGTGGGCTTATGGGGCAGAAGAATAAGATCGTAAGTTCGCTTAAGACCGTAAAGATCAAGCCGTATCTTGAATCAAAGGAAGTGGTGGGGATGAAAGTAGAGGGAGTGCCGGAAGAAAGCCTTATCGCGGCCGCGGGTATCCGCAATAACGATATCGTACAATCGGTGAATAACCAGAAGATCGACAGCTATCAGAAGGCGCTGCAGGTGTTCAGCAAGGTAAGGAACCAGTCGGAAATAAAGGTGAGCTTATTGAGGGGAGGCCAGGTCAAGAACTTGACGTACCAGATGAGTAATTGATTCCTTGGGAAGAGTTCGAGCCAATACGCATAAACGGGGGAAACCCCGTTTTTTTTGCTTCAGGCCGTAAATTTGGATTGTAAATTAAAAATCGTTATGATATAATAACTTAGCTTATATGCCCAATATGAAGAATACCAGCGTCTATATAACAAAAAATACAGTTTGGATTGGACAGGAAATTGCAGGGGCTGATGCTCAGGCAGCCGCCACAATCCAGAAAATAGATACCGCTTCTTTGAATGAAGACGCGGTAGCGCCTGCTTTAAAAGGATTTTTAAAGGCTTATAAGATCACCCCGGAGCATCTTACCCTCTGCATTCCCCGCACCCAGGTGAGTTTCAAGTATTTGACCTTTCCCGCATCCAGCGATCCCGAGATCAGGCAGATGGTCGAATTCGAATTGAATAACCTTTTCCCGTATAAACCGGAGGAAATGGTCTTTGACTATGTGGTGACGGAAAGGTTCCCTGAAGGCTCTGCCAGGATACTGCTTGTCGCGGTGCAGCGCAAGACGCTTATGGAGTACGTTTCAATCCTTGGCCATGCCGGGTTGACCCCCGACGAAGTAGACGTAAGCACTATTTCCTTATTGAACCAGTTTCGCGAACGAAAAAAACCGCCCGCGAATTATTTGCTGGTCAGCCTTGACGATGCGTTTATGGAATTTCTTTTGATAAGCGGGGAGAGGCTGGTATTCACCAGGGGGGTCAGTTTCAACGCGCAGGATGAGGGTAGCGGACTCGCGGAGATCATCGATTTGACCGCTACTATCGCGCGGGACAAGGAATGCCTCATCGATACGGTCATCCTGAGCTCTCAAGAGGCGGGGAGATCCGCGGAATTGGCAAAGAAGCTCGAAAGCGCGGGATATCGCGTGGAGGTTGACGACTCCTACGGAGTCGTCATGGGGCTCCCATTGCGGGATAAAGGCGGGGCCCTGAAGATCAATCTCCTGCCGGATGAGCTTAAGATCCAGAAAGTAAAGTTCAAAAGAAAAAAATCGCTCATCTATCTGGGGGTGCTCGCGCTTTTGAACTTATCGCTCCTTGCCAACATAGTCTTCTTAAGGATCAAGGCGAAGCAGGAGTATGTGTTCCTTTTGAAATCGGAAATAAATAAGATCGACGCCCAGGCATCCGTGCTGCAGAAGAAACTGGCAAACTTAAAGGCCCTCCAGGGATACCTCGGTGAAGGCAGGCGCACCCTGGGGTTATTGACGGAAATCTACCGCGCCGCGCCCGCGGGAGTATCGCTTTCCGCGCTTGATATATCCAATAAGAAAAACCTCGGGGTAATGGTGATCAGCGGCCAGACCGGGGATTCGGAAACGGTCCTGAAGTTTACCAACGCCCTTAAAAGCTCGCCCCTCATTAAAAAAGCGGATGTGAATTATATCAAGAAAAGAAGGTCGCTGGCAGGCGACCAGGCAATCGATTTCGAAATAAAGGCCTCGTTTTGATGAAAACGCTCAAAAGCATGTTCAAGGCAAAAAGACTCGCAAAAAGAGAATGGATTTTTTTGTCGGTTTCGATTATAATCATCTTTGCGCTGCTTTCAGACAAAGTCAGCCGCGGCGCCTTTGCCGCGCTGCAACGGCTGGACGCGCAGATCTCACTTAACGAAAGGACTCTGCTGAGGCTTAAAGGTATCCTGAGGCAGGCAAAGGAACTGGACGAGGCGTACGCGAAGATAGTATCTTCTCAGAAGGTGCTGAAAGATTCCGATAACGTGCTCCAGGAGATAGAGGCGATCGCCAGGAAGACCAACGTCAATATCCTTAACATGAAGCCGACGTTGTCCCGGGATGAAGGCGCGTATAAGGTCTATTCGATAAGGATAGAAAGCCAGGACGACATACCTACGTTCGCCAGGTTCCTCTACGCGCTCACCGAAGAATTAAAGGGAGTGGGCGCCGAGCGCCTGCAGGTAAGCGTGCAGAATAAGGACGAGCTGCCCAGGATAAGCCTTACTATGAACGCGATAGCCTTCAAGGAGTGACACTGTGGCCATGCCGGTACTCAGTAAAGAAAAGTTATATACCCTGATCCCGAAAGCCAACGTATGCCTGTCCGTGAGCGCCGCGGTGCTGGTCATATATCTTATTTTACATTTGAGGATGTCTTATGATATAATGTTTGCTAGGAACATACAGTTTAAATCCAAGCCTTACGAGCTGATAGAAAGCGAATTATCCCAGCTTATGGGGCCGGCGCCCCGTTTCGAGGAGCAGGCATTCGGCGGCAAGGAGCTTTTGAACGCTTCCGCAAAAGAAAAGGGCGCTCAGAAAAAGCAATTCATCTTGCTGGGGACCTCCATAGGCAGCAAGAGCCTGGCGATGATAAGGGACGTCCAGTCAAATAAAGAGTATTATTGCAAAGAAGGCGACAAGGTGGGCAATTTCACGGTGAGCCGGATCTTAAAGGATAAAGTGATCCTTGAGTCAGAGGGTGGCACTATGCTGGAGATAACGCAATGAGATACGCCAGGATCATCGTATTGTTGGCATTCCTGTTCTGCGCGTTGAACCCCGCGCTTTTACGCGGGCGGGAAGCCGCGGCGGCTGAGGCTATCCAGGAGAAAACCATCACCCTCGACGTCAAAGACCTTGATATAGTCGATGTCCTGAGAATGATCGCGGACCAGAGCGGCCTGAATATCATCGCGTCCAAGAACGTCAAGGGCGCGGTCACCATCAACCTTCAGTCTGTCCCCGTTGAAAAAGCGCTTGACGCTATTTTAAAAGTCAATAACTGCGGCTACGTAAAAGAAGATAATATTATCCAGGTGTACACGTATCCGGAGCTCAGCCAGAAACTTCAGTTCTCGCAGCTGGTGACTAAAGTCTTCAGGCTGGAAAACGTGAAAGCTACCGATCTGAAACAGACGCTCTTGTCATTGAAGTCGGACAGGGGCAAGCTTGAGGTGGAGCCGAAGACCAACAGTATAGTCGTGACCGATACCGAAGAAAACGTCCATTCGGTAGAGGAAGCGATACGCCAGATGGACAAGAAGCAGGAAACAAAGTTGTTTAAACTGAATTACGCCAAGCCCCTGGACCTGCAGAAAAACCTGTTGGGCATCATTCCCGCGGCAGAAGGGGATGTGCTGGTGGACGAAAGGACGAACAGCCTGATGGTGACCGCTTCGCCTTTATTGTTGAACAAGATAGGGGTGTTGGTAAGCAGTTGGGATACGGCAATTCCGCAGGTGCTCATCGAAGCCAAGATAATGCAGGTGACGCTTGATAAATCGAGGCTCCTGGGGATAGATTGGCAGTACCAGGATAATTCGGCGCATCATCCGGTGACGGTCGGTGTGCACGGCCTCCCCACGCCGACGGGCGCGACTTTTATTGAAGCGCTAAAGTTCGGCGTCCTGAGCCAGACCGACTTCGAAGTCGCCATTAACACGCTTGAGACTTTTAACGATACCAACCTTCTTTCCAGCCCCCGCATCGTGACTCTGGATAACCAGGAAGCAAAAATACTGATTGGTTCCAGCGAGCCGTATGAAGTGTTCCACTTTGACCAGAACGGCGTCATAAACGGCAAAGAGATCAGGTTCGTGGAAGTCGGCATCAAATTGACGGTGACCCCGAAGATCACCGAAGACGGCTTTATCACGATGAAGATACATCCTGAAGTGAGCACCCCGCGCCTTGGCACCGCGGTGGCCGATATCGCCATCGATACCACGGAAGCGGATACGGTGATGACCGTCAAAGACGGCAATACGGTAGTGCTGGGGGGTTTGATCAAGGACGATAAGGAAAAAGACGTTGCCAAGATCCCTTTCCTTGGCGATATCCCCGTGCTCAAGCATTTATTCAGCACGACATATACCAAGCACACCAAGAAAGAAATAATCATCTTTATCACGCCCAGGATCGTCAATGCAGGATCGGCCTTTTCTTTTCCAGATAAAAGGGAAGAGGAGATGCTTAAGGCCATAGAAAAGGAAAGAAAGCACCGCAAGCGTTAATGCCTTGAAATGAAAGTACACTCCAGGGATATTTTTTGGTGGGCGGCTGGAATTACGGTCGCCGTCGCGCTCTTCGCGCACGCGTTCACGCGCGCGTATACGTACACCTATGAAGCCATAAACAGAAAGCCTTCGCCTTCTTTGTCCGTCGTTCAAAAAGACGATGCCGCTTCCCTGGCGGCGTCTCCTTCGTTTCAGGCGAGGCAGGCTTCATCTTACGAAGGCCTTCCCTTTGAGGTGCAGGGGATAGTCGTCGGGGCCGCGTCTTTAGCCTTTCTGTATAATACGCGCACCGGGATGCAGGGGGTGTATAAAGCCAACGACACGCTGGACGGCTATACCATTACCGCCATCCACGACGGATACGTGATATTCGAGAAGGACGGTATCAAGAGGATGGCGGCAGTGCATAATAAGCCGGGCGCCGGCGCGGACAGGCAGATCATACGTAAGGTTGACGCGGGCACGGTGATCATCGACAAGGGCCTGCTTTTAAATAACAGTTATTTAGTCAAGGACATGCTTTCCACGATAAAGATCTCGACCGTGATCGATTCAGATTCCAGCGCTTTGAACGGGTTTCGCGTAGATAATGTGCCCCGGGGCAGTATTGTCGAAGAAGCGGGGATAAGAAGCGGCGATATAGTATATTCGGTGGAGGGCAAGAAGCTCACCAGCGTCAGGGATGCGTGGCAGATGGCTACTTCGCTTAAAGATCAGTCAGGTTTTGAAGTCGTCTTATTAAGAGATAACAAGCCGATGAAGTTGCGCTACGAGATCAAATAGCGCCATCGCGAAAGCCATGGGTCCAAAACCGAACTTAAGCAGATTATTAAAAGAGAAGTTTAATGTCACTGAAGAGATGTGGAAGGAATGCCTCGCCGACCACATCAAAACCTCGCTCTCGCTTGTACGTATACTCACTTCAAAAGGCCTGCTAAGCGAAGACGACCTCCTGAGGCTCCTTTCCCGGCAACTGCATATCCCTTACATAAGGATCAAGCCCGAAGATATAGATATCGAACTTGCGAAAAAGATACCCGCGAAACTGGTCACCCATTATGATTTTATGCCTATCAAGGTGGAGAACGGCACGCTCAAGGTGGCGATCAATGACCCGCTTGAGATCCAGAACCTCGATGAGATCAGGCTGTTTCTCGGCCAGAAGATCGAACCCGTGATAGCGGCCCAGAAGGATATCCTGGAAGCGATCAAGAATTTTTACGGGCTTGGCGCCGAGACACTCGAGGCCATGGCCATCGGCTCCTCGATGAACCTTGAGATGGTCAATACGGCCGCGCACGAAGACATCAAGGATGAGACCATAGACCCGTCGGTGATCAAGTTCCTGAACCAGGTGCTGCTGGATGCGATCAAGCAGCGTTCTACCGATATCCATTTCGAGCCTTTTGAAGACGACCTGCGCATACGCTACCGTATCGACGGAGTCCTCTATGAAGTTGCCTGTCCTCCCACGATAAAGCATTTTCAGTCTTCCATCGCCTCGCGCATCAAGGTCATGGCAAACCTCGATATCACCGAGAAGCGCAGGCCCCAGGACGGAAGGGTCGACGTAAAGATGGAAGGGGAGACCTACGACCTGAGGATTTCCATTATGCCTACCCCGTTCGGGGAAAGCATCGGCATCCGCATCCTGCCCCGCTCAAGCCCCGTGATCGGCCTTGAAGGGCTGGGCCTTTCTTCCGGAGAACAGGATATCCTTGACCGGATGATTAGAAAACCCCACGGTATCGTTCTGGTGACGGGGCCGACGGGAAGCGGTAAGACCACCACGCTCTACGCCTGCCTCAATCAGATCAATTCTCCCGAGCGCAAGATCCTCACCATTGAAGACCCTATCGAATTCCAGCTCAAAGGCATCACGCAGATGCAGGTAGAGCCCAAGATAGGCTTTACGTTCGCGAATGCCTTACGCTCGATGCTTCGCCATGACCCCGACGTGATGATGGTCGGGGAGATCAGGGACATGGATACGGCGGAATTAGCGGTCCGCACGGCGCTCACCGGCCACTTAGTGTTCAGTACCCTGCACACCAATGACTCCGCGGGAGGCATTACCAGGCTGCTTGATATGGGGATAGATTCTTTCCTCGTTTCTTCGTCGGTGGTCCTGATAGTCGCCCAGAGGCTGGTGAGGCTGGTGTGCCCCCATTGCAAGGAACAATACGCGCCGCAGCCGGAGTTGCTCAAGCAATTCACCCAGGGTGAGCCTTTTAACAGCGGCCTGTTCCACGGCAAGGGGTGCGAACTGTGCCGTTTTACCGGCTATAAAGGCAGGTCAGGTATTTTTGAGATGCTGGTGATCACGGATGAAATACGCGATATGGTGCTCAGGAAGCTGCCTTCCCATCAGATCAAGGACAAGGCCGTGGCGCTGGGCATGAAAACTTTAAAAGAATCAGGATGGAATAAGATCAAAGAAGGCTTTACTACGGTAGAGGAAGTGATTAGAGTTACTCACGAAGAAGAAGCCTGATGAAAGCATGCCACAATACAGTTACAAGGCAAAGGCAGGGCCCTCACAGATAACGAGCGGAGTCGTTCAGGCTGAGAACAAGCTGGTCGTCATAAAAAAGTTAAGGCAGGAGGGGTTGTTCCCGGTCTCTATAGATGAAATAAATCCCGCCCCCGCCAAAAAAGGCTTTCGCAGAGTTAATCCCCGCGATATTTCCGCGTTCACCCGCCAGTTAGCGAACCTCATCCACTCAGGCTTCCTTCTGTCAACCGCGCTTTTAACCTTATCGCAGCAGACGCAGAACCAGCCCCTTAAAAAACTTATCAATGACCTCTATGACATGATCCAGAAAGGAGCGACCTTTTCCGACGCGTTGAGCGTCTACCCGGAGATTTTCTCCTCTTTTTACGTCAATATAACAAAGGTGGGAGAGGCCAGCGGAAAGATCGACCAGGCGCTTGAAAAACTGGCTAATTTTAAAGAGCGGGAAGACGAGCTGCTCTCTCAGGTAACATCAGCGCTGGTGTATCCGGCGTTCCTGTTTTCACTCGGGATCATCACTATTTTTATCCTGATAACGTTCTTTTTCCCGCGCCTGTCGACTATGTTCTCCAGCCTCGGCCAGGCATTGCCCCTGCCCACGCAGATCCTTATCCACGCAAGCTCCTTTATGCACAGGTTCTGGTGGCTGTTCGTGGTGGCGGTAACGGCGGCGGTCATTATCGCGCGGTCGTACTATAAGAAAGAAAAGAACAGGCTCCTGGTGGACAGGTTGATCTTGCGCATTCCGTTACTTAAAGGGGTAGTGCAGAAAGTGGAGATCGCCAGGTTTTCCTACGCGCTGGCAGTGCTGTTAGGAAGCGGCATCCCCATGCTGGAGGCGCTGGGGGTCGTGGGCTTAAGCGTTGAGAACCGCTTGTTCCGCCAGAAGATATCCTCATTTCAGGAAAAGATCAGGAAGGGCCAGAGCTTAAGCAAGTGCCTGCAGGCGGAGGGCATATTCCCGCCGATATTGATCAATATGGTGGCGGTAGGGGAGGAGAGCGGAGAGTTGACCGACATGTTATCGAGGATCGCCGCTACGTTTGAGGCCGATGTGAACAGGACGGTCAAGACCATGGTGTCCCTTATCGAGCCGATCCTGATACTCTTTATCGGCGGTATCGTGGTGCTGATGGTCTTTTCCATGCTCATGCCCATATTCCAGATGGATTTTATTTCACGATGAAAAAACAGGACGCGGTAAAGATCGGGATTGTATCCTTTGTGGTAATGCTCGCGTATATGCCGGTTTTTGCCTGGATGGTAAACAGGTGGACTGCCGAGAATACGTATTACAGCCACGGTTTTCTTATTCCTTTGGTCAGTATTTTTGCTGTCTGGCTCAGGAGAAAAGAATTGGGCAGCGCAAAGTTCGCTCCTTTAAACGCAGGCTGGGTGTTTTTTCTGGCCGGGGTTTTTATGTACGCGCTAAGCGCTCTGTGGCAGGTTTATTTTTCCGCCGGCTTCTCTTTACTTGCGGTCCTGGCAGGGCTGATCCTGTTGTTTTTGGGAAGGGACTACTTAAAGCAGCTTTTGTTCCCCTTGCTGTTTTTATCGTTCATGATACCGATCCCGATGATCGCCATCACCAACACCAGTATCAGGTTGAAGATCTTCGCCGCCCAGGTGGCGACGAACATCGTCAATATGCTGGGGATACGCGCGGTAAGGGACGGCAGCGTCATAAGGACCGCGCATTCGTATCTTATGGTGGAGGACCCCTGCTCCGGAATACGCTCGTTGATCGCGCTCATCGCGTTGGGAGTGTTGATGGCGTATTTCAGCTCTCTTACAAGGCCAAGAAAAATATTGTTATTTCTTCTCTCGATACCTATCGCGATCCTTTCCAATAGTATCAGGATAGTAGCGCTTACGATGGTAAGCGAAATGTACGGGGCAAAAGCGGCAATGGGGGCCTTGCATGAGCTCACTGCCATGCTGGTATTCGTATTGGCGTTTTTATCCCTGGCAGCCGCGGCTAAGCTGTTGGAGTAATGGTCAAATATAATGAAAGATAAAAAGTTTATAGGCGTACTGCTTATCTTGTGTATCCTGGGCGTATTTGGATCGCTGAGTTATTTGCCGGCGCGCTTCGATACCAGCCCCGCAATACCGCTTTCCGCGTTCCCCGCGCAGATAGGAGAGTGGGTATCCGATGGCGCGGCAGTTTCCGATAAGACGTATGAGCCTCTGCAAACCGGCGGCCTGCTCTCGCGAAATTACAGGAATCCGGCCGGAGACATCATCAACCTTTATTTAGCCTATTCCCCCGACAACAGGAAAGCGACCAGCCCGGTCGAAACCTGCCTCGAGGATACACAAGAGACGATCACTAATAAATCTCCCATAGTCGTCCCGGGCCTTATACAAGCGACAAAGCTTGTGATCGAAGATGACGCCTCCAGGGACCTGGTCATTTATTGGTACCGGGCGGGCACGCTCAATACCGATAATTATCTTAAGCAGCAATTGCGGGTATCTCTCAACAGGATGTTCGGCAAGAAGACTTCTTTCGCGCTTATCAAGCTGACGACGCCTCTTAAAAGCACGAAAGAAGAAGAGGCGCTAGACAAGCTCAAGTCATTCTGCAAGTCCATTGGGCCTTTCTTAGACAAATACCTTCCGTAACTTTCTGAAAACGTTTCCACACTTGTTTATTTAATTAAACAAATCAAGCTTTTTTATCTTTTAGGCCCATTACTTTCTTGGACAAGCAGAAGCCACTTGATTGTAACATATTGTAAATAAATATCTTATAATATAAAAGAAGTTTATAAAATTCTTAAATAAATCAAAACTTGGCATAGAAAATGCTTTATTCAAGATGTGAGCAGAATAGTGAGTCTAATTAGAGAGTTGCAGAAAGAATTAAGGGAAATAAACAAGGATATGGCTATTTATTTCTCCCTGCACCGTTACATCTTAAGAAGCCGCTATAAAACAGTCAAGAAATAATGAGAAAAAAAGTATTAAGGGTTATATTTAAGAATAAAATGAAGAAATTAGGCGTCCTATTAGCCTTGGTAGCGGTATTATTCGTCCTTGAGCCGTATTTAAGAGATAAGGCTACTTTTGCGGTCACCTTTTTCGGCGATTCCCCCATCCAATATGAGAACGAAAGCGGGCAATTCAACGCCAACGCTCCTGAGGTGCAAACCGCTGAACAGGCCTCAGCCCGGCAAAAAACTCGCGCTCCTGAACCCGGGACGTTACTGTTTTTCTTGGGTGGTATATTAGGTATTATCATCCGTTTTGCCCAAAGAAGCTTTGAGAAATTTAAGAGGGGTTTTGACCTGTTTTTGGCGGTTTTAGGCCTTTTGATAGCGTCGCCACTGCTGTTTTTTGCCGGATTACTCATTAAATCGACTTCCAAGGGGCCGCTTATCTACAGGCAGAATAGGCTGGGCAAAGAAGGGGAGATATTCCGTATCTATAAGCTGCGGACCATGGTCATGGACGCCGAAAACGGCACCGGAGCTGTCTGGGCGAAAAAGAACGACCCGCGGATCACTCCGGTCGGAAGGGTATTAAGGAAGACCCATATCGATGAGATCCCCCAGTTGTTCAATGTCATAAGGGGGGACATGAGCATCGTGGGCCCCAGGCCTGAACGGCCGGAATTGGCGATTGACCTGAAAACACTTATTCTCGATTATGAAAAGCGTTTAAGGGTAAAACCGGGAATAACCGGCCTTGCCCAGGTTGTGCATAAATACGACGAAACGATCCAGGACGTCAAGAAAAAAATAAAATACGACCTTTTATACGCCAGGAAAATGTCCTTCGGGGCTGATCTGAAGATACTGGCGCAGACCTTTTTAGTGGTGGTAACCGGTAAGGGAGCACATTAACGCCTCCCATAAAGCGCATCCTGAAAGTGGATATCAAGGGGGCAAATCAACAAAGTGATTTGCCCCCTTTTTCATAATATATAACCTTTTGATTTATAATCGGTTGTAGCCTTGACAAAAACAAGGCAATATGGTATACTTGTAACACTTTATGTTTACAAAAGTAAACATCAACTTTTGAAGGCTATGCAAGAGACCATACAGAAAGTGTCTGCGCCAAAAGCAATTCATAAAATATACTCTTCAGTGTTAGGTTTGTTCAGAAAAAACCCCGCGCTTTTAGCCCCCTTTGTAATTTTCACGCTTCTTGAAAGCATCTTCCTGGTAATCCTTTTCCTCGCTCCCAGGC
>JBFZAN010000077.1:0-6523 GCA_041309005.1 Candidatus Omnitrophota bacterium
ATTATGGATCAGCTGCAGCACTTTGATCGGGCCTTTGATTAATCTTGGCATGTGATGACGGTATTGCTGGAAAATAAAGGCATACACGTACCGATACATCCCAGCGCTTCGGTGAATAACAACCACGGCTTTTTCCATTTTAAACCGAAATATACCCTGTTTAAAAGTGAGCTGGTCAGCATATCGAATTCAAGGGAGACCGGATGGCCGTAGCCTGATTGGAGCTCCCTGCCTGTCAGTTTTTTATAGGCGCGCTTGATCACATCGCTTCCCAGCCATAGGGGGACTTTTACCTGCAATTTAAATCCTATCCCCCTTACGCAAGAGACATGAAAAAGGTTCTTCTTAAGCAGCGCCTTAAGGCTCGGGATGCTGAATTCATAGATATGCTGGTTCTGATAGAGGCGCCAGGTATTATTTTCAAAAAATAAGCTCACCGGCGTGGAGAACACAAACCTCCCCCTTTTTTCCAGGACCCTTTTTATTTCGGACAAAAACATATCCGTATCAGGCACATGCTCGATCACCTCGAGAGAAACAGCGGTATCGAAAGAAGCGTCTTTAAACGGCAGGTGGCGCGCGTCGGCGACCACGAAAAAACATTTGCCCGCCTTCGCCCTGCACAGAGACTGTTTGACCCTTTCTATGGAGATATCCACCCCCACATACCTGCGTATCTTCCATGAAACCCGCTCTGCCAGAATGCCCATCCCACAGCCGATATCGATGAGGTTGGCCTTTTCGCGGATCTCAGACTCTACCAGCTTTAAAAGCTTAACGAAGAAGAAATAGTACTTCGCCGGATATTTGATCTTGCCGTCTTCGATGCCGTACTGGGAAGCGATGAGGTCGCTATAGACCGCTCCGAACCTGGCGTGATAATTATAGAACTCGGCAAGCCGCATCTTTTCTCCATGGCCGTAACCGCGCCTTCATCAGGTTAAATAAGGATATCTTCTCAAACAGCTCGTTGTTCCTGCGGGGTTTCTTTGACGCAAAAAGGGTACAGCCGGCCGTTCCTTCGATTGCGAATTCCCGGGAATTACGCACATATTCATCGATCACCTTTGAAACGCCCGGCCAGTTGAAATCATGGAACGCCACGATCCCCCCTTCGATCAAAAGGCCTTTCCATGAAAGAAAATCTTTTTTGACGTACTCATAGTCATGGACCCCGTCTATAAAGAGCAACCTGAGCTTACGATCGAAGGTCCTGGCCGCCTCTTCGGAAGTGGCCGCCAGGCACACGACTATGTCCTCTACCCCTATCGTACGGATATTGCCCAGGAACACTTCCCTGGTCCCGCCGGTATGAGGATCTATGCTGTAGACTTTGCCCCTTTTTGCCAGTTTACTGCCCAGCGCCAAAGCAGCCGTAGATTTTCCCTTATAAGAGCCGATCTCCGCTATGTCAGCTTCTCCCCAGCCGTCCCTGGCCGCGAAGAACAAGCCCTGCAGGTCGGTGTAGGCGGTGGTGCTCTGTGCCCTGTCGATCCTCTTATAGATCTTTAGGAAAATAAAAGTGCGCAGGATATCTACCAGCATGCCCACCGGTTTCATCATGTGTTCCTGGCGATCAGGCTGAATTGCCTGTTGCTTTTGATCAGCTTTGAATCGACCCAGCATGAAATGCCCAGCCGCATCGCGCTTGAATATTTCGTGAATTTAACTACCTCAAGCCCGCGGGCGCGGCATTGCGAAACTACCGCGTCTTCGTTAAATCCATGGTAAAGATGGTAATCCGACAACCTGTAATTCCTGGCCTCCACAGCCGGCGCCCTGCCCCGCCTGTAAAGTACATACAATAAATTATCAAGCTGCCAGAGGATCTTTCTAAAAAAAGGGTCAGGGCTTAAGGCGTCCTTTGTAGGTTCATGGGTAATATATAAATATCCTCCCCTGTTCAATAAATCGGCGGCCCTGCCCAGGGTATTGATGTAATCCGGCAAATGGTGCAGCGCGGAACTTATGGTCATCAAATCGAATTTCCTGCTACACGTTCCGATGAAGGTATCAATATCCTGAGCGTAAAGTGTAGCCTTATGGCGAACGCTATCGGGTACCCTGCGCTCCAGGGACGAAAGCATCTCCTGCGAAATGTCCACGCCCCAGCCTTCGAAGCCCAGTTCGAGAAGTTTCAGGAATATGTTTCCCGTACCGCAGCCCAGGTCAAGCGCGGCGCTGCCGGAAGGCAGCGAACTCCGGATAAACGCCAGGTCCCTTAAGATCTGCCCCTGCTCGAACCAATTGTATTCCTCGGGATGAAGCGCCTCATAATGGCCGGCTTCTATCCGATGGAGCTTTATATTTTCATCAAGGATATCCTGATGCAGCTTTTCATCCATCCTTACCCGCCGTGGCTTGGGCGGCCTTTTGTATTTTCCAAAGCAAGACATTCATCCTGAACACGGTCATCATGGTCAAAAACGCGATGACTAAGCCCCTGAATCCGTCGACAAAACCCCTTTTGAGGACGAACTTCTGGAACGCGTAGGCGAAAGGCAACAGCACCAGCTTCCAAATACAGTTTTTGTAATCCAGCCGTTCCCCTTTTTCATATGCCTGCCTGGCCAGGATCCCGCTATAGCGGCCGGACTTACGGATGTAGTCCTTGAGGTTATCGCAGGTATAATGCTCGAGCGGCAGCTTCAGATACCCCGGGCTGCCGACCGGCGTAAGGTCGGTATGGATCTTTTCTGAGAAAGTCGCGTACCCTTTCTTGAACAGCCTTAACACGTAACCGGGGTACCAGCCCGAACCCTTTATCCATTTCCCCAGGAAAATATTCTTGCGCGGGACATAATAACTGTTGTGCGCCGGCGTAGCGCTTAACAGGAGCCTGATCTCCTCCCGCAGTTGGGGCGGGACCACTTCATCGGCGTCCAGATATAATACCCAGTCGTTTTTTGCTTTGGATGCCGCAAGGGGTCTATCAGGCTCGCAATAACCCTTCGGCTCTACCACATATACTTTTGCCGCAAATTCCCTGCAGATATCAACCGTCCCATCGTCAGAAGACTGGTCAACCACCACTATTTCATCCGCCCAGCGCAGCGACTCAAGGCACCTGCGGACCCTCCCGGCTTCATTTTTAGTAACTAATATGGCGGTAAGTTTTATGGTGACGGCAGCTGCTGCCATGCCATGCTCCTTCGCGTAAGTATACCGGTCAGGAAGAACAAAATCAACACCCCGGCCAGTTTTCCCGCGGTAAAGACAGCCGGCAGTCCCCGGTAAAAATAAGGGAACCTTACCAGCGAGTATCCTAACCCTAAGAAAAGATAACTCAGGATAAACAACCGGCTGCAACGGGCTGATTCTTCTCTTTCAAGGCCGAACCAGCTAATGAGTATAGCCGGATAAAGCGCCACATAGTGAGACTCGTGCACCCAGGGCGAAACAATGAAACAGAGCGTCAAGAAGACGCAAAAAGACAGCAGCGCGTCTTTCCCGGCCCCTTTCACCCAGGAAACGGCTTTTGCCGCCAGGAACAGGATGCACGCGATGGCGAAAGCCGCGCAGGCGGCGGTCCCCAGATAAACCCTCCCTACCCTATATACCGCAGCCGCAAGGGAATGGTTCGCCAAAGTCAGATGAGGCCGCGTGGCGAATAAAGAAAATATGTACCTCCAGTAAGAAAGTTCGTTATCCCACCCGAATACGGAGATCGCCGTTATCTTCAATGCCAGAAAACCGATGGCTATGCCCGCCAGCGCCTTCCAGTCCTTTTTTACGATAAAAAACAAAGCCAGGAGCGCGAGGTATTCCCTCACCTGAAAGAGTATGCCCAGGAAAAGTCCGGCAAGCAGCATCTTTGACCTGCTTAAGAAAAAGAAGCTTAAAGAAATAAAAAACAATATTAAGAAATTAGGCTGTCCGTCGTGGACCTGCTCCCTGAGCGGCCAGAAAGAAAATACCAGGAACACCGCCATACAAAGGTCCTCTAAGGATATTTTCCTCTTGCGCAGCCTCAAAAGAAGCCATATCGAGCAAAATAAGAGAAGATGGCCGGATGCGAGCCAGAGAAACGATGCCCGGCGGAAATCAAAAGCCGTAAAGGGCACGACAAAAAGAAAATAACCTGGCGAATGGAGCGGGACGTCCTGGAACGCCAAGTCGTCTCTTTCTTTGAGCGCAAGCCTCCTCGCCTCCACCCTGTCTTCGCGGCTCCAAGCGTTAAAGCCGTCCCTTAAAAGACAAGCGTTCATCCAGTAATGGCCGAAGTCATTGAACGGGCTTTCGGACAATTCCCTGACTACGCCATGGCCATACGCCAGTGCCGCGAAAAAGCCTGCCAGGATTATAAAGGCGGCCTTTCTGTTATGCTCCATGCACGCTCCCTTGCCGCATAAGTTCCAGGTAGATGTTTTCTATCGAAGCGACGTTCTTTTGTATGCTGAATTGCTCTTCCACGAGCATCCTGCCTGAAGCGCCCATCTTTTTCGCGCCTTCCGCGTCGTTGATCAAACCTTCAAGCTTTCCGGCCAGGTCGCCCTGATTGCCTGGCTCGAATAATAAACCCGTCACGCCATCCCCGATAAGCTCGGGGCTCCCGCCGGACCTGGTAGCAACGACGGGCTTCGCGCACGCCATCGCTTCCAGGATCACCCTGCCGCAGGCCTCCGCGTCAGTGGCCAGGACCAGGATATCAATACCCGCGTAGATGTTAGGCATGTCGCCGCGAAAACCCGTAAAGACCACCCTGTCGGATATGCCAAGCGTACGCGCCATGTCTTTCAAAAAAGCGGCCCTCCAGCGGTCCGCGCTAAAAACAGCGTCTCCGACTATCAGGAAACGCGGCTTGTTTTTGATAGCAGGTGTTTCCAGGATGGTTTTTGCGGCCCGCAGGAAGATCTCATGGCCTTTGGCCTGGTTGAACCTGGAAGTAATAGCTACGACGGTCTCCTCAGGGCCTATGCCGAATTCTTTTCTGATTCTTTCCTTATCCAGCCCGGGATTAAACCTTGCGGTATCCACGCCGTTATATACCACTTTTATCTTCTGAGGCAGAATGCCTTTCTTAAGGAACCGCGCGGCGATAGCGTAGGAATTACAGATAAGCGCGTCCGCGAAAAAAGAGAACAGCCTGTCAGGATCGACGATCTCTTTTGTAATAAGATTACGCTCATGCCAGACGACCTTCAAGCTTTTGATCTTTCCGACGATGGCCGCGTACGCGTGGGTCCGGATGCTGTTGGAATGCACGATCCTGATATTTTTCTCCGTCACGGTCTTAAGGAGCCTCTTGACCGCGCCCGCCACGCCGGCGCATCTCCTTACCTGGGGAAATTCAGTAAAGATCACCTCAACGCCTATTTTTCTTAATTCCTGCGCCAGCGGCCCTTTTTCAGGAAGCATAAATACAGGCGAAAAGCCGGCCTTATCCAGATGGAGAGCCAAATTTATCAGGCTGTTCTCCGCTCCGGCTATCATGACAGTTTCGTGTAAATATAAGATATTGATCTTATTCATCTTGGCGCCGGGACGCGTTCCGGCTCTTGGCATTTACCGTTTCCAGCAGTTGAGCGAGCCTGTGGCTATACGTATGTTCTTTCCTTGCCCTCTGATAGGCCTTATCCGCGATCGCGGCCCTTTCTTCCGGGCGCTCCAGGTAATACCCGATCAAGCGCTTCAATTCTTCGGTCGAATCATACACGATCATCTCCCGGCCTATCCCGTAGAACTCGGCTACCTGCGGGATGTTATTAGTAAGCAGGAAGCCGCCGCTTGCGGGCACCTCGAACACGCGCGGCGTCACGTTAAAAACAGGCGTGCCCGAGCCGTAAAGTCCGTGTATGTCCACGACGATCTTTGAAGCATTATATATCTTGACCGCTTCCTCCATATAGATATCCTGTTTTTGGTAGCAGCCCTTAAGGCGCCTCGAACTCCCGTTCCACCTGCCCCAGATCTTAAGGCCGAATTCAGCCAGCTCTTCCAGTATTTCCTCCCGCTTAGGGGTGACCGTTCCCACAAACGCTACGTTTGAGCCGTATTGGGCGATTTCTGCGACGGAGAGCTCCATGCGCCTGTGTATGTGCGGCTCACAGGCAAGCGGCAGCGTATGGGTATTGTTAAGGCGTACGCCAAGATGCTCTAATACGCCGGAAGAATCTACCATAAAAATATGATCGTACGCGCTGAACGCGGAATGTATCAACTGCTGCCTGTTGGCGGAAAGCATGCTATCATGGAACCAATTCGCGGTAACCGCTTTAGCCTCATCCCTTATCTGCCTGATCGTGTCCGCCAGGATATTCTCTCCGCACAACACAAGCAGTATATCCGGCCCTTCCCTGCGCGCGCGCTCAAGCAAAAGGCTGTTAATTTTACGGTCGGTCGCTTCCATTATCGCCGGCACATCATAGAGCGAGGGAACACGGGGCATGAGCCTGCGCAGAAGCGCCTTAAGGGAACAGATGCATTTAGCCTGTGAGTAAGGATGCAGCCTGAAGTCAAAAACCGAGACCTCATTGCCCATCCTTTCTAAGGTCCTCCTACAATAAACGCCTATTATCCCCAG
>JBFZAN010000078.1:0-16016 GCA_041309005.1 Candidatus Omnitrophota bacterium
ATCCTTGATGGCTTTTTTCCCTAACTGCCAAAGCGCCCAAAGGATGATCCCGATCACAACGGGCTTAATGCCGTATAATATCCATTCAGCCTGCGGTGTCGTGCCGTAGCGAACATATACCCACGACAACGCCAGAACGATTAGTATCGCGGGGATTGCGAAACACGCTCCCGCGACAATCAAACCAAGCCATCCTGCCCGCAGAAACCCTATGTGATTCGCCATCTCGGTAGAGTTTGGCCCCGGTATCAATTGCGTCGCGCCGAGAAGATCGAGAAACTGCTGGTCGCTTACCCACCTGCGCCGCTTCACCACCTCATCGTGCATCATGGCAATATGCGCGGCGGGGCCACCAAAACCAATAATCCCCATTCGCAGGAACAACCGGGCAAGCTCTTTTAATCTTTGAGATAATGTCTCTTGAGTCATCATATAAAATTTAAAACGTAACGACCTTGTCGCTCTCTTTGATTATATCGTACATGTCCTTCATCGTGTTGATCGGGCACATCTCGGTGCCTTCCTGATTCCGGGATTTGATACACATCCCGCAGGCAAGAATCTTCCCGCCCGCCTGTAGGAACTTTTCTGCCTGCTCAACGGTGTTGAACTTGTCAGTGCTGATGGACTGATACTCCACTCCCTTGCCTGCTAAGAACACCTTAACCTCATCCTTTTGCCCAAGAGCGAAATTAGCATACCGAATGGCGTTCCAGCAGGTTTCGGCGTCGTTACTTGAAATTATAACTCCTACCTTCATGTTGACCCCTCCTTATTTTTCCTCTATCTTAACATTGCGTAGCACTACATCCATCGGTTCCTAAAGAAACACTACTACAACGCCTAAACCTCAAAAATCGCCTTCAAAAAGCGCAGCGTAGTCCTGTAGCACTGCACCCATCGGACATCCGAAGGTGACCAAAAGTATGCGTTTTCCTGCTGATACGGCAGGTAACTTCTTTTGATCTTCTCCGTCGGAATTGCCTCTTTGTTCGTTGCTTCGCTCATTTTCAGACATTCGATCCCCTCTTCATAACACATTTTACAAGGTTCTTTTGATCTCGACCCTGGCTGTCTCCTGATTTTGAATGTATATCGCGTATGGAATTTTGCATGCTTCCAGCGTCTATATCTGTAGCGATAAGTATCTGCTTCCTGATTAGACCGGTGATTATTTTCTCAACACGATCTTCATCCCGTTACTCCCCTATCTTAGCGGCTGCCATTTGCCCGCGCTGAACAGTTTGGGGGCAATAATTTTTCTTACTGTTTCTGCCGTGAAAATCGCCACCCCGGGCAATAATGCAATAAGCCACTCGATAGGCTTGAGCGCAACAGAATTAAATAAAGGCCGCGCGAATCCCGCGTATATCACGACCATCTGAAGGACAACCGCGATTGCGATGGATTTGATCAAAGCAGTGTTTTTAAAAACGCCCAGCTTAAATATAGTGATCTCATCTGACCTGACATTAAATGCCACCAGCCATTCAAAAACCACAATACAACAAAAGACAATGGTTCTTGTTTCTTCAATGCTGAATCTCGCCAGGCTCCATGCGAATACCAGCAATACCCCTATGCTCAAAGCCGATGCCAACAGTGCAATGCGCATGACCATGCCGGGGTAGAGAAGCCCGACCTTAGGGTGCCGCGGTGGGAACTGCAATTCATTTCCCACCCTGGGCTCAAGGCCAAGCGGTATTGCAATAAGCGCTCCGGTCACAAGGTTTATCCAAAGGATTTGAATAGGCAATAGCGGCGCCTTGCCCGTAAACAAAACACAAAGGATAAGCGCGAATAATTCTCCGAAGCAGGTAGTCAATAAGAATAAAACCGCATTGCGCAAGCGATTAAAAATGACCCTTCCTTCTTCCACAGCCGCGACAATTGAGGCAAAATTATCGTCGGCAAGCACCATATCGGAGGCCTCTTTCGCCACATCTGTCCCGGTAATACCCATGGCAATGCCGATATCTGCTGCTTCCAGAGCAGGCGCATCGTTAACGCCGTCACCGGTCATGGCGACAATATTACCGAGTTTCTTAATGGCTTGGACGATCTTGAGCTTATGCAGCGGTTCTATGCGCGCAAAAACCGAAACCGCCTTGACTTTTTCTGCCAATTCATCATCGCTCATTTTTGATACTTCAACGCCTGTCAGAACTTCTTCTGTAGTTATCCCTATTTCCCTGGCAATAGCCTCAGCGGTCAATTTGTTGTCGCCCGTAACCATGACGACCCTGATCCCTGCCTCTTTACATAGCTTTACTGATTCTATAGCTTCCGGCCGGGGAGGATCGATCATGCCGGCTAACCCGGCAAAAGTCAGTTTTCCGGCAATATCCTCTTCGGTAAGATTATCCTTGCTTGCAGGAAGTTCGCAATAAGCCAGCGCAAGCACGCGCATGGCATCCTTGGCCATATTGTTAACCGCATCCGAGATTGACGCCCGCGAAGTATCATCGAGAACGCTGAAAGATAGTATCTTCTCAGGCGAACCCTTGACGTACGCCACACGCTTGCCTTCTTTTTGATGAAGCGTAGCCATATACTGCTTTTCGCTCTGAAAGGGGATCTCGCTTATGCGAGGGAACGACTTCTCCAGTTCGCCTTTCTCTAAACCCGCCTTAGCCCCTGCAACCAAAAGCGCCCCCTCGGTAGGATCGCCGATGACCTCGGAAGCATTATTTTCATCTTTGAGTATCGCGTCATTACACAACACTCCGATCTCAAGAAGCATCTTCAGACCGGCTTCATCGAACGCCTGCTCTCCCACCTCAATCATCTGAGCATTATGCCACAGCCGCTTTACGGCCATCTGGTTCATGGTCAGAGTCCCGGTCTTATCCGTGCATATAACCGTAGTCGATCCCAGGGTCTCAACTGCCACGAGCTTACGTATAATGGCATTGCGTTTTGCCATCATGCGCATGCCCACTGCCAAAACAACCGTTACCACCGCGGGAAGCCCTTCGGGGATAGCCGCGACGACGGCCGCCACGGATAACATGAAAATCTCAACCCATCCTAACCCCCTGCTAATGCCTATGATCTTAAGGACAGCGACGATCGCGACCGCGATAATGATCATCCATTTCCCAAGCGTATGGATGCTTCTCTGCAACGGCGTCTTTTCGGTTTTTACTTCTTTTAAAGCAGAGGCGATCTTACCCATCTCGGTACTCATACCCGTTGCCACAACCACGGCAACCGCCCTTCCGTAGCTTACGGCAGTGCCCATATACAAAAGATTCTTACGGTCGGCAACAGAAACATCTTCCTCAATCGCATCAACATGCTTATCTACCGGCACCGATTCACCGGTAAGGATAGATTCGTTCACCTTGAGGCTCGAGGCTTCAATAATCCTGGCGTCTGCCGGAATCTTATCTCCGGATTCCAGCATGAGAATATCTCCGGGCACAACTTCTTTCGAAGGCACCAGCTCAACTTTGCCTGCGCGCTTGACCTTGGCTTTGGGAGCGGCAAGCTGCTTTAACGCATCCATGGCTTTTTCTGCCCGCGCCTCCTGGATAAAACCGATGATAGCCATGACCATGATGACCGCGAGGATCACGCTCCCATCCATTACGCCGCCTACAACGAATTTTACTATGGAAGCGGCGATCAAAATGTACACCAGCGGGTTCAGGAACTGCCGTAGAAAAATAACTATCGCCGGAGTTGCCTTCTTTGTTGCAAGCTTATTGTAGCCGTATTCTTTGAGGCGGCCGCTAGCTTCGTCCGCGGTTAAGCCATCAAAAGACGCTTTCAATATACCGAACACTGTTTCACTTGTAAGCGTATGCCATTTTTGTGCTTGCTGTTCGACTTGTTCGCCTTTATTCATAATATTCCCTGTAGCAGCTTAAAACACTGGAAATAATTGTTCTAATCTTTATAATCTATTTAAATTTATCTCCGTGAATTTTATTATATTATTCATCATAGCGACCGCTTGAACAGGATATTTACCGACAGCTGATTCTGCCGAGAGCATGACAAAATCAGTCCCGTCTATGATGGCGTTTGCCACATCCGTCACCTCCGCGCGCGTAGGCCGGGGGTTTTCAGTCATGCTCTCAAGCATCTGTGTCGCGGTAATGACAAATTTTCCTGCCCGGTTGCATTTCTTAATAATCATCTTTTGAATAACGGGGATTTCATAGATAGGCAGCGATACCCCCATATCCCCGCGCGCTATCATGACACCGTCAGAAACCTTGATTATTTCATCAATGTTCTTTATACCTTCTCTATTTTCTATTTTAGCGATAATCCTGCATCTTGAATCCGGCTTGAGCAATTTTCTGACATCCAGAATGTCATTCTTGGTGCGCACAAAGGACTGGGCGATATATTCCACGCCGTGCTTTTCGCAAAAAGATATATCCTGCATATCCTTCTGGCTTATACCGCCGAATTCAAGCCTTGCCTGCGGGATATTTACACCCTTATGTCCTTTAAGCAGGCCGCCGATAATTACTTTGGTCTTAAGTTTGTTTTTAGCCCTGCCGATCACTTCTAAGGCGATATTCCCGTCATCTAAAAATATCTGGTGGCCGGTCTTAATGCTGCGTAGTGAGCCTTGATAATCAAAAGGAATTATTTCATGCGATCCTTTTATGTTTTGCTGAGTAAGCCATACTATCCGGCTTTTTTTAAGCAAAACCGAGACAAGAAGGCCGCCTACTCTTATACGACGCCCCTGAAGATCACCAAGAATCTTGATGCGCCTTAGATATTTTGAGTTTAAAAGCCGGACAAGCTCTATCCTCTGAAGCAACTCCTGCGGTTTGCCGTGGGAGAAGTTCAAGCGTGCGACATCCATACCCGCAAGCATCATTTCCCTGATCGTAGTCTCGCTTGATGATACCGGGCCGAGAGTACAGATTATTTTAGTTTTTACCATAGAATCCCTTCTTATCACTCGAGTTACTTATAAATAAGCATTTAGCACATACTCCTGGACCATTCTCTGAGTATTAAAAAACGAGGCGTTTAGCGCTATCGCGTGGCGCATTACTTCCAGCCATTTATCTTTCTCATTATAGAACATCGGGAGGATTATCTTCTCTAATTTCTGGTATAAATCACGGGCATCCTGCGCGCTATCTCTGCCCTGACTCTGCAACGTGCCAATTGCCCATCCGGTGACATTTTCAATGCACCCTTCTATCCACCAACCGTCTAAGACGCTTAGATTCGGCACGCCGTTAAGGCAGGCCTTCATACCGCTTGTACCGGAGGCCTCATGTGGCGGAAGGGGATTATTCAGCCAGAGGTCTACACCGTTGGTAATTAATCTTCCCTGTGTCATATCGTAATTCTCAAGATAAGCTACCTTAATTTTAGGCTTAAGCTCTTTAATCCTTGAAAAAATATTTCTTATCAGCTCTTTTCCGCCGCCATCACTGGGATGCGCCTTCCCGGCATAAATGATCTGCATCCTGCCTGCTTTATCATTAATCTCGATCAACCGGTTTATATCGCTTAATAAAAGGTCTGCTCTTTTATAGGCCGTGACACGCCGGGCAAAACCTATAGTAAAAGTATCTTGGTCCATACCGGCTCCGGTACGGGCATTCACATGATCAATAAGCTCTTTTTTTGCCTCTTGGTGCGCCCGGGATATCTCGTCTTTAGGAATACCCATGGCATAACGCAGGGAAAAATAATCTGATTGCCAGCCGGGTATATGTTTATCATAGAGCTTTTTGAACGCGGGGGCTGCCCATGTCAATAAATGAACCCCGTTGGTAATAGAATCGATGGAATAACCGGGAAACATCTCCCGCGTCACTTCTCCATGTCTCTTGGCTACTCCGTTTATATATTTACTTAGATTCAGGGCGATCAGGGTCATATTCATTTCGTTGTCCCGGATAAATATATCAGGCATTTCAAAAGGCAATTTACTATGCAAGGCTTTTTTTGCAAGATCCAGAGGAAACCGGTCATGCCCTGCGGCTACGGGAGTATGGGTGGTAAATATGCATTTATTTCTTACGGACTCAAGGTCATATTTCTTATACAAGTCTTGCTCGCCGTCTTTTTTTGTTCTTTCCAATAATTCCAGCGCCAGAAAGGCGGCATGACCTTCGTTCATATGGTATTTCTCGATATTTTTATAGCCGATAGCTTCAATGATCCTCACTCCCCCTATGCCGAGGATAATTTCCTGGCAAAGCCTATACCACTTGTCGCCTCCGTAAAGAAAACTGGTGAGAGCGCGGTCGTATTCGGCGTTTTCCTGCAAGTTAGTATCCAGAAAATAAACAGGGACTGTTGCTCCGGTAACCCCTTTTATGCTGTATTCCCAGGCTTGTATTTTGACTTGCCTTCCTTCAATGTCCACGCTTGCTTGCGCCGGTAAAAGCGTTAAAAACTTCTCCTTTGGCCAGCCTGCAGGAGCCTCCGCTTGAGCGCCGTTTGAATCCAGTTTCTGCGCGAAATAACCTTTTTCGTTAAGCAGCGTTACAGCGATAATCGATACCCCTAAATCCGCGCAGGATTTTAAAGTATCTCCTGCCAGGACCCCTAAGCCGCCGCTATAGGTGGACATCTTGGTGTCAAGGCCCGCTTCCATGGTGAAATAGGCGATTTTTCTATCCTTTAAATCTTGATTATTCATAAAAACCCTCCTTGCCTGAGCTTTTGTCAATGGACGAATTCATGGCTAAGGAAACAATTCTTTTTATCATTCGACTTCTTATCTCCTTTTTCCATCTTCTACTAATAATATTCACAAGGTGAACTTTTTCTGGCATAAAGACCCTTAAAACGTCACGACCTTATCCGATTCCTTCACGATATCGTACATATCCTTCATGGTCGAGATCGGACACATCTCTGAGCCTTCCTGCTCTCTGGACTTGATACATGTCCCGCAGGCGTAGATCTTACCGCCTGACTGTATAAACTTCTCTGCCTGCTCAACGGTGTTGAATCTATCCGTGCTGATCTTCTGATATTCAACACCCTTGCCCATAAAGAAAATCTTGACCTCATCCTTCTGCCCAAGCGCGAAGTTAGCATAGCGAATCGCGTTCCAACATGTTTCCGCATCGTTACTTGAAATAATCACTCCTATTTTCATCCCAACCTCCTTTTTGTTCATTATCCGCGCGTATAAAACCTTGAAGGGCCCTCTAAGACTTTCCACTCTGCTTCCTTAAGGACCTTACGGCAGCCGTTCACGTCCATGCCCCTTGCCGCTTCGGTCTTTTTCTCCGTGTCCCGGGGATTGGAGCCGACCTCCGCCCATAAAAGGTTGGCGCCGCTTGCGGCGCCGATCACGTTAGGTTCATGGGTGCAATTGCCGGGGATTTCATAGCCTAACGCAAGGCGCACCACTGCCAGGATATGGGCCATCCTGGCTTCGCTTACGATACCCAGCTTCGCCAGTTTCGTATTCGGGATAGGGATACGCCTTGCAGCTCCGCTGTAGCAGGGCAAGGCGTCCCTGGTAATGATCGTCTTCTCCACTAGCTCCTCTATGGAATGCTCATTTCCCACAGGCTCAACGCAAGTCCCAAGCACAAGGCCTGCTTCTTTGGCGCATTCAAAAGTTTTTAAACGTCTTTGCGGCTTGATCTTTGTATCGCGCCCCTCGCCTAAGCGCAGCGCGTGATATATCCCCGAGAAGCCCGTTTGTTTTAATTGTTTTGCCTGGTCCAGGTCAAAATCTCCGACATTGGCGATCAAAACCGTATCAGGCTTTAATGCCGTGCGCACCTCCCTGCTTATCTCGATGAATTTACCGAAAGGGAAATCCGCCGTTGCCATGACAAAAATGGCATTGGCGCCGTCTGTTTCGAACTGCCTTGCCTGCCAAAGCAAATGGTCAACAGGCGTTTCAGCGCGTTCCTTAAATACGCCGTTTACGGAAGCAAATGAGCAAAAAAGGCAGTCGTTCGGGCAGGGCGCTATATTCAGCCCGACCTGCGCGTGGACTTCCGCTGATCCTTCACAGGCCTTTTGGCTTTTCCGGTAACCGGCAGACTGAATGACCGCCGACTCTTCGCTAAAAATGGGTACCCTGAAAAGATACGCTACTTCCTCTTTCTCAAGCAATCCGCCATCAAGCGATTTTCTAACAAGATCATTTGTTCTCATGAGCGGGCTCCTGTGATTAAACGCTCCTTCTTTTCCCTGGGCAGCCTTTTTATCCTTTTCTCTTCCAGGAACGCATTTTTAAAGTACCTGTACTCTTTGTGCCACAAAAGCTTGACCGGCAGCCTGTCCCTGGTGTACTTGGCGCCTTTGCCTTTATTGTGGAGCGCTATCCTCTTTTTCAGGTCAGGCGTGTAACCGGTATAATACGTCTTATCGCAGCACTCGACGATATATACGCAAAATGTGCCCACCCGTTTAAACTGCCGTTTTTTCTTTCGGAGATGCTTCTGCCTGCGGGGTCGCTTCCGTTTCATGTATTATTGACGTGCGGCTTCCTGTTGTTGCGGTTCCTGAAAAACAGGCAGGCATATCGTAAAAGCAGCTCCTTTTCCCGGCTCGCTCTCCACATCGATAGTGCCGCTATACGTCTTTACGATATTATACACTATGGACAAACCGAGCCCCGTGCCTTCCCCTACGGGCTTTGTGGTATAGAAAGGCTCGAATATCCTTTCCAGTTCATCTTTGGGGATGCCGATGCCGTTGTCGGCAATGCGCGCGCAGACCCGCTGCTGCTGCGGTTGGAAATAACTTTTTACCGCGATCAGCCCTTTCTCCTGGCCGGCTTTTTTCTGGATAGCCCATTTGGCATTGGAGACGATATCAAACACCACCTGTTGAAGCAGTTGGGGGTCGCCGAAGATCATGGGCAGGTCCTTCTGCAGGTCTTTCTGGAAGGCGATATTCAAAAGGGAGAACTCGCGCTCTACCAGCGCGAGCAGCTTTTCCAGGGTCTCATTTAACGACACTGGGAGAAAAATCCCTTTTGACGCTCTCGAAAAATCAAGAAGCGACTGGGTTATCCTTTTGCAGCGGACAGCGGAATCCTCAATGACGTCAAGAAGCTCCTTAAAGTCCTTAATGCTGAATTCTTCCTTTCCCGCGGCTATCATCTTGATCAACTGCACATTGTTCAGGACGCCGGTAAGGGGATTGTTTATTTCATGGGCGACGCCTCCCGCCAGCTGCCCCAACGAAGCCATTTTGGCCGACTGCACGAGCTGCGCCTGCGTTTCTTTCAGCTTGCCGTAAACGAACAACACCTCTTTTTCCGTGCGCCTGCGCTCATGGACCTCCTGGGTCAGCTCATTTTTTTGCTGAAAAAACTTCTGTATCAGCCGCGCGATCGCCCCGAACTCTCCCGTGTTTTTCAGGAGGCCTCCAAGAAAAACATCCTGCTGGGTCTTTAATGCCCCGACGATCTTCTGCAAAGGCACGCTCACCACGATAAAGAAAAAAACGGAGACAACGGTAAAAACAGCGATAGTGAAAATAAAGAATAAAAGGAAACTCTGCCTGACCGCCCGGGTAAAAAGCATCATCCCCTCTGATTTGCTGGAGACTTCCAGCCTCGCCAGGGGCGCGCCGTTTATATCGTACAGCGTCCTCGCAAATCTTATAATGAAGCTGGATGGGAGTTCTTTCTGCCTGCTCACGCCTGCCGGGAATACCTTTATCGAGCTACCCGTCAAGTGGGCGAGGTCCTTCAAGAATGTATCATCCCACAGCACGCCTGCGAGGAAATACCCCTGGGGCGGCGTTTTTCTGAGGCTGTCGGCGGTCGGGTGGATGGTAGCGCCGCGGATCTCCATCAAGCCCTTCGGGGTGTATTTGAAATAACGGCAGAAGCGGCTTCCGGAAAAGTCCTCTATGAATTTTTTGGAAAACGACAGCTCTTTAAAAGCGTCGTCGTCCAGGTTATTGACCGAATATACCAGCCGGGCGTCCTGGTCGTAGACCCATAGGACGTTCACTTTATAAAGGGGCAGCTCTACGTCAAGGTTTTCCTGCGCCCATTTTGTCTGGGGGTTGTGGACGAAATCAACCATCTCGTCCCAGAAGGTATAGTCGGTCACGAGGCTTTGCTGGGAAGAGCCTTTTAACTGCAGGATGGAATTGAAATTGGCGCCGGTGGTTTGGGCTTCCTTTTCCAGGATGGCGCGCAGGCGCTTTTGCCCGAGAAAACTCTGAAAAATGAGCGTCCCTATGAATACCCCGACCAGCAAAAACAGCAAGAGCATCGCCTTTACCTGAAGTTTCATGATATCATTATACCTTAGCGTAAAATATTCTCAAGGCTTTAATGGCAACTTTAGAGGGCTGGCGCAGGATTGCTCAAGAGGGCTTGCTGTAAAAGGGCAGATTGTTCGGCTATATTATTGCCCCTGTTTATAGGTAAGGAGACCGCGACAGTGGTGCCCAGACCTTTCCGGCTGGCGATGTCGATCTTGCCCCTGTGCAGGTCGATTATTTGAAAAGAGACCGTAAGGCCAAGGCCCGTGCCTTTAGTTTTAGTGGTAAAGAAAGGCTCATGCACCCTCTTCAGGTCTTCCTGCTCCATGCCGGCGCCTGAATCCGTAACATAGATCTTGATTTCGCGGCCATTATGGTGGCTTGCGCCGATTTCAATGCTGCCGGGGCCCTGGTGGATTGCGTCATAGGCGTTATTTACAATGTTCAAGAACACCTCTTTTATCTGCAGGGGATCGACTTCTACGGACAAACGGGAAAGCACCCTGTATTTTTTCTTCACCTTGACTCCCGGTTTCTGCGCGCGTTTTTTAGCTATTTCGATACATTCATCAAGAATGCTGTACAGATTAACGCGCTCATAATGAGGCTCTCTGAGGCGCGAATAGAATAAAAGATTGGTGATGATCTGGTTACTTTCCGTAACTTTCTTCTCTATGTTGGAAAAGTGCCTTTCCAGAAGCGGGTTCTGCGCCTTGCGCTTGATGTTATAGGCGGCCATCTGTATCGCCGCGAGGGGATTTCGCAATTCATGGGCGACCGTTGCGGAAAGCGTGCCTATGTCCGAAAGCCTCTTTGACTTTTCAAGCTGCTTTTGTGTGTCTTTGAGCTTCTCTTCCCCTATTTTTCTTTCGGTGACGTCTTTGAAATATACCGAAAGGCCTTCCGGCGAAGGATGCGCGTGAAACTCAAGCCAGCTCTTTCTTCCGGGGAACTGCGCTTCAAACGTTACGGATACTTTCTCCATCATCGACCAATGCTGCTCGGAATGGATCTTCGTGCCGACGGCATCAGGGAAGATGTCCCACTCCTTTTTGCCTACAAGCAGGGGGGCCTTGACCCCCAGGATCTTTTCTGCGGCAGGGTTCACGTAGGTGAACTTCCAGTCGCGGTCAAGGGCGAAAAATCCATCGGTAAGGCTGTCCAGGATATTAGAAAGCTTTTCGCCTGTCTCCTGGACTTCCTGCTGCGCGAGGGTTCTCTGGATGATGCCGGCCATAGTATTGGCGATAGAAGCGAGAAACTCTTCTTTCCTGTAATCACGCCTGCACTGCGCGGGCAGATAAAGGTTCATTACTCCCAGAACGTCATTGCCCACCATGATCGGCACGCAATAGTGGCCGTGGTCGGGCATCCCCTCGTAGGTTATTTCATGCTCGCTGCCTGCGGAGCCGGAAAATACGATCCTTTTCTCCTTTGCCGCTTTGCCGCAAAGGCACTTGCCATAGTCGAGCCTCGCGCATTCTTTTAAAAGCTGCGCGGGCAGGTTTTTTTGCGCCCTTAGTATCAGCGCGTCGGCTCCCTCTTCCTTCAGATAGATGCATCCTTTTGATTCGATGGAAAGCCAGTTTAAAGACAGCAAAAGCTCAAGGCAGCGGTTAAGGATCTTGCCTATGTCTTTTTCTTTGAACGCAAAACGCATCAGCGCGCTGATCACGCTGTTATTGACATAGCTCTGCATTATCCTTTCTTCGATCTCGAATTTATGGATGCCTTCCCCGATCAAATTGGTGAGGCTTTCCAGGAACTCTATCTTATTTTCAGCCGCCATATCCTTACGCTCATCGGCGAGGTGGATCCCGGCAATAATCTGTTCCTTATATTTTATGGGGATGACCGCGATCGAAGAAAAGCCTTCCTGCACGCAAACTCCCCTGAACGACGCTTTTTCTTTCTCGGTAAGGGTACTCACGAAACCCGATGAATCGTTGGTAAAAAACGAGCCTGTTTTTGTCATACTGGGCATGTCCTGAGAAAGAACATTGCCGGTCAGGACCCTTATACAAGCGCACTGGTCGCTGGTAATAGAAAGCCGGCTCTCATTCTGAATGAATTCACTGCTGAATCCTATATATGATTCGTACGGGATCTCTCCCTCCTCATTCAAAACCCTTAACCCCGCGTACCGGCAGCCGCTTAACCCTTTTAAGAATTTTACCAGGGTATCGAGGAATTCCCTGCGGTTCAAAGACCGTTGCGTCATTTTCAACAAAGCTCCTCTGATACGGATCGTGCGCTCCGTAGCTTGCCGGTACTTGGCCTGCTCGATAAGGTTCAAATTTGCATGGGTCAATTCTTCAGTGCGCCTGGCAACCTTGATCTCCAGGTCCTTATTTACCTGTTGCAGTGCGTCTTCGGCTTTTTTATGCGCGAAACGTAAGCGCAGCGTGGTTATCCCATATGCCAGGTCATTGGACAGCTGGGTGAGGAGCTTTACGTCTTCCTCATTGAACGCTTCGGGTATTTTCGAATACAAAGTCAAGGCGCCGAAAGCCTTACCGCCGGACATCAGCGGAAAGGCTGCGGAAGAGGCAAATCCGCGTTTAAACGCCTGCTTTCGCCAGGGAGCGAATTTAGGGTCGGTAAGCATGTTCCTGCAAAGAACGGGTTCGCCGGTGCGTATGGCTGTGCCTGTCGGGCCTTGACCGCGCGGAGTATCCGCCCAGGAAACGTTCAATTGCTTCAGGTACCCGCGCTCGAGCCCAGCGTGAGCAACACTCATCACTGTTTTATACTCGTCCTCCTGCGCGTACCCTATCCAGATGAGCGGGTAGCCGCAGTCATTGGTAATAATGTTGCATACCTCCTTCAAATAAGCCTGCTCATTCACGGCGCGCATCATCGCGCGGCTACTTTCGCTTAAGGCCTTCAGCGTGCGGTTAAATTTCTTAAGCTCTTCTTCTCTTTGCTTGCGTTCGGTAATATCCACGCAGGTACCTACCCATTCCTCGATCTTTCCCCGCTGGTTCAAAAGCGGTACCGCGCGCGCCATAAAATCCCTGTATACGCCTTCCCGGCTGCGCACGCGGTATTCGATCCCATAATGGTTTTTTGCGGTGGAGGCCTGTTTAAAGGCCCTTAGCATGCGGTAGGTGTCATCGGGGTGCACGGCTTTTATCCAGCCGAAACCTTTGATCTCTTTAAAAGACTGGCCAGTAAACTTCCTCCATGAGGGAATATCCTCTACGACTTCCCCTCTGGCATTGGTCACCCAGGCGATATGGCCGGTAAGCTCGATATTGAACCTCAAGCGCGCTTCATGCAACAGGAGCTCTTCGTTCATGCGCTTACGCTGGATAGCGATAGCGACTATGTCGGCGATGGCCTTCATCATCGATATTTCCCTTTCGGTAAAGGTATCGCGCAGGGTGGTGCCGAATGAAATCGTTCCGAGCACTTTTTTGCCCCCCAGCAGCGGGTGGCAACAATAGGCTCTCACGCCGTAACCGCGCACCAGCTTCGCTCGGGGATCCTTTGTCCGGCAAATATTCTCTGCGATGATGCGCTTTCCTTCCCTGGCAACGCACCCGCATACCGCGACCCCGTACTCAAGCCACTGAATACGCTGCGCTTCTCTTTTAGGTACTCCTGCGTACGCGTTAAGCTGCAGCTTATTTATTTCCGGCACGCTGAGGAAATTGAAAAAAACCTGGCAATCAAGGAATGACATGGCCCTGCGGCATACCCGGTCAACGACCTTCTGCGGGTCAACCGCAGAAAGCAAAGCCGCAGAAGTCTCGGAAAGTATGAAGTTACGTTGCTCGTTCCAGCGAAGCTCATCCTCCATGACTTTACGCCTGGTGATTTCATTGCAGTAAAGACGCAGCACCTTTAAGTCCCTGAAACCGACTATATTGACCGCGAAAAAACGCCCCTTGACCGTGACCTCGCGTAGAAATTCATTCTTTTTGCCTGAACGGATGTCCTTCAGGATACGGGAGAAATCCCGGGGAAAAAATAGTTTTGCCTGGACAGGCAGCTTGAGTGATCGCAGGAACTTTTCAGTTGCGGGATTTGAAAAAATGATTTTCCCCCGCATGTCGGTCTCGATCACGGGATTAGGGTTCAGATGGGGGAAACTTGCAAGATGCTGGATTTCTTTTTCTGCGCGCTTGCGGCCGGTGATATCCTGGAAGACCGTCGCGAAACTCCCCTTTGCAAAAGAGAATACGGAGATGCTGAAATGCTTATCCATAGGGGGAAAGTATGTTTCAAAAAAATCCGGCCCCGCGCCTGAAGCGACTTTCGCGAAGATATTCAGGTACGGCGGTTCCTTTATTCCGTAAAGCTGCCTCGCGGTCTTGCCTATGGCCTTAAGCCTGCTTAAACCGGTTATTTTTTCAAATGAGGGGTTTACGTCGACGATCCTGTAGTCAATTGCTTTCGCGGATTTATTGTAAATGACTTCGAGGAGCGCGACACCTTCTATCATCGAAGAATACAGGTCGCGGAATTTCCTTTCGCTTGCCTGCAGCGCGATCTCGGCCTGTTTAGTCTCGGTAATATCGTGCACCATACCGATGGAACGGATGATCCTGCCTGAGGCGTCCCGTATGTGCTCGCACTTTTCACGGACAACGCGCACCTCCCCGCTCGATCTCCTTACGATCCGGTGTTCGATCTCATACCTATCTTTTTTATCCCTCAGAGACCCGGAATAGGCCTCATCCACCGCTTTGCGGTCGTCGGGGTGCACTGCCTCAAGGAATGCCTCATACGTAGCTTTGAACTCCTGGGGCTTAAGACCGAAGATACGGTAGGCTTCGTCCGACCAGGTAAGCTGGTTAGTAAGGAGGTCGAGTTCCCAGCTGCCCAGGTGCGCTATCTCCTGCGCCCTCTTCAGCCGCACCTCGCTTGTCCGCAGCGCGGCATCGGCCTGTTTATGCGCCGAACTTTCAATCCTCATCCAGCGCCCTGATTTCTTTATCAAAGCGAACTCATGATTGCTTATGACATCCGCGACTTCAGCTGCGCCGCATTTTTCCAGAGAGTACGTGCAGATAGCCAGCATCTTGAATTTTCCGATCACGCTGTTTACCGCCTCTTCGTAATCGGTGAACTTCTTCCAGTCTTTTTTCTCAAGCCAAAAAGTATTCCCGGTCAATCGCAAGCCGGCAAAGCCTTTTCTACGGGCATTCTTGAGTTTACGCACCCAGCCGTTAAGCACCCTGCCCTGGTCAAAGGTCCCTCCCGTCACATACCACTTTGAATAAGGAATGATCTCTATCTGGCCTTTTTTAAGATACCGGTCAAAACCCGCCACGGCATTGCCAAGCGCGGCTTTTGCCTCATCAACGCCTAAGGGCTCGGAAGTGACCCACATGCAGAATTCGTTATGCTGCAAACCGGCTTTAAAGTAAGGGATCAGGATATCGAGAAGGTCCTGTTTCGAGGAATAGAACTGGCAGAAATGAGTACCCCAGGGAAAATCGCCAATGAGATTGATACCGCTTTTTCTTAATGATTCGTCCATAGGAAAAGATTTATATATTTCAATTATTATACTTTATTATCGCCGGCCGGCAACCGCGGATTTCCGCTTTTTATTGACTTTTTTCCACTATAGCCTTGCCACCATCTGGATGCCTTTGGCGACTTCGGGGATGATATCTTTCTGGACGTATATGCGATGGATATGCGCGCGCAGGAGCGGGAGCCTCTTCATGAATATAGCGGCGCCTACGATGCAGCAGCAGCCTGCGATAAGCAGGGTATCGGGCGCGCCTATCTCACTCGCCAGGCTGCCTGCGATAAGGCTGCCGAAAGGCATGGTGCCCATAAAGGAAAGCGTGTAAAAACTCATC
>JBFZAN010000079.1:0-3207 GCA_041309005.1 Candidatus Omnitrophota bacterium
CGTTGCGTATGGGAATGTCGACGTGGTAGCGGACGCGCATCAGCTTCCTTTTTGCGGCGCTTCCTTTGACGTGGTGGTCATAACCGCGCTCCTTGAGATCGTGAAGGACCCTGCGCAGGTCGTTTCCGAAATACACCGCGTGTTAAAGCCGAAAGGCAAAGTAGTCGCTACGCTCCCGTTCATGCAGCCATATCACCCCGACCCGACTGACTGCCAGAGGTTCACTAGGGAAGGTGCCCGGAACCTTTTTTCGCAGTTCGGCGAGTTGATGCTTACCGATACCAGGGGGATCTTTGCCATGTTCGTGTGGGTCTTGAGGGATTTCCTTGCGATAGTGTTTTCTTTCAACAGCGTCACGCTCTGGAAAATATTCAATATCGTCTTTGGCTGGATTTTATTCCCCCTTAAATACCTGGACTACATAACGCCGGATTATAAGCTTTCGCATTTTATTTCCTCGAGCTTCCTTTACGTGGGGGAAAAAATAGAAAAAGGACAGGGCGCATGAAGCCGGGGCAAACAAAAATTCATATCATGCACGTTCAGGAATCTCTCGAGGTGGGCGGCATGGAAAACGGTATAGTCAACCTGGTCAACCGGATGGATAAGGGCGTTTTTTCCCTCTCTGTCTGCTGCATAAACAGGACCGGGGCTTTAAGGGAGCGCATAGTAGACCGCAGCGTGAAGGTATTTGACCTTGGGCAGAAAGAGGGTATAGCCTGCGGCCTGCCGTTTCGGCTGAGGGCTTTGTTCAGGAAGGAGCGGGTGGATATCGTTCATACCCATAATTTCTACAGCGGTTTTTACGGCATCCCGGGGGCCCGGCTGGCCGGGGTGCCCCTGGTCGTCCACGGCGAGCACGGGACGCTTGTGCTTGACAAACGGGCGAGGGCCATAGCGATAAGATTATTATCCGCTTTCGTGGATTCCTTTCTTACCGTGTCAAAGGCGCTCAAGGAAGATTTTATCAGGAAGACCGGTATCGACGCGGGGAAAGTAAAAGTCATAGTCAACGGCGTCGATACCGAAAAATTCAGCGTTTCGCTCAACAAAGAGGAACAAAAGCGCAGGCTGAATATTGCTGCGAACTCAAAAGTGATCGGCAGCGTCGGCAGGCTGGTGCCGGTTAAAAATTACCGGCTGCTGCTGGAAGCGGCGCAAAGACTTTCGGCCGAGGACATAAACTTGACCTGCGTTTTCTTGGGAGACGGCCCTTGCAGGCAGGACTTAAAGCGATCGGCGGAAAAATACGGGCTCAAGGCCCTGTTCCTGGGAGAAAGAAGCGGCGTGGCCGAGGTGCTTGCCGCGCTCGACGTGTTCGTGTTAAGTTCCCTGAACGAAGGGATGTCCAACACCATTCTTGAAGCCATGGCGGCGGGTAAGCCGGTAGTCGCTACCGATGTGGGAGGCAACAGCGAACTGGTTAATGACGGTATAACCGGGTTTTTAGTGGCTTCCGGAGACCAGCACGCGCTCGCCGCCAAGATAAAAACGCTCCTGGGCGACCAACGGCTTGCCGCGGCAATGGGAACCGCCGGCAAAGAGAAGATAGAGCGGGAATTCTCTTTGCAAAGAATGGTCACGAATTACGAAAATTTCTATTACAGCCTTATCAACAAAGGATCGGCCTGAATCTATGTGCGGTATTTGCGGAATATTCAATTTTGACAGGAATAACACGGTGAGCGCCGATACGGTCAGGAAGATGTCGGGCGTGATGCGCCACAGGGGGCCCGATGACTCCGGTTACTACGTAAAGGGCAATGTCGGACTGGGGCACCAGCGCTTGAGCATCATAGACCTTGCCACGGGCCATCAGCCGCTTTTCAACGAAGACGGCTCCTGTTGCGTCGTATTCAACGGGGAGATATATAATTTTGCCGACATCAGGAAGCCGCTTGAGGCCGGGGGGCATATCTTTAAGACTTCTTCCGACACGGAAGTAATAGTGCATGCCTACGAGGAGTACGGCACCGATTGCGTCGCTCATTTCAGGGGGATGTTTTCTTTCGCCGTATGGGACTCGAGAAGGAACGCGCTTTTTCTGGCGCGCGACAGGCTGGGGAAAAAGCCGCTCTATTATTACAGGGGCAAGGACAGCTTTTTCTTCGCCTCCGAGGTCAAAAGCCTTCTTAAGTCGGGCATGGTCGGGGCCGAGGTGAACCGCGGGTTTATAGACGAGTTCATGTCATTGGGCTATGTCACTTGCCCGAACACGCTCTTTGAAGGCATCATGAAAATCAAGCCCGGCCATTACGCGCTGATTACTGAAAAGGGCGCAGTCGTAAAGGAATACTGGCAGCTTCAGAGCCACGCCCCGGGAAACCTCTCCATGGAAGACTGCCAGGAGAAGCTGGTGGATCTGCTCAAGGATGCGGTGAAATACCGCCTTATCAGCGAAGTGCCGCTGGGGGCGTTCTTAAGCGGAGGGATTGATTCCAGCATTATCGTCGGCTTGATGAGCAGCGTATCCAGTTCTACGGTAAAGACTTTTTCAGTGGGATACAGGGACCAGGAACAATTCAGCGAACTGCCGTTTGCCAGGAAGGTATCCGAGCATTTTTCGACGAGCCATACCGAGATCATCCTTGAGCCCGTCGATTTCTCCGAAGCGATACCGAAAATGGTCTGGCACCTGGACGAGCCTATCGCGGACCAGGCATGCATCCCTTTGTGGTTGTTGTCGCGTGAAGCTAAAAAACACGTCACCGTGCTGCTTTCGGGCGAAGGCTCTGACGAGCTGTTCGCGGGGTACCCCATATACGGGTTCATGCAGGGGATAGAGCGCTGCCGCAATCTGCCAGGCTGGTTAAGGGCCGTGACAATCGACCCCTTATTGCCGAAGATATTCGGCGAGAGAAGAGGGCGGAAGTACCAGGAATGGATAAAGATGCCGCTTGAAGAGCGTTACCTGGGGGATATGGCCGATCTCTCTTCTTTTGTGAGAAACAGGCTGTATTCCGGGGAGCTGCTCGCGCTCTCCCGTCAAAATCCGGTTTTTCAAAGGGTGCGGGCGTACTACAATGCGGTAAGGACATTCGATCCCTTAAGCAGGATGCAGTATCTGGATATAAAAACGTGGCTAACCGACGATCTGCTGCTTAAGGCGGATAAAATGACCATGGCCGCGGCGGTAGAGTTGCGCTGTCCTTTTTTGGACCAGGCGCTGGTAGAATTTACCAGGACTATCCCTTCTCGGTATAAGTT
>JBFZAN010000080.1:0-32117 GCA_041309005.1 Candidatus Omnitrophota bacterium
CTGTCAGGTCGGTACAGACATCCTGATAAGTGGGATTTTCCAGCGTTCCGCCCATAAAGCCTGCGGGCGAACAAAGCGCTATGCGCTCCATAACCTTCTTTTTCGAGGTCATCTTTCGGTATGAACCGCAGGGCCGCTGAATTGATACAGTATCGTTTGCCTGCAGGCTCCGGCCCGTCATTAAACACATGGCCTAAATGGGAATCGCTCTTACGCGCCCTTACCTCGGTCCTTACCATTCCGTGGCTGGTATCCGTATTCTCGTTCACGCTTTCCTTATGTATCGCTGCGGTGAAGCTCGGCCAACCCGTGCGCGATTCGAATTTATCAACCGAACTGAACAAGGGCTCGCCGGTGATGATATCCACGTAAATCCCCTCTTTCTTATTGTGCCAGTATTTATTCAGGAAAGGCGGCTCAGTGGCGTTCTGCCTGGTTATCCGGTACTGCTCGAGAGTAAGAACCTTCCACGTTTTTTTGTCTTCCATGCCTTGCCCCCCTCCCATCTTTTATTCTGATGAGACCGCGCTCAAAAAGTTTCAAAAAATAAAAAAGCCCGGCACCTTTCACAAGATGCCGGGCGTTTTGTTTTAAGGTTATAACTTCACTACATTAGAAGCTTGCTCACCTTTAGGGCCGTTTTCGATCGTAAACTCGACTTCCTGCCCTTCTTCCAGGGATTTATACCCTTCTCCCTGGATCGCGCTGTGATGCACAAACACGTCTTTTCCATTCTCCGGGGTGATAAACCCGTAGCCTTTTTGGTTCGAGAACCACTTCACTTTACCTCTTGCCATTGCCGTACTTCCTCCTCTCCTTATGCATTATAGTAAATCCGTTAGAAATCCTTATCATCTTTACCTTACGAGACTCTAAAGTCCCTAACGGTCTATAATGACTAGCCCGGCCTTATCGGAAAGGCCGGCATGTTGCTTTCTGCAACAAAAAACCGCAAGGCTAGTTATCCAAACCTTACGGCTTAAAGACTTCTAATCCTTTCATTCACTACGAGTTAAATATAACACATTTCAACGGTTTGTCAACAAAAAAATTAATAACCGCTCCCTCTTATCCGCTTTGCGCCTGCGCTTGACGCTCACCGATATTTTTCAGGGATTCAATCACTTTCATGGCTTCTTTTTTGGTAAGCGCATCAAGGCCTTGCTCGTGATAATACTTATGTATGAAATTATCAAGATGCTCATTCTGCCACCCAAGCGCTTCGGCGAGATGGCGGATATATAATTTCTGCCTTATGGTCAGCCCCGAGCGGTTAAGCCGGTAATAGTCGCTACGCACGAAATAATTCATCAGTTTCCTGAATTTTGCCTCATCCAGGTCCCTGGCGCTCTCAACACCGGCGGCGTCTCTAAGTATCTTCCTGTAAAGGGCGTCTGATAACTTAAGCTCTTTCTTTATGATATGTATGAGCGCTAATTTCTTTTTGTCCATGCGCGCCTTATCCGCAAAAGAATCCCCTCTTTTCCCTCTTACGCTCCATGCGCCCTATTTTGCTGCTTCCGTAGCTAAGGCTTCTTGCACTTAATGCAATAGGCATTATGCATGCATTTCACAAAGTTACTTATGAGCGCGTAGATGACTATCAGCATCACTATTTGTCCGAATAAAGTCCAGCTCATTCTCCCCCTCCTTATTATTTAGATGCGCGCCCGGTAAAAAAGATGCGTTATTTCTGTTCCTGCTGTTCATAAATCGCTTCGAAATCGATCGAGGCGATCCTCCCCAGGAATTCTTTATCCTTGAGAAGATTGAGGAACTTCTGGCTGGAGAAGATCTTTTTGTAATCCCCGCCTTTAAGGCTTTGCATCAGATCTTCATCTTCGATCACGGCTTTAAGCGAAGAATTACTCTGTAGATTACGCACTGTTTCATCGGGCAAAAAGCTTTTCTTAGGCTCCCTCTTTAAGAGTTCTCCCGCGTAATAGACGGCCTTGGCCGCGTTGACATCCGAGCTCCTGATGATTTGTTTAAAATATGAATTTAAGGCCGAGCCTTCAAGATAGGCTCCCACTGCCGGATAGATCCTGTTCAGGGGGCCTGCCAGCAACTGTATGCAAAATAACAGCGACACCGCCAGCGCCAGCCCCTTCAGGCCGCCTATCAGGCCGCCTATCAGCCGCGAAAAAGAAGAAACCCCGTGTCGGTCGTCCGCAGGATGAGAAAAAAGGCGTATCAACAGGCGCGCGCAAAAGTTAAAGACCAGCGCGACCGCGATAAAAACCAAAGGCAATAAGAATACATTCACGCCCCTTTTATAACAAACATAGGTAAGGAAGACGCTGAACACAAGCCCCAGCGTCCCGCATAATTGGCGTAAGAAGCCGTCTTTGACGCCGATGAGAAAATAGGCAATCGTAATGCCGACTAATAGCCAGTCAAGCGCGTTCATTGTCTAAAAAAGAGGTGACTCTTATAAAAGTCACCTCTTCCATTTTCGTTTCGCGTTAAACCTTTCATGATGGATATATTGTACTGCACAGGAGATGATCTTTCAATGAAGAAATAAAAAACGATGGTCTAACGCGCGCGCACCGTTTCCCAATGGCCTCCCCGCTCCAGGCGAACCTTGGCATAATAACCCCCGACCATTACTCGTCCCCGTCCCCGGATATATTCGATATGCCTCGGTATATATTGCCTTACCCAGACATAGTGGGGCACCCAGACCCGCTCATAGCGGCCATAGTACGCACCCCCGCTTACCGCGCGGTTTCTCGCCCCGTTTATCCCGGTAATAGTCCCGATAACGTCTACCTGGCCTCCTGTGACAACCCTCAAGCCTTCGATCACCGTCAGCACTTTTCCTGCGGTGCCCCAGTCACTGGCATAGCTTAAAGCCGCACACCCTATAACAAAGGCTGTTGCCAATATGATCGTCGTTAGTTTTCTCATATCCGCCTCCTTTATTGCGCTCTTATTTTTGCCACCTTCTGCCGCGGGAGCGCTTCATCTTCTCGTTAAGCGCCTTGAACTGCTCGGGCGTCAGGATGCTTCTTAGCGCGAGGATGCCGTCCGCTCTTTGCTGGAGCCGCTTTCCCATAAGTTCCTTTGTTTCATGTATGATCGCGCTGATCTTTTCCGTGTCCGGGTTGTCTTTCTCCAATTCCCGCCTTAATTCGTTTCTTTTGGCGCTCATCGCTTCCCTGAGCCTGGCTGTTTCTTCTTTTTGCGCGCTTCTCTGGCTGGCGATCTGTTCCTGCTGCGCGGGGGTGAGGTTTAGTTCGCCGGAGATATTCCCTAACCCTCCCCTGCCTCTCCTGGAGAATCTTGCGCCTTCCTGCGCGAATGCGTTCGAGACGCCTCCCTGGGCGCACAACAGCACAAGGCATACGATTACGCTACCGTACATCTGTTTCGTTTTTATTGTCATGGCCTCCTCCTTTCACCTACTTAGACAAGAGACGTATTCAAAAAGTTCCCTAAAAAAAGTATTGCTCTATACCCGTACCGAGCTCAAATTCACTCTCAAGGCCACCGTTGACCGGGGCGCGTAAAGACAGCAAATACTGCGATTCTTCCTGCAGGTACTGGTTGATCATCTTCTGCCTGTAGAGAGGCGCCTGCACAAGGAATATAACCATAATAGCCACTGCTATGGCGCTTGAGAGGGCAAACACCGGTTTCCTGAACCTGACCCTGCTTGACAAAAGGTCCAAGAGGCCGGCAAGGAAAGCGCGGGGCTCTTTTTCCTGCTTTTGCTCCAGGGAATCTTGTATGCGCTGCCATATCTCAACAGGCGGCTCCTGCCGCTTTATTTTCCTGAACGGCTCGGATGTCAATCTCCTTACGGCCTGCTCAAATTCCCTGCAGCCGGCGCAGGAGGAAAGATGCGCCCTGACCTCTTCCCGGACCGCTGCCGAGGCTTCATTGTCAAGGTAATCCGTAATGATCAGTTCCTGTATTTTTTTACAATCCATCTTTACCGCCTCCTCTACTACCGGCAAGGAGCGCGACCCTTGCCCTCCTTAACCTTGTACGGACAGTATTGATATTAACGCCGAGCGCCTGCGCCATCTCCTGATAGCTTAACCCTTCGATCTCCCTTAACACAATGCAGGAGCGTTGTTCGGGATTAAGCGTATCCAGGAGCTCTGCGAGCCGCGCCTCATGCGCCTTGCGCTCTTCACGATCCTGGACCTCTCCCGCCACGTCTTCACCCGAAGCCACGGTGCGCGCCACATCATCAAAATCACGCCTGCGATTCATTTCTCTTGATACCCGCTTATAAAGGTTAAGCGCGGTATTGACCGTTATCCTGTACACCCAGGTTTTAAAGGATGACCGGAACTGGAAATATTTAAGGTTCCTGTACACTTTAATGAATACCTCCTGCGTCACCTCTTCGGCGTCATGGCTTTTTCCGGCTATTCTCAGGGCTACATTATAGACAAAGCCGGATGAAGCCTTGTATATGCTTTCAAAGGCCTGCATATCGCCCTCTTGGGCCCTCATTAATACGTCTTTGGAGATATCTTCCATAGCTTTCTACTTAGTTAGACAACGAACGTGCCGGAAAAGTTCCCCAAAAAACAAGGGTTAGTCTCGTCTGGCGGGCTTGAATTCTATGGCGATAAGAATATGTGCTTCGTTGAAATATAGATATATCTTATCCGTTGAAAAATATCGGGTGGGGTTCCGGTAGAGGCATTCTTGTGTTGCGCCGGGGCGTTCTTCGACGATCCTGCAAAACACGGGATCCCCGTATTCAGAAGTTATTCTTTCTTTCGTAACCCCCGGCGTAAGGCGGTTATGGCGTACGTCGCTTCTTAGCCTGAAAAAAGATTTTTCCTGGCTATCCAGGTACTCCTGGATCTGGCGGTTATTTTTGTCAAACGCTTGAAGGGTCTTGACTTCGTCGTAGTGAGAAAGGAACCAGCAGCCCGGCGCGCCCAGCGACAAAAACAGTATGATCAACGATATCGGTAATTTCATAGACACAGCCACGTCCGTTAACCCTCTTCTTCTTCTATCTCGAAGCGCGCGCCGCAGGCATTGCATTCATAGACGGACATCTCATAACGGGGCTCAACGAAACGCGTGTCTTCGCTGCCACATCGGGGGCATTGTACCGGAGGGGACCACTCAGCCATACCGTTCATCCTTTCTTTCACTACCCGGCGCTTTCAGGAATTTATTGTTTATTATCCGTTTTCTTCGAAGGCACGTCAAAAGGGAAAGTGAATTTTCCCTGCCCTTTCTGCATACTGAACCGGCCGCAGCCGCTTAACAATAACGCGAAGAGCACGCAAAAAAAGACCAACCCTTTCGTCTCGATCCTCATAGCGTTACCCGATTATTTTTTCTCCTGATACAGGTGCACGTCCCTCTGCGGGAACGGTATGGTGATGCCGCTTTTTTCTAACTCCATTTTTCCTTTTTCCACCACGTCGAAGTAGACATCCCAGTAGTCCAAAGGCTTCACCCACGGCCTGCAGACCAGGTTAACGCTGCTCTCCCCAAGCTCGAAGACCGCGATGGCCGGCTTCGGATCTTTAAGGATACGCGGATCGCCCGACACGGCGCGCTCAAGCGCTTCTTTTGCTTTCTTCATATCGTCCTGGTAAGAAATACCGAATACCAGGTCTATCCTTCTTTTTTGTAAATCGGTAAAATTGGTGACGATGTCGCCGGTGACTTTTGAATTGGGGATGGTCATGCGGCGGTTATCGGGGGCATTAAGCACAGTGTTAAAGATCTGTATCTCTTCGACACTTCCCAGCTTTCCGGCCGCCTCGATAAAGTCCCCGACCTTAAACGGCTTGAACAAGATCAGCATGACCCCTGCGGCGAAGTTCGCCAGGGAGCCCTGTAATGCCAGACCGACTGCCAACCCTGCGGCGCCGATAATGGCGATAAATGAGGTGGTCTCGATGCCTATTTTGTTCAAAGCGGCAATGACCACGAATATCATTACGCCAAAATACATCAGACTCTTGGTAAATGACGCAAGCGTCGGGTCAAGCTTGGCGCTGACCATCACTTTTTCTACCCATCGCGTGATGATACGGGCGGCCCATTTACCGGCTACGAAGATGAGCACCGCGTATAACAGGTTCAACAGGAACGGGACCGCGTACGTAGAAAGCTTATCCAGCAGCTGCAACGCCTTTTCCGCCATACTATTCCTCCATCTTGACCTAGATCATGCCCCTTTGAACTTATGCCTTTGACTTTTTCAAAGTGTTGATCAGCTTTACTACCAGGAAGATCGAAAAGGCGACGATCAGGAAATCGATCACTGTATTTATAAACATCCCGTAATTAAGCGTGACCGCCGGGGTAGTAGCGGTGGCAGCTTTAAGAGTCGCTTTCAGGTTCTTGAAATCGACGCCGCCGAGTAACAAGCCTATTGGCGGCATAATGACGTCGCCTACCAGAGAAGTCACTATTTTTCCGAACGATGCCCCGATAATGATACCGACCGCCATATCCACCGCGTTACCTTTGACCGCAAATTCCTTGAACTCTTTAGTAATGGACACTACCTGCCTCCTTTCTTATCGTATCGTGCCTTCGCCGTGCTCGCTCTTGAATTCTTTAAGCAACTCCTGGGCGTCCTCGAACTGCCCGCTATCCACTTTTATGATCGCGGGAGCGACCAGGGGCCTTACCTGCAGGAAGTTCTCTCCTTCGATGAAATACCTGATATTGTTTGCGTCAAATAGTGATTTGATAAAAGCGATGTGGAAAGGATTGACCGTGATATATATCTCTTTATAGCCAGGCTGAACGTCCATAAAACTATTTTTTAAGGATCTTATCTAGCAGGTTCCCTACTGCTTCTTTTACCGCGTCTTTCTGGCTCGTAGCTTCCTGCCCGCCCCCAGCGGGCTGCTCTGTCGCCCCGGGCGCTGTTTCCTTCGGCCCCAGGTATTTGTCTATCGCCTTGAAGATCTGCTGTTTTGCCTGGGTCTCTACCAGCTGACCGGCAATGTAGTTCGTATCGACAGAAAGCTTTGGTTTCTGAGCGGCCTTACCCGAAACCTTGAGCGGAAAAGAGATCTCCTTATTCTCATTGAGCAGGTACTGCAATTCAGAAACCGACTCAGCCATGCTCAGGGAAAGCTCTTTGGTGATAAAAAACGAGCCTTCCAGCGAATACGCGCCGTCAAAACTTGCCTGGCCGGAGCCTTTGAACATGAACGCATCCGTCCCGAAAGAAGCGTCTTGTGCCAGAAAGCTGCCGTTTTCAATAGTAATGGGCAGTTTAATATCCGATAAGTCGGTGTCCTTGCTTTTAAGATCCTGTTTAAAACGATCAGGCAGCCCCGCTTCGACTTTTTCTGAAAGGCCGGGGATCACCGAGATCCTGTCTAAAACTTTGCGCAGCACGTTTACGCCTTTAAGCTTTGCGCCGGTCACGGCTATATCCGCGTCTCCCGTAAGCGTGGATTTGACAGCCTGCGGATTACAGCCGGCCCCCTTAAGCTTAATCTTGGCAGAAACTATCCCTTCAACCTTAAAAGGTAGATCGTCAGAGATAACCAGGTCCTGCAGCCTGATAGTGCGGCCATCCGCTTCAAAACCGTAGAGTTGTTTTGACATATACTCATCAAGAAAGCCTGAACCGGTTATTTGCCCCTCGCCGATGACCGCGGAAACCTTATCAAACACAATATCCTTTTGCGTGATCCTGGCGCGCACATCGATAGCCTTGATAGGCGAAGCGAGCTCTTTGAGCTGGATAACGCCGCCGGTCAGGGCTGCATCTGCGTCAAGGAGCACGAGCCCCTTGGCCCCTGCCGCCATTTTTTTCACCATCACCTGCGCATTACCTTTGAGGCTTTCGGGCAATACTGCGTCTTTTATCATCGGGAAGACAGCCGGTATATTCTTTAACGCGATATCGGAGATGTCGCTTAAAGCCTTAAGTTCGGAAATGATTATTTCTCCCGCGGCAAGATCCATCCGGGCTTTTCCCGCTAACGCGATATTCTTTTTTTCACTCAGGAAAGAAGCTTCGACGGAGAACGCAAAAGGTTCGGTCAAAGAAATGCCGCTCAATGAAAAACTCAGATCGGATACCACCAGGTTTAAAGGGGGTTCAAAAGAACGGTCTATGTAAATCAGCGTGGAACGGCTGCCCTTGAGGGAATCGACGAGCAGCGGCGGGACCGGCACAGGCGCCGGGTCAGGCGCAAGATCAGCTCCTTGCGCGGGCGGCTGCGCGGGGGCAGCGATACTCTGGACATTAAGTGAACCGTTCTTTTCGCGCCTGATGGTGACCCGGGCGGAATCGATAAACACTTCCGGGATCCTTATTTTTTTCTGGAAAAGGTACGCAGGCACGTCAACGGCGAGAGAGATATCGTTGACGGTCAGGAACGCGCCTTTCGCGAACAAAGGGTCATCTGCGATCGACAGATTACTGACCTTAAGGCTTACCCCTTGCGCAAAGGAGAGCGTAAGCCAGGCCTTGTCAAAGTTAACACCGCGGTGCAAAAGCTTGCCGGCCTCCTCTATGATCCGCGGCTTAAAGCGGTTGACATCAAAGGTGCTCACGAAAATAACCGCTCCGGTAAGCAATACCAGCGCCAGTATACCAGTGGAAATAAGCGTTATTTTAACAAACTTCACGAGGGGCCTCCGGTTGACTTTCCTGACGCAAGACTAAATTATAACAATTTTTTCCTCACTTGACAATGAAAGAAAAAAAATCCTCCGGATAAAAGATCTTAACGATAAAACAAAGACATCGTTGTAACGGAGTTCAATGATACAACTTTTCTTTTTCCGGCAAGCCGGGAAAAGAAAATGGCTGCCTGTACTGTATGAGACTGACGAGTGAGCTGAACCCCAGGATTATGGCTTCAAACTCATACTGGATCATTTTAATCTCCTTCACCCCCTTCCTTTTACTTTATTTTATAATACTTGCAAGGCGTATTTTGTCCATTGCATTAAACCGCTTTTTATTGATATTTTTCTACTCTCCGGGCGCCGCCAGGGGAAAAAAGCCGCGGGCACGCGCTAAGCTTCATGCGTGCCCGCGTCCCTACCGGTGAAGCGATCTTATTTAAGTTATCCTAAACGCTTATGGAAGCGCAAAGAACTCAGCGAAAAGATGATTATTCCCATCACTAAAAGGACCAGCAGGTTGGGCCAAAGGATGGCGACACCGGTTCCCTTTAAAAAAATCCCCCGTAGGATCACTATGAAATACCGTAACGGATTAAGATACGTGATATATTGTATGAACTGCGGCATGTTCGCCAGGGGAAAAATGAAACCGGAAAGAAGGTTCGCCGGAAACAGAAAAAGGAATGTCGACATCATGGCCTCCTGCTGCGTCGAGGCGACGGTCGATATGAACAACCCTACCCCGAGGCTGGTCAAAAGATACACCAGCGTCGAGCCGAACAAAAGCGCGATATTGCCCCGTATGGGGACTTTGAACCATAACACGCCGACCGCGGTGATAAACACTACATCCATAAGCCCGATGATTGCGAAAGGCGCAAGTTTCCCAAGAATAAATTCGATAGGCCTTAGAGGGCTTACCATCAGCTGTTCTATGGTGCCGAGTTCTTTTTCTTTGACGATCGCCATCGCGGTTAAGAGCAAGGTCATCAGCGTTACCAAAAGCGCGATGACTCCCGGGATATAAAAATTCCTTGATTCCAGGTTCTCGTTGAACCAGGCACGGCTCCTTAAGTCCACGGCAGGATAGCCATTGCCCCCGCGCAAGAGTATCATCGCCCGGTCATTGAATCGCTCGTAGGAATAGCGTTCGATGATGCCGGTCGCATAGCCCAGCACCACTGAAGCGGTATTCGAATCGGCACCGTCTACTATAAGCTGCAGGGAAGCGCTCCTTCCTCCCTCCAGGTCCCCGGCAAAGCCGCGCTCCAGGCGTATCACCGCGTTGACGAGCGACCTATCGATAACCTCTTTTTGCCTGCTCTCGCTGGCGAGGTAATATTTTACGTTGAAGTATCTGGAGTAGGTGAATTGCCTGATCATCTCGCGGCTGGCCGGCGTTTTATCCAGGTCATAGACCGCGGTGGGCACTTCCCTGATGTCCGTGGTCGCGGCATAGCCGAATACCAGGACCTGCACGAGGGGGGAAATAAAGATCATCGTCTTCATCCTGCTATTGCGCAAGATCTGCCTGAATTCTTTCACCATGATCGTGCGTATGCGTTCTATCACCTACGCCACCTTTTTCCTGAATTTTTTCCCGGCGAGGCCGATCATCGCCAGGGTAAATAACAATAAATATAAAGCCTCCGGCCAGAGTATCTTTAAGCCTATTCCCTTCAAATAAATCCCTTTTAGTATGACGATAAAATAGCGCGCGGGCACAAGCGTCGTGAGCGCCTGGATAGCTTTGGGCATATTGGCGATCGCGTAGGCAAAGCCTGAAAGCAAGAACGCCGGCAAAAACGTGGTCAGGAAGGCGAACTGGCTGGCCAGGTGCTGATCCTTGGCCACGATCGAGATCAACATCCCCTGCATCAGCGTGCCGGTGAGAAACAAGGCGCTTAAGCCGAACAAAAGCGCGACACTTCCCCGTACCGGCACGTAGAATACGAACTGCGCCATTGCCGCCGCTATCAAAAGATCGATGAACCCTATGGTAAAATAGGGAAGGAATTTGCCCAGGATCAGTTCGCCCGGTTTGACGGGCGTAGCGATCAACTGCTCCATCGTGCCTCTCTCCCATTCCCTGGCAACGGTAAGGGAGGTAAGGAGCGCGGCAATGATCATCATGATCACCGCGATAAGGCCGGGAATAATATAATTCTTGCTCTTTAAATCGGGGTTGAACCATACCCTGGGCCTGAGGTCTATCAAAGAAGAAGGCTTCCTGACGCCGGCTTTTGCGAATGAATCATTGATTAACGTTACGTTATAACGGGCCACCACGCTGTTAACATACCCCATGGCGATGGTAGCGGTATTTGAATCGCTGCCGTCTACCAGTAATTGCACGGGGACTTTAAGGCCGGACTGCAGTATCTTTGAGAAGTCCTTCGGTATCACCAGCATCATCATCGCTTTGCCCTTATCGATATATTCCTGTGGTTTCGTATAGCTGTCGGAGTAACCGATGATCTTAAAATATCGTGAATTTTTGAAGTTCAGGATAAAGTCGCGGGAAAGCTTTGAAGTGTCCTGGTCCCATATCACAAGCGGCACATTGTCGACGTCAAGTGACAGGGCGAATCCGAACAGAATAAGCAAAAGCACAGGGATGAACAAAGCCAGCGCCAGGGACCTCGGATCGCGCGCTATCTGGAGAAACTCTTTTTTGGCTATTGCCTTAACTCTTAACGGGTTCACAGATACTTCCCCCTTTATCATAAGCCTCGATGAGCGAAATAAACACGTCTTCCAGGGAAGGCTTGATTTTTAGGATGGAAAATTCAGCCGCCCCTGAGTTAAGGAGCAGCGCCCTAATCGCTTTCTCTGAACTTTTCGCGTCAGACACGATAGCGTGAAGGTTTGTTCCAAAAAGCGCGATCTCCTTGACGCCGGGAGCTGCACAAAGGCGTTCCAGCCAATCTTCAGGGCCGGCTACGGAAATACCCAGCACCTCTTCTTTCATACATTCATCTTTTAGTTCATGCGGCGCGCCCATCGCGATGATAGAGCCGTTATAGATCAGCGCCAGGCGGTCGCAATGCTCGGCCTCATCCATATAGTGGGTGGTGACAAACACCGTCACGCCTTTTCGCGCCATCTCCTTGATCAGTTCCCAGAAATTGTTCCTGGCGATAGGGTCTACCCCCGAAGTGGGTTCATCCAGGAAAATGATCCGTGGTTCATGGATTATGGCGCAGCCCAGCGCCAGCCTCTGCTTCCATCCGCCGGAAAGGGTCGAGGTAAGGCTATTGCGCAGGTCGGCGATCCCCGCCATCGAAAGTATCCATTCCTTACGCTCTTTTTTCCTGCTTTGAGGGATCTTGTAAATACCGCTGTAGAAATTTATGTTCTCCTCCACAGTCAGGTCCTCGTATAAAGAGAATTTCTGGGACATATAGCCGATATGCTGTTTTATCTTCTCCTGCTGGCGGTTAATATCAAATCCGGCTACTTTACCTTCGCCTCCGGAAGGTGCAAGTATCCCGCAGAGCATCCGAATGGTCGTTGACTTTCCCGCGCCGTTTGGCCCGAGAAAACCGAAGATCTCGCCCCTTTTAACCTCGAAATTGATACGGTTGACCGCGGTAAATGTGCCGAATTTTTTTACCAGGTCGCGGACAAAAACCGCGCAGTTATTTTCGCTCATGTTCGTTTACTATAGAAATGAACGCTTCTTCAAGTGTCCGGCAGTTGCGTTCGCTCTTGATAGCGCCGGGCACGTCGCATTTAAGGAGCTTTCCCTTATGGATAAGCCCTACCCTCCTGCAACGCTCTGCCTCGTCCAGATACGAAGTAGAGAAGAATATGGTGACTTTTTCCTTAAGGAGCTGGTAGAGTATCCTCCAGAAATCGCGCCTTGAAACCAGGTCGACGCCGTTTGTCGGCTCATCCAGGAAAAGGACTTTCGGGGTATGGATGAGGGCGCAGACAAGACCCAATTTCTGTTTCATGCCTCCTGAAAGGTTGCGCGCGAGCCTGCGCTTGAAAGAAGAAAGATTTGCGAAATCCAGAAGCCGCGCGATCCTTTCCTTCCTCTCTTTGTTCGCCACGCAATAGATGTCCGCGTAAAAATCGATGTTTTCTTCCACGGTCAAGTCCTCGTAAAGGCCGAAGCGCTGAGACATGTACGCGATATTTTCCTTTAACTGCTCAGACTCCCTTGCGATATGCCTGTTATTGACCCAGCCGTCTCCTTTGGTCGGCTCCAATATCCCGGTCAAAAGGCGCATGGTGGTGGTCTTGCCTGCGCCGTCAGGCCCCACCAGCCCGAATATCTCCCCCTCTTCGATCTCAAAGGTAAGATTGTCTACGGCGGTAAGGGGACCGAATTTTCTGGTCAAACGCTCGGCTTTGATGGTGATCATGTCTTATTCGAGAATATAGCCGTCGGCGGGCATGCCGGGCTTAAGCTCCAGATGTTCATTGTCTATCCTGACCTTGATCCTGTAGACAAGCTTAACCCGCTCTTCGGTGGTTTGGATCTGCTTCGGGGTAAATTCCGCTTCGTCAGAGATAAAAGAGATCCGGCCGCGGTATGTTTTATCAGGATAGGTGTCGGTTTTTACGTCAACATACTGGTTCAACTTTACCCTGCCCAGGTCGGTCTCGTTAATATAGGCGGTCAACCAGATATCCTTGAGGTCCGCCACGGTAAATACCGGCATGGCCGCCTGCACCACTTCTCCCGCTTCTGCGCTCTTTACCAGCACGAAACCGTCTATCGGAGAAGCGAGATCCGCGAAGCCCAGCCTCGTCGTCGCGAGGTCAACTGAAGCCTCCAGCGCCTCGGCATTGGCTTTCGCCGAATCCCGGGCGGTCTTAGCCGCGTCCTTTTTTTGGCCGGAAATAGCGCCGGCCTGAAACAGGTTATCAAGGCGGATAAAATCATCCCTTGCCCTTTCATAGGCGAATTCGGCGGCCTTTAAAGACGCCTGCGCTTCTGATTTGACCCTGGTCAATTCGTCGGTTTCTAATCTGGCCACGACATCCGTCGCCTTCACAGGCCTGCCTTCATCCGTCAGGAGCTCTTTGATCTTTCCGGGAAGCCGAAAGGACAGGCGGACGTAGGTCGCCTCAATGGTGCCGGAAACCTTGATCTTTCCGTTCTGCGTACCAGCCTGTTTTTTGACATATAAGAACACCCCGTAGGCAATTGCTGCCGCGAGTATCCCCACAACGACCACCCTAATCTTTTTTTTCATTTTCTTCCTCCTCAAAACAACTTTTGCCCATGCTCCTGTCCAGGAATGCGTTCGCAATCAGATAGTCATAGACCCCTTCAGAAAGGTTCTTTTCTACCTGGCTTAAGGAGACCTGCGCGTCCAGCACGTCAAGGTTAGTCCCCTCGCCGTTATCATAACTTATTTCGGAAATCTTCAATGCCTCTTTCGCCTCTCCTATAGTGTCTTTCGAGGAAGTAATTATCGCTTCCGCCTGCCTCAGGTCAAGGCAAGCCTGCCTGATATCCACCGCGATCTGTTCTCCCAGGTTCTCTTTTTCAAGATTCGCCTGGGCATAACGCTGGCCGGCCTCATCTACTTTCGCCTTAGTCGAAAAGCCGTCGAATATGGGAATGGTCACCGTAAATCCGGCGTTCCAGTTGGAGTGTCTGCCGTTAAACATGTTTGCCGGATTATTAGACCTGAAAGAATAGCCTAAACCTGCAAAGACCTGGGGCCGCATGCCTGCCTTAGCCATTTGGATAGACCATTTGCGTATATCGATGCCGAGGGACACCAGCGCCATCTCCGGCTTGTTCAGGTACGCCGATTGCAGGAATTCTTCTTCACTGATCTCTATCAAACGGTAGGCAAGCGTATCCGTAAGCACCAGGGAATTACGCTGTTTGATGCCAAGCGCTTTTTTAAGTTCCGCCGATATGAGATCAACGGCATTTTTGGCCCTTATCAACTCCGGAGTGAGCTTTGAGACCTGCACCTTGGACTGCAGCAGATCGAATTTAGAAGACTCTCCCTGGGCGAACCTCATTTCTACCTCTTCGTAATGGGATTGCGCCTGCCTGAGGAGCTCCTGGGCAATGCGCTCGGTCTCATACGCCAGGAGAAGTCCGTAATAAAGCCTCTTAACGCTGAACTCAACGTCGAGCCTGCCGGCGCGCAGGCTCTCCTGAGCCGCGCGCAGCTTCAGCTGAGCCTGGCTCACGCCGGCAATGGTGGCGCCGCCGTCATAAATAGATTCGTCAAGTGAAATGCCCACTCTATTATCATTCTTATAACCGGAGAAAATGCCGATGTCCTTCTTCGACTGCGACGCAGGAAAATTAAGCACGGAGCCGTTACGGGTGTAGCCTGCGCTTACATTGATACCGGGAAGATGACCGCTTTGCGCCTGGGTGATGACGGATTTTGCGGCGGCTACATCATGCTCCAGTATCTGGATGGACATGTTATTCTTGAAAGCAATTGCAATAGCATCGCCAAGGGAAATATGTTCTAACGAAGCTTCCTTCATCTGTCCGCACACGCAGTACGCGGCCGGAGAAATGCCCAGGAACACAGCCGCTGCCGCGATGACCCGGTATTTTTTAGCTATAAGAATCTTATGCCAGTAAATCATCTACTTTTACCTCGAACGAATGGGCGATCTTCTGCAACGTTTGTATCGTCGGGTTAGGGTTTTTTCCTGTCTCAATGTTCACGATAGTATTCAAAGACAGGTCAGCCAGCTTTGAGAGCCGGTCCTGGGATATCCCCTTCTTTATCCTGAGTTTTCTGATATTTTTGCTTATCATCGCCTGATAGTATTTGATATATGTAGCGTATATCTATTATAATGTATATATTTTAGTATGCACATTATAATATTATATCAAAGAGAACGAAATGTCAAGTAAAATAAATCGGGTGATTTGTAACGAGGAGAAGGAAGTTACCTGAAAAGGCTCAACAGGATGGCGATGAATCCGTAAATAAGGTTCTGCATGAATACGATCACGGGATTCAGGAGCCCCGTAAAGAGCAGGAATACCAGGATAAAGAAGCCGTACGGCTCAAGCCTCGCGAAGCTTTGCTGCGCTTCTTGCGGCAGGAGGCTCATAACGATCTTTGAGCCGTCAAGCGGCGGGATAGGTATTAAATTGAACGCCCCCAGGATAATGTTGATCCTTACCACTATAGGCAGGACCGCGGAAAGCGCGGGGTTAGAATCGAAGATACCCAGGTGAAGCAGCATTATCGCGATTATCGCGATCAGTATATTGGTAAGGCAGCCTGCCAGCGAAACGCACAAAAGGCCCAGGCGCGTGTTTTTCAGCCTGTAATAATCCACCGGCACAGGCCTCGCCCAGCCAAAACCCACTATAAAAAGCATCAGCGTGCCTACGGGGTCCAGGTGCGAGAGGGGATTGAGCGTCAACCTGCCGCTACGCCTGGCTGTATCATCCCCGAAAGCAAGCGCCACCCAGCCATGAGCGACTTCATGGGCGATAATGGAATAAAGCAGGAATACCGCAAGGACAATAAACAAAGCCGGGTTGGCAAAAAGAAGCGAAATTAGCCCCATACATGGCTCCTTAAGGGTATTGTTTTTCTATTACGTTATCAGCGTTGACGCCGCTTGTCAATATATAAGTAAAAAGCCACGCTGTGCCCCTTCCCCTTTTATCACGAGGAAGCCCCCTGGTAGTCCGGATAAGGCGATCCCCTTGCCGGTGGTCAATCCGGCGTCATCTGCCCTCACTTCCTCAAGCGCGACGGCGTTTTCTTATCAACGTGTAAATGGCCGGTATTGCGATCAAAGCGGCCATAAGGGCGACGGCAATAAGGAGTTTTGGCGCGAATATGTCCTTTACGCCGCGTATCTCACCGAGGCTGCCTCCGAAAAAAGCCGCAATTGTGACCCCGGGTATCAAACCTATAAACGTAGCGAAAAAATAATCCCTGAACCGTATCTTAGAAAGGCCGCTTGCGTAATTCAATACTTCGTAAGGTACAAGGGGCACCACCCTGAAGAACAGGATCGTAAGGAAGCCGTTTCGTTCAAGTTTTTCATCGAATTCTCTGAATTTCCCCTTTAGTATCCGGTCTATGAACCTCTTGCCGAAAAACCTGGAAATCGCGAACGTAGCGCTGGTGCCCAGCATCGCCGCGGTCAAAAGATACACCGCGCCCCAGACCTGCCCGAAAGCCAGCCCCGCGGTAAGGGAAAGCGCGGCAATGGGCGGCACGACGGATATGGTGTTTAAGGCATAGGCGCAAATATACGCTAGCACCGCGAAGCCGCCGAAAGAACGGATATAATCCCGCAACGAAGCCGGAGTGAATGCGCTTAAGTTAACGCACCGGCAATGGAAATACCACCAGCCACCTGCCGCTACCAGCGCTCCCACAGCCAACGTTATCAACAATGATCTATGGCCTTGCTTCACGATACCCCTAACGCAAGAACTTAAGCATTATCTTGCATGCCCTCTTGAACCAGCCTGAATTCAAAAAGTCGGTATAATACTCATCAGCCGTCCTTTTGACGACCTGCGCCAGGGTAGGATAAACATGGATTGCCGAACTAAGCGATGAGATCTTTAAGCGCGCTGACTTAGCCACTACATACTCGTGCATGATCTCTCCCGCATTCGCCCCTGCGATATGCGCCCCCAGTATCCTGCCTTTCCTGTCGCATATGACTTTGGCAAGGCCGCCCTCTTCTAAGTCCGTAACCGCCCTGTCATTGCCCGCGTAACGGGCTCGATAGACTTTAGCGCCCGGGTATTTCGCCTTGGCCTCTTCTTCGGTCAAGCCGAGATGGGCGAGCTCAGGGTCGGTGAACGTGCACCAGGCTACCGCGCCGTAATCGGCCTTACGTTTAAAAGGGAACAAGGCGTTTCCTGCCGCTATGATCGCCTGATATTCTGCGATATGGCTGAACTGATACGGGCCGACAACATCGCCGCAGGCGTAGACAGCGGCTGCGGACGTCTTTAACGTAGCGTCTACTTCGATGCCTTTATTAGAATATTTCACTCCCGCCCGCTCAAGGTCAAGCCCTGCGACATTCGGGGCCCTGCCCACCGCCACAAGCACTCTCTCTGCCTTGACCACAGAGAGGCTCTTATTTTTATCTTCAAGCGTTATGGCGGTCAAGGCGCCTTCTTTTAAAAAGCTCACCGCTTTTTTTCCGGTGTATATCCTGACGCCTTCTTTGACCAGCGCGCCGGTGAGCACACCGGCTGTCTCCTTGTCTTCCCTGAAGAGTACCCTGTCCATCATCTCTATGACAGATACCTCAACCCCAAGGCGGCAGAATGCCTGGGCGATCTCTATGCCGATGGGGCCTCCTCCGAGTACGGCGATAGATCCCGGTAACCTTTCCAGGTCAAACACGGTCTCATTCGTCAGGTATCCGGATTCTTTCAAGCCTTCTATAGAAGGGACAAAGGGATGGGAGCCGGTGCAGATAATAACGCGCTTTGCCGAAATGCGCTTACCTTCCAATTCTATAGACCTGGCACCCGCAAACCGCGGGCTGCCAAAAAACACTTTAATGCCTCTTTGCTCGAATACTTCAGCCGGATGGTGCGTACTCACCTTTTTGACGATATCCCGCACATGGGACATTACCCGGGCTGGGTCATATGCCGGTTTCGGAGAAACCGATATGCCGAACTCCTGGAGCCTGTTTATCAGAGAAAAAACCTGCGCTGATTTTAAAAGCGCCTTGGAAGGAATACACCCGTACCAGGTACAGTCGCCGCCCAATTTATTCTTTTCTATGAGCGCGGTTTTTGCGCCAAGCATCGCTGCTCCTGTTGCCGCCACCAGCCCTGCCGCTCCACCCCCGATTACCAGCGCATCATAATCAAAAGTCATATATAGCTCCGTTAGGGTTAACGCAAGTCACTGTAAAACAGTTTTATTTTGCTAAAAGGAGTCTTTAACCAAAACAGGATATTAAGCCAGGAATAGGTAGCGATTGTCTTAACGATCCCCTCTTTCTTCCATCTTCTCGCGGAGACCGTGATTTCATCTTTCAGTACGGCGGTCCGACACCGCATGCGCAGCTTTTTGCTGAAAACGACATCTTCCATTACCGGAATCTCGGGAAAGCCCTTCATTTCCAGGAATACGTCCTTTCTCACGAATATCCCCTGGTCGCCGTAGAAAACCTTCGTCAGCCTTGCCCTGATATTTCCGAATGCTTCTATGCATCTATAGATAAAACCTTCCGCGTCTATCCTCTGCGACAGGCACCCTCCGGCCAGGCGCTCATCCTGCATGCTGCGCGCAACAGCATCCAGCGCGCTAACACTGACTCGCGTATCGGCATGCAAAAAAAGGAGGATATCTCCTTTCGCCAGGCCCGCGCCGTAATTCATCTGGGCGGCCCTGCCTTTTCTCGCCAAAAAGACCATACCGTAGCGTGCGGCGATTTGCCGGCTCCTGTCGTCGCTTTGGCCGTCCACAAAAATGAGCTCCGAGTTCAAGGATAACTCCTGAAAATCAAAAGCGTTTTCAGAGAGCACTTTTTCTTCGTTATAAATTGGCACAATCGCGCTGATCATGGGAGGACTACATCTTTCAAGAACTGAGCGCTTTTTTCCGGCAGGGCCACATTAATGAATATCCCCGACCCCAGCTCGAACCCTGCCGGCTGGGTAACCCTCGGTATCACGCTCATATGCCAGTGGTAATGTTTCTGGGTCTTTTCGTGCACCGGGACCGAGCGGATCGTGTAATTCAAGTCGGGATTATCGAGGCCGTAATATAATTTAGAAAGCGTGACCTTGAGATTGCGCGCCAGGTCGAGCATCTCTTCCTCGCGTATGTCGTCGAAGGAAGGGGCGTGACGTTTCGGGAAGATCCAGGTATGAAACGGGGACAGTGCGGCATACGGTATAAAAGAGGCAAAATGTTCTGTTTCCAGAAAGACCCTCACTTCCGCTTTAAGCTCTTCCGCGAGGGTTTTGCAGAAAATACATTCGCCGGTCTCATCGAAGTAACTTACCGCCTGGGCTATGCGGTCGCGCACCTGGGGAGGCACGATGGGCGCTGCGATCAGCTGGGAATGTGGATGCTCCAGAGAAGTGCCCGCCGCGACACCGTGGTTCTTGAATATGACGATCTGTTCGATCCCTTTTTTCCCCTGGATGGCAAGATAGCGACTTTTATAGGCCCTGATAATGTCCAGCACCTCTTCTTCGGACATCCTGGGAATGACCATATTGTGGAGGGGATGCTCGACAATGACCTCGTGCACGCCGAAGCCGCTCACGCAACGGCTGAGATTACAGGATTTTCTCTCCAACGCATCTTGCGGGTTGAACGCGGCAAATTTATTATACATGGCCCTGACCTTCCAACGGTGTCCATCCCCCAGGCGGAACGTCTCTTCGGGCGTCTTATCTTCGTTACCGGGGCAAAAAGGGCAATCCTCCCTGTATTCGGGAAGTATTTTCTTTTCTATCCTGTTCTTGGCGAACTCTTCCGGCCGCTTAGCCCTATCAGTAGCGATGATCACCCATTCCCTGGAAATAAAATTATAACGCAGTTCTGACATAATACTCCTTTATAGGTTATTCGGCAAATGTTACGGCGGGAAACAACTACGCCCCTCTTGTAAGATCAAAAGGGGCATAGATGTTTTTTAAGTTACGGAGTAAGCGCTAACGTCACTGAACCCTGATAATTACCAGCGACCTGGGTTTGAGGAATAGGCACTACCCCCGGATTATCCGGCGTGGTCGTATTGCCCGTGCCGATACCATAGTAGATCCTTAGCCAGCCCGTGCTTATATCGGTATTGGTAACGCTTCTGGTACTGTTGAGAAAGCTCAACTGCGCCAAAGGGCTCGATGTCGTATCGGTCAGCTGGTGCTCAAACGTGACATTGATATTGCTGTCGAGGTTCTGCGACGTATTCCCGGTAGTCCTGTTGTAGATCGAAGCGGGCGTATGCTGTACCGTCCAGGCGCCGCTGTTGTTGAGTACCCCTATGTCGACCGCAAAATAGAACGGCGCGGAATAGATATGGTTCACCGTATCTAACGTCAAGGTGCCGAAGTCCATGGTATCGTTTGCGGCAAGAGGGGTAAAGGTTGTCCCCACTACCTGGGAAATAGTCACCGTCATGCCGTTGGTTGAAGGGATCACCGCTTTCACCGTAATGGTATTGGTCTGTGCCGCTAAACACACGCTCGCAAACCCTAACACCATAACCGCCACTACTGCTAATTTCAATATTTTCGTCATACTCTTTCACCTCCTCTCATTTATCTTAGTTATATTTTATTACCTTACTATCGCAAAGTAAATTGCCTCGCTCCCCTTTTTTCTGACTTTTTTCTACTCTGCGAAAAGCTCCCGGTATCGGCCGTACCCCTCCTTTTGAAGGTCCTCTTTAGGAATAAAGCGTAATGCCGCGGAGTCAATGCAATAGCGCAGCCCAGTGGGGGCAGGGCCGTCGTGAAAGAGGTCCCCGAGGTGCGAATCCGCCTGGGCGCTCCTCACATCTATCCTGGCGCCGAAAAGGCCCCGTTCGGTCTTGGTAACCACATTCCTTGGCTCAAGTACACGGGTAAAACTCGGCCACCCGGTACCGGAATCAAATTTGTCTTTAGAGCTAAACAGCGGCTCCCCCGATACGATATCCACGTATATGCCCTCCCTGTGGTTATCCCAGTATTCATTACGAAAGGCCGGTTCTGTACCGTTTTCCTGGGTAACCTTATACTGCAAAGGCGTGAGGATCCTTTTCAACTCTTCAGGAGAGGGTTTCTTGTATCCCGACACACCTTGCGCAGGATCATCTTTGCCGACCTTATTTGTCCATATCTTCCTTAAGTACTGGTCGCGGCCGCAATTAAACCGGTAGAACTTGTAAGGGATCGGCTTTTTTTTATGGTAATCCTGGTGGTATGCTTCTGCGGCATAAAACGGGGTAGCGGGAATAATAGGCGTGACCACTGGTGAATCGTACCTGCCGGACTTATCGAGATCATCCCTTGATTTCCACGCCAAAGCCTTCTGCGCATCGCTATGATAAAAGATCGCAGAGGCGTACTGGGGCCCCCTGTCGCAGAACTGGCCTCCCCCATCAGTAGGGTTTATCTGCCTCCAGAACACAGCCAGAAGTTCGGCGTAGCTTATCTGCGCCGGATCATAGGTTACTTCCACCGCCTCAACATGGCCTTTCTGGGCGTAGTTGTGATAGGTAGCATCAGCCCCGGCCCCTCCCGTATAACCCGCCAGGACCTTAATCACCCCTTTCAACTTTTCGAAAGGAGGCTGCATGCACCAAAAACAGCCGCCCGCAAACGTCGCTTTTTCATAATTACCTTGAGCCTGCGCGGCTAAGCCTAACAACGGCAAAAGCAATAACGCACACAATGCGCTTCGCATATTTCCCCCTTTGTTATTTAGATTCCGCTTGAGGCTAAAAGTGTCAGGTATTCTTAGCGGGCGAATATATTATAGAGCCACGCAACCAATACCCCGAAAATGCCGGCGTCAAAAAACCCCAGCGCCTTCACATTCAATCGCGTCAAGCCTCCTCTTTCTTTCCGGCTTCATCCCCTTCCAGGTCAAGTTTTAAAGAAAGGAATTTCAACAAATCCTTAAGCGTGATTATCCCGATTATCTGCCTTCCTTCAGCGACCATCATCCTGCTTTTTTTAGCCCTGCTCATTGTCGCGAGGGCGACTGTGGCGTCCGTATTCGCTGCCAGCGTATTCTCGGCGGAACAGGGTATAACGATATCGCTTACGCGGCGCTCTTTCCACTGCGGGCGGGGCACCTGTTTTACCTCGGCGGTCGTGACGCAGCCGATCAGGTTTCCTTCGGATACCACGGGAAACATCTGGAAATGATATTTGTAGATATATTCCTCGACGAGCTCTTCCAGGGACACAGACGGCGACACGGTAACAGGGTCAGGCTGCATGAACCGCCGCACCGTTTCCCCTTCCAGCGCGCGCTTCATCAGGAGCCTCTGATAAGACATTGCGGCGGCGCTGCGCAAGAACAGGCCTATCAGAAAATACCACATCCCCCCGACAAAATTACCGGTCAGTATATCCAGAAGGCCCAGAATGATAAGCAGCAGGCCGAAGCCCGAACCGACCTGGGAGGAAACCCGGGTCGCCCATTTGATATTCCCTTTCCATTTCCAGAGCGCCGACCGGAAGACGCGTCCGCCGTCAAGCGGAAACGCTGGTACAAGATTAAAACCTGCCAAAATAAAATTGATCCAGTTAAGATAGCTAAATACGCCATACACCGGTTCAGGCCAGCCCCGCGTAACGCCGAAGCGGTAGGCCAGCAAACATAACGAACCCAACAGGATACTTGAGGCCGGGCCGGCGATAGCCATGAAGAATTCCGCCTTGGCGCTCGGCGGCTCTTCTTCCATTTCAGCTACACCTCCGAAAATGAATAACGTAATTCCGCGTATCGGCATGCCGAATCGCCTTGCTACCAGTGAATGGCAGAGTTCGTGGAATATTATGGAAGCAAATAAACCCAGCGCCCCCCAAACGCCCATCCACCAGTAAGTAATCTGCGGTAAATGGCGGAAACGGTAAGGAAAGAAACCCGATGCGAGCGACCACGTTATGAGGACCGCGAGGATCAGCCAGCTGGCGTCAATGCGCACCTGGAAACCAAACAATCTGATGATCGGAACGCCTTTACCGAACATAACGCTCCTGTTGTTACAAGCTATGACTTATTTTATAAGCTGATTGATATGTGTAAATACGCGGATTCTGCTTTTTTTTGACTTTATTCCATCATGAGGAAAGCCCGTCAAATAAACAGAAAAGGCGGAAGGAAAAATGAAACGCGGCCTAAAGAGTCTAAGATCTGGCGGTTTTGAACTTATCGTCTTGCAGTGATTTATCCTGGTGTAAATGGCAATAACGGGTATGGTTGTAAATACTGAGGACGATCTTGCACGAAGAATACCTGCATACCCTGCCCTTATGAGAAGTCTTTATTTTCTTAATAGAGGCTCCTTCGGGTGGTTATGGACCGTGCTTCCTGACGGTTAAGCGGCAATACGTACGTTGACGGCGCGAGGGCCTTTTGGCGAAGTCTCGACTTCAAAAGTTACATCCTGGTTTTCGTTCAATGCGTCAAACTGCGTTTCGATAAGGCTGCTTTGATGAAAGAACACTTCTCTCCCATCCGTATCGCTGATAAAACCAAACCCTCTTTCGCGGACCAACTTCTTGATTTTTCCCGTGTGCATACTATCGCTCCTTTTTTAAGCATAAGGCCCGGCTCACGCATGTTGCCGGGCCACTGCCTGTTGTATGGATTATAATTTTACTACGTTCGTAGCTTGTTCGCCCTTAGGGCCTTTTTCTATCTGAAATTCGACCTGCTGGCCTTCCTCTAAAGACTTATACCCTTCACCCTGGATCGAGCTGTGATGCACGAATACATCAGCGCCGTTTTCAGGAGTAATGAATCCATAACCTTTCTGGTTATTGAACCACTTCACCGTGCCTTTTACCATGTCCTGCTACCTCCTTCCCTTTAAATTATAGCGAATAAAGACAGAAACAAAAAAACCGCAAGGTTAGTTATCCATACCCTCGCGGTTCAAGACTTCTAATCTTTTATTCACTTATGTTATTATACCATTTAATTAAGTTTTGTCAATAAAAATTTTAACGCGGGTGGTCATTTCTTGGTCGCCTGATAAATACCATAGCCGCTTGCTGCGGCCACTGCTGCCGCCAGTATGGCGCCGCACCCGGACATTAAGAAAGCCATTGATGCCACTAACACCACGCCGCACATTTTTTTAAGCATACCTCTCCCTTGTTTAACGAAAGTTCCTGCCGCCATTACGCTTATGTTTGTAATTGATTTTTGGCCGCCTGCTCCCCCCCCTGCCTCCCTCCTGGCGCTGGCCTTCAATAAACTGCTGCGCGGCGATCTCCGGGTGCCTGGAAACCGGCAGCGGGATCCTGATCAGTTTTTCGATATCCTTTACTTCGTGGCTCTGGTCGGAGGTTGCAAAAGAGACCGCGTGGCCGCGGTGTCCCGCCCTGCCCGTCCTGCCGATGCGGTGCACATAATTCTGGGCATCGTCCGGAAGGTCATAATTGACGACCAGCTCTATCCCGGTGACATCAATGCCCCTGGCGGCGATATCGGTAGCGACGAGCACCTTATACTTGCCTGATTTAAAACCCTCAAGCGCTTCACGGCGCTGAGTAAGGGAGCGGTTGGAATGTATTTCCGATGCGTTATGGCCCATGTCCCTGATGGAACGCGCGATCTTCCTGGCGTTATGCTTCGTGCGGGAGAACAGAAGGACCGAGCCCCGGTACTGCGCAAGCAACTTACCGAGAAGCTTGAGCTTTTCGTCTTTTTTGACGATGAATAGTTCGTGGGTGACGCGCTCGGCAGTAGTGCCGGAAGGCGCAATCTCTACGGAAACGGGGAGCTTCATGTGGCGCGCGGCGATCTCCATGATCTCCTGGGGGATGGTAGCCGAAAAAAGCATGGTCTGGCGGGCCTTGGGCAGGAACTTAAGGACCAGCTCTATCTGCGGGGCAAAACCCATATCGAGCATGCGGTCCGCCTCATCAAGCACCAGCATCACCACTTCATCCGGCATGAAATTCCACTGCCCCATATGGTCGATGAGCCTGCCCGGGGTAGCGATCACCACGCGGGGGTTTTTACGCAGCGCCTGCACCTGGTCGTACATAGGCGCCCCTCCGATGAGGCAGGCCGTGCGCATGCCGAAACCATGGGCGATAGGCTGGAATGCTTCATCGATCTGTATAGCCAACTCTCTCGTTGGCGCAAGTACCAGCCCCACCCCCTTCTTCTGAACAAGCCGCTGCACCATGGGTATGGCAAACGCGTGGGTCTTTCCGGTCCCGGTCTGGGCGATACCGATAACATCCTTGCCCTCTAAGGCCAGCGGGATAGCCTTTAGCTGAATAGGCGTAGGCACCTTGAACTTTATGCGCTCAAGAAGTTCCAGTATCTTGGGGGCGATGCCTAAGCTATAGAACCCCTCAGAGGGCTGTCTTACGCCTTGCGGAAATTTTTCGGTATCGTCTGTTCTGTGCGTCATCATGGCCGTATCATTGTAAGAAAAAGGCCGTAAAGGTCACTCCATTTGTCCTTTACGGTCAGAGTTGTTGTCGTGTCTTAGCCTTTGGTACTATTGTAACATCTTCTTGCTGCTTGTCAAACATAATCTGCGGCCCTGCGCATTCCTACTCTTTCGGGTATCCTACGGTCTGCGCGAGGATGACTTTCTGTTCAGGCCGTAATTTCATCGCCCGCGCCAAAGCGGGCTTATCGATCAGGCCTCGCACCACGGTAACAAGGCCGTAAGAGGCGCAAAAAAGATACACGTTCTGGCTGATAAAACCCGTGTCTGCCGCAGCGTAAAAATCAAGGTCCGGGCCGGAAACCTTGTTCATTTTCTTTGCGTCCGCCACATAGATGAGGTTGAGCGGCGCCTCTGCAACAAACGGTTGTTTCCCGGTCATTGCCCGTATATCCCCGGCCGCAACCAATACCAGCTCTTGGCCTTTAGCATTATACAGGTAAAGGCCGTCTTTATCAGAAACATATATGTCGATCTCCTGCATGTTCATCGCGGAAGGAGACGTCCTGTGGTCAGAGTCAGGCCGATTTATGCCGTCGGCAGCCCAAAGCAGATCAGAAAGAGCCTGTAAAGGCAGTTCCCGAGAGCTGAATTCGCGTGAACTCTTCCTTTGCTGCAATGCCCGCATAAGCGGCGCCCCATTTTCTGTCTGCGGCGCGGGAAGCTCGATCCGATCGGTTTTCACTCCCTGCGGGAGGGCGCCTCGAGGAGACAACCCTATCGCCAAAATTACTGCCACAGCTATTCTTGCTCTCATAAGGGTCCCTGCGCTAAAAAGGCGGGTTTTAAGGTTTTGAAAACTTCCTATCGGCTGAAAGCGCCCCGCCTCCCCTGATCATCAACGCGACGGCAATAGCGATAACCAGGAGGTGATACTCAATACCTTCCCCTTTCTGCATCCCCGACCAGTTCATGAAAAACCCGTTATGCATGTGGACCAGGTTTATCGCCACCACCATTACCACGGCAATGCCGAAAGCCGCCAGGCGCGTAAAAAGGCCAAAAACCAGCGCTATTGAGCCCAGGAATTCGGCGGCGATCGCAAGCAGGGCGAATACAAGCGGGATATGCATCTTTACGGTAAAGAAATCAAGTGACCCTTTCAGCCCGTACCCGCCGAACCAGCCGAGCGCTTTCTGGGCGCCGTGCGGGAAGAAAACGATACCAAGAACAAGCCTCAGTACCAAAGCGGAAATGTCGTCCTTCGTTTCCATTAAAGTTTTACACATACGCTCCTCCCTGCCTCGTGATATAGTTTAATCTCGCTGCTGTTTCGAAGAAAATACTTCGTCGAAAAAAAGCCTCATCGCTTCCCAGGAACGCCTGTCGGCTTCTTCATTATACGCTGCTCCGGAAGCAGGGTTATCGCCTGAACCGGGATTAGAAAAACTATGCACCGCGTTGCCGTAAAAATTCATCTGCCAATCCACGTGTGCGCTGCGCATTTCATCCTGGAACGCGCGTACCTGGTCTAAGGTAACAAAAGGGTCGTCTGCGCCGTGGCAGACCAGTATCTTTGCTTTTATATTCCGGGCGTCTTCTGGGTGGGGCGTATCGAGGTTCCCATGAAAACTGACCACTGCGGCTACAGGAGCTCCGCTACGAGCCAATTCAAGGGCGACGCCGCCGCCAAAACAATACCCCATTGCCGCTATCCGTTGCGGGTCCACGAACCGGCATTTCTTGATCTCCTCGAGCCCTGCCCGCGCCCGTTCGCGCATCAATTTGCGGTTAGAACGGTATATACCGGCCTGGGTAGCTGCTTCTTTTGCGTCTTTGGGCCTTATGGTTTTTCCGTAGATATCAATGGCAAAACCGACGTAACCAAGCTCGGCTATCTGCTCGACGCGCTTTTTCACGTATGGGCCTATTCCCGTCCATTCATGCGCTATCAGCACAGCGGGGACTTTACCTTTCAGTCCATCGTCATAGGCAAGGTAACCTTCGAGCGTAACTTCGCCCTGCTTGTATGCAACGGTCTCGGTATGTATGCCCGCGTACGCGTTCATGCAAAAAAAAGTAGAAAAAACTAAATATACATATTGTATCTTTATGCCGGGCCATTTTTTTATCATATTTTAATTTTAAAAGCGTTTTAGATTAAGTAAATCTCCGAAAGCCGCTTTTTTCTGACTTTTTTCTACCAGCCAAATAACGTATTGCACATAACTTTTAGACTATGATGCGGCTATTAAAGAACTCCGGACAATGGCGATATTCATCTCGGGCTTATCCTTAACGTTCAATAACGTAATTCTCCAATACCAGACAATCCATCTGGCTACTCTGAAAATTTTTGACAGCGTCTTGAGGTGAACATACGATAGGCTCGCCTCTTAAATTAAAAGAAGTGTTGATTACAATTGGCACACCGGTAATTTTTTCAAATTCATTGATCAGTTGCCAGAATTTTTGGTTAGTGGCTTTATTTACTGTCTGTAGCCTTGCCGTGCCGTCAACATGGGTTACTGCGGGAATAAGGCTTTTCTTATTTTCTTTTACTGACGATGTTAACAACATAAAGGGAGAAATCTGGTTCAACTCAAAATATTCTCCTGCCTTCTCTTCCAGAACCGCGGGAGCATAGGGCCTGAATGATTCCCTGTTCTTTACTTTCTGGTTAAGAAGGTCCTTCATACCGGGATTACACGGGTTAGCCAGAATAGATCTGTTGCCCAGCGCCCTGGGCCCGAATTCCATCCTCCCCTGAAACCAGCCGACTATCCTATTATGGGCTATCTTTTCGGCGATATACCTGCATAATTCAGAAGTTTCGTATTCTTTGAACTGCAGGCCCGCATTGATCAGATTCCTTTTTATTTCATTCGCATTGAAACAAGGCCCGAGATACGCATCTATCATGGGATGCTCTCTATTGTTATGCAATAAAGAATGATATATATATAAAGCTGCCCCCAGCGCGCCTCCGCTGTCGCCTGCGGCAGGTTGGATAAAAACCTCCCTGAACTGCGTCTCTTCCAGTATTTTACTGTTGGCGACGCAATTTAGGAATAACCCACCCGCAAGACAAAGCTTATCCTGCTTGGTCTTATTATAGATATGCCGGGCGATTTTAATAAGGATGTCCTCAATTAACTTCTGGAGGCTTGCAGCTATATCATAATGCCTGTTTTCGATGCGCTCATCCGGTTTTCGCGCGCTACCGAATAATTTTACCAGCTTCCCGGTATACATCTTGGCGCCTTCATTGAAAAATCCGAAATAGCTCTGATCGAGCTTAAAGCTCCCGTCCGGCTTGATGGCGATAATCCGATTAAATGAATCCAAGTACGCTTGAGGATCGCCGTAAGCTGCCAGCCCCATCACCTTGCCTTCTCCTTCCAAAGCTTCAAATCCAAGATAAGTTGTCAACGCAGTATAGAGCAAGCCCAAGGAGTCGGGGAAATGGATTTCATGGATAACCTGGATACCGTTTCCGCGGCCGATCCCATACGAAGTCGTTGCCCATTCACCCACTCCATCCGCGGTTAATATCGCGGCTTCTTCAAAATCTGAAGCCAAAAAAGCGCTCGCGGCGTGTGACAAGTGATGCTTTACAAATAAAGTCTTCCTGTCAAAACCTGTCTCCCTTTTTAATGCCAGCGGCATTATTAATCTATCCTGCAGCCAGTAAGGAAGCGTATCCAGGAAATTCTTCAAGGAAAAAGGATAGGCCTCAAGATGGTTTAACACTACCCTGGAAAATTTTAAGAACGGTTTTTCATAAAAGCCGATGTAATCGATATCGGATATTGCGAGGTCACCGCACTGAAGGCAATAATTGATCGCGCGGATAGGAAATTCAGCAGAGTTCTTTTGTCTGCTGAATCTCTCCTCCTGCGCTGCAGCAATAATCTTCCCGTCTTTTAGCAGGCAAGCCGCAGAATCATGATAAAAACAAGATATTCCTAAGATATTAAGGCTAGTTTTTTTGTGATCCATTCGGCACTTCCAAGACTAGCAGTTCCTTTATTGTATCGCATACATTATCCGCCATTATCCCATACCCTCTCGCATTACAATGGCCGTCCACTACGGAAAGGTCTTCTTGCCTGACTCCTTTAGCCATCAAATCATGAAATACCTGAGCGTTATCAACAAAAGGAATAGAGTTCTCATGAACAAACATCTCCAAAATCAAATTAACTTCCCTCATTAATGATTGTGTGCCTGCTTCAAATGGATAATTTTGCATTATCAACCTCAGCCCTTTTTTACTGCATTTTTGAGACATCTCCTTGAGATCCAACATAATCCAGTCTTTGATATTTTCCCGGTACTTCTTTTGGTCCTTAAGCATTGCAAGGAAATCTTTTACTATTGGCCTGGCGTTCCTATACTTAGACAGAAATGTTACCGCTTCATTTGCCGTCACCGGATCATTACTGTTATACGCCGTTGACCCCACACCCACGTAGTATCGATCGAATTCCCACGGATTTATCTCAATCGCTTTGGCAAAATATTTCCAGGCTTCTTTCGGCGACATAATGAACGCTACTCCTAGCGAGAAATATATCTCTGCTTCATTTGGGAGGATTCGAGCGGCTTTTTCAAAATACGGCCTTGCCTCCTGGTGCTTGCTTTCTCTCATTAAAGAACTTGCTTTTTTCATATAACCGAAACCTCTATTTTCTTCATCAACCGGAATTTCCTTTACGCCTCTATTGAGCACTATTTTCTTCTTGATATCGTAAAATAATAATTTTACCAACTTATACAGCTTAATATCATATAAAAGATCTTGCGCTTTCAGTAAAAAGCTTCGTCTGTGCAAAAACTGCCTGTAGCCCCAGCTATTCCAGAAATTTGCACCGCCAATAAGCAACACAACAAAATCAGGGTGAACCTTATCCAAAATCCTATCAAGGCCCCTTAACATCATTGAAGTATTGGATGTGGCTATACCTTTATTAATCACTTTAAATTTGATGCCCTGCATGCTCTTTGCCAATAATGCTTCTAATTGCCTTGGGTAACTCTTATCTTCAACAGCACCAAATCCTGCCGTATAAGAATCGCCCAGGCACAAGATAACAATTTCGCTACTTTCCCTCGGTGTAGCTGGGTTCAACCGTTTAACATGGTGAATATGTATGACACCAATCATTCTTAATGCTATCTCCAGCGCAACCAGGACTATTATGATGCCTAAAAAGAAAATGATTATTTTATGCTGGCGTTGACTCATAGCTATAACCTACCCTCATTAGATTGTCGCGCACTTAAATTCCGGCATAAATAAAGGATATTAAAATTGACGGACCAATGTAATAAACCAAAAACGCCAAAAGCGCCAGGACGATGAGTATGGGAGCGATAAAATATAGTTTGTGTCTTTTGATCATGTAACACATCTCTTTTAATATATACGCTATTTTCTTCATAAAGCCTCTCCTCCCTGACTAAGACTCCCGTTCGCAATCGCCGATATCGGATGCATATCCTTGTGCTTCCAACCAGAAGGTGTCACATCCTTCGTTTTTACGGCTAGAAATCGCCTTTCCGAAAACGTAAATAAAAAGCTTGGTGACGCCGAACCCGACGATATATAGACATAATAGAAGAATAAAAATCAATATTTTCTGGACCCTGGCAATGATTTTCTGGACACTTTTCTTTATGCTATTCATCGAGAATCAGTCTTTTAGGCTGCAACCGATTTTTCCCAAAACAGAATTAAGGAAAGTTTTATCAAAATCTGCCTTTAAAAGCTCCAGGGCTTCATCTCTGGTGAGTTCGCCCTTTCTTATCAGCTTACTCATTTCTATATGATAATGTGTATATCCAAATTTTCTCATCGTCTGGTAGACGCTCACGAAGTTCATAACGCAGTTTGTCGAATTCTTAGGGTAACTCAAGGCGGGGGCCTTCCATCCCAATTCAGTCTTCAATACTTCCATTATCCTGTCTGGGTCGTACTTTAAGAACCAGTGGGGTGAAAGAGCGATGACTTTGCACTTTCGGTACTGTTCCAAGACTTCCCGGGTGCTAAGGGGAAATGCTTTATAACGCTGATCATTTCGCAGGATGCGGGTAATAAATTGGACGGTGGCTTCGGACATTTTTCTATATTCCTTAAGCGACTCTTCCTGTTCCCCGGACTGGCCCTTGGTCCATCCGCCCACAATCATCGGGATACGGTAACGGCTGGCCGTTTCGTATGAGAGTTGCGTATACCATATCGCGCACACATGGCACATGGGAGCGTCGCTTTCTGTCGTGATGATCTTGGCGAAAACATCTTTCATGAAATCTGATTTGAAATAGAGCCAGTCAACGCCCAGGGTACCCACTGCGTTTCTCACGTTTGCAAGCGCTTCTTCGTTCTCAAACCCGTGGTCGAAGGTAAAAGCCAGCACATTCAGCCGGTATTTCTTTTTCATGTAATAAAGGCACGAGGTGCTGTCTTT